>NZ_JACEFC010000022.1 GCF_014180715.1 Nocardioides stalactiti | reverse complement strand
TCGGGTCTCCGCCCGTAGAGGAACGACCTCGTCGAGGTCCTCGTCACCGACGTCGTCGTCACCCCCGTCGTCGTCACCCCTGTCTGCGTCCCTGACGCCGCCGGCGGCACCGTCCTCGAACGTGCGGAGCTCGAGCGGCTCGCCCAGGCGCAGCCGCAGCGCGGCCGCGACCTCCTCCTCACCGGGCCGGACGTCGACACCGGTCCGGACCGAGCGCAGGTCGGCGACCGTCCAGGCGAGCCGCTGCACCCGGACCGCGCCGCGCACGCTGAGCCGACCGCCGTAGGTCTGGGTGTCGATCAGCCGCTGCCCGGCCGCGCTGACCGGCCACTCACGCTTGAGCAGCGGGCTCGGCACCTGACTGTTGAGCCGCCAGCTGCGGCCGGCGAAGCGGCGGTGCTGGCGCTCACGCGCCGCGGCGACACGCCGCCGGATCTCGGCCGAGGACTCCGCCGGCCGGAACCGGTCGATCTGCGAGCCCCGCGCCGGGACCACCAGGCGGGTGATGTCGATGCGGTCGGCGATCGGTCCGGACAGGCGCCGACGGTAGTCGCGCCGGACCCGCTCGAGGCACTGGCAGTCGTTGGCACCGGGGGCGGTCGAGTACTCGCCACAGGGACACGGGTTGGCTGCCAGCACCAGCAGGGTCCGGGCCGGCAGGGTCACCGCCTCCTCCTGGCGGGCGACGGTGATGTCACCGCTCTCCAGCGGTTGACGGAGCGCCTCGATGACGTCGATCCGGAAGAGCGGGAACTCGTCGAGGAACAGCACTCCGAGGTGGGCCCGGCTGATCTCGCCGGGACGGACCTGGCCCTGTCCGCCGCCGACGATGCTGGCCTTGCTCGCGTCGTGGTGGGGGGCGGCGTACGGCGGACGGGTCACCATGCCGCGCGCAGGGTCGAGCACGCCGGCCAGCGAGTGGACCGCGGTCAGCTCGAGGGACTCCTCGGCCGTGAGGTCGGGCAGGATCGTCGGGATCCGCTCGGCGATGCTCGTCTTGCCCGCGCCCTTCGCCCCGGACATCAGGATCGCGTGGCCGCCGGCGGCAGCGACCTCGACGGCGTACTTCACGTCGCGCAGCCCGTGGAGGTCGGCGAAGTCGAGCTCGTCGAGGCGTGCCTCGCCCCGCCAGGTGAGCAGGTGGGTGCCGGAGGCAGCGACCACGGGCGGCGCCGCCGGGACCTCCTCGTCCTTGAGGACGGCGACCACCTGGGCCAGGGAGCGGACCCCGATGACCTCGAGGCCGGGCACCATCCGCGCCTCGGCCAGCTGGGGCTCCGGCACGAACACCCGCCGGACGCCGCGCTCGACCGCGGCCAGCACCATCGGGAGCACCCCGGTCGCGGGGCGGAGCCCACCGGTCAGGGTCAGCTCACCGATGAACACGGTGCCGCGCAGTGCCGCCGCCGGCAGCGCCTCGTCGGCCGCGAGCAGCGCGACGGCGATGGCGACGTCGAAGTGGGTGCCCGACTTGGGGAGGTCGGCCGGCGACAGCAGGATCGTGGTGCGCTTGGACGCCGGCCACGTCAGACCGCTGTTGGTCACCGCCATCCGCACCCGGTCCTGCCCCTCGCGCAGGGCGGCGTCGGCCCGGCCGACGAGGGTGATGCCGGCCTGGCCGGTCGAGACGTCGGCCTGCACGTCGATGAGGTGGCCGCGGGCCGCGTTGACGGCCACGGACAGTGCGGTCGAGACCGGCATCAGAACAGCCCTGCCACGTGGTCGACGATCGCGGGACCGCGGCGCGGTCGCAGGACCGCGACCAGGTCGACCCGGATCCCGTCAGGCCGCACGCCCCGCTCCGTGGCCCACCGCTCACCGAGCCGCTTGAGCCGCGCGAGCTTGGCGTCGGTGATCGCCTCGTGGGGCGTCCCCGCCTCCAGGCTGCTGCGGGTCTTGACCTCGCACACCACGAGCGTCGCTCCGTCGCGGAGCAGGACGTCGATCTCACCCTCGTCGCACCGCCAGTTGCGCTCCACCAGCACCATGCCCTGGTCGAGGAGGTGACGAGTCGCCACTGCCTCCCCGTAGGCGCCGAGGGCCTGCCGGGCCTGGGCGGTCGTGCCGGACGGGGTGCCTGCCGTTGCCTCTGTCATGCCCGCCAGCGTCGCCGCGACGGCCGACGGACGACCCAGGCCCGGGGCGGCGTTGTGGAGACGGACCGCCCCGGGCGGGACTGTGGACGCTGACCGGGCTTGCTAGCCGACCAGCAGAGGGTTGCTGCAGTACGGCCGCTGGCCGTAGACGTCGGCGCCGCCGACGTTGAGGCCGAGCAGGTCGAACAGCGGGGAGAGGATCGAGTCGTTGACCGCTGTCAGCACCGGCTGGAGGACGGTGTTGGTCACCCCGGTCACGACGTTGGTGAGCAGGGTCGTCAGCTGGTTGGCGTTGAGCGTGATCGGGATGCCGAGCACCCGCACGGTGACCGTCGGCCCGGTCACCCAGGTGGCCGTCACGTTCGCGGTGTTGAGGCCGAGGTCGCCCGATCCGAGCGGATAGGCCTCGCCCCAGTCCGAGGGGTTGTTCGGCACCCGGATCTGGGCGTTCCGCACCGTCGACGGGTCGCCGGTGCTCGCCGTGAGCTCGAGCCGGCCGGCGAGGGTGATCTGGGCCAGTGCGCTGAGGCCGGGCAGGGTCTGCCCGAGCACGCTGCCGGACAGGTTGACGGAGACCTTGGTCGAGGCACCGACGACCCCGCTGGTCACCTGGACGTCCTCCCCGCTGGGGTCGGCCGCGGTCTCGCTGCCGCACACGATGTCGGTCAGGATCCCGCGGGCGGAGGCGACGTTGACCGCGATGTCGGCGGTCGCGGAGGCGGTCAGGCCGAGGATGTTGGGCAGCGCGGCGACGGGGCCGGAGATGCCGAGCGCGACCTGGGCCGTGTCGGCCTGCGAGCCGATCTTGCCGCACCGCTGCCGCGCCTTCTCGATGAGCGTGAGGCTGGTCGTCAGCCCGGTCCCGGTCAGTGGCAGGTTGGCCGCGAGCGAGGGGATGCTGAGCGCATTGGTCCCGTTGGCGATGAGGACGGTGCCGGCGAGCAGGTCGAACACGTTGATCGTCGCCGTCTCGGCCGCGCCGGCGCCGGGCTCGGCCGTCACCAGGTCGCCCAGCGAGATCGCGATGCCGCCCAGCTGGGCCCCGACCAGGTTGAGGACGTTGAGGTCCGAGGTGCCGTCCGCCTGCAGCACGTTGGCGGCCGCGATGAGCAGCGAGCCCGCGTTGACGTCGGCCGCGAGCAGCTCGTCGACGGACCCCAGCCCGAGCTCGACGGCGAGGTCGAGCAGGCTCACGTCGGCAGCCACGAGACCGTTGTAGCTGAGCGCGTCGAGGTCGATGCCGCCGCCGAGGATGCCCTCGAGGATCGGGTTGAGCAGCGCGGAGCTGCTCGTGTCGAGGCGCGCGGCGTAGGACCCCACGCTGAAGCACGCCGACTCCTCGGCCGTCGCCACGGCGGAGCGCTGGACGTCGCCGCTCGCGACCCCGGTCACCCCGCCGAACGAGAAGCCGAGGTCGGTGCCGGCGATGATGACGACCCCGTTGGGCACCTGCGCGGAGCCGACCTGCACGGGGATGCCCCCGGCCTCGGGGTACGTGCCGTCGGCAGCGACCTGGACCCAGTACGCCGTGACGTCCGGGGGTTCGCCGATGGTCTCGCCGGAGTTGTTGGCGACGCTCCAGTTGAGCTGCGCCGCGGCCGCCGGGTCGTTCGCTCCCCCGGCCTCGATCTGGGCGCGGGTCCGGCCGTCGATGAGCCGACCCATGTCGAGGGCCACCATGTCGGCCACGGTCTGCATGTCACGGCGACCGGCGCGCTGCATGCCGAGGTCGATGGCGAACGCCGCCGTCGCCAGCAGGACCAGGCTCACCAGGACCGCGACGAAGATGCCCGTCGCGCCCCGCTCGTCGCGGTCAGGCCGGTGCACGAGCCGGGCGACCCGCGACCGGATGCTCAACTGACCCTCACCTCGGTGGAGTACTCGAGGTCGTCGGGAAGGATCGCGTTGATCCCCAGGCCGGGGATCAGCGAGTTGTCGCTGTAGGGGTAGTGCAGGGTGACCTTGGCGCACTCCGCACCCGCCGGACCCGAGGAACAGGCACCGATGACGATCGTGCAGGTCCCGCTCGGACCACCGGAGTGGGTGAGACCGCCACCCGCCGTGCAGGCGACGCCGTACGCGCTGAGCGCATCGTTGACCGCGGCTCGCGCAGCGGCGTAGCGCTCGTCGTTGGGCGTGCCGGCCGGCTTCACCGCGGCCGCTCGGCCGCCCTCGGCTGCCGCCTGGCTCATGGCCTGACGGAAGCTCAGCATGTAGCCGAACGCGATGATGCCGAAGACCAGCATCACCAGGATCGGAAGGATCAGGGCGAACTCCAGTGCGGCCGCTCCCTCGTCGTCACGTCGCCGACGAGATCGGCGTCCGCTGGCTCCCCATAGCAGCGCTCGACGCATCGTCCCTCCACTCGCTCCCCGGCGCTCCCTCAAGCGCCGGCTGGGCATCTCCCTTGCCCACCAGCGGAGCGTAACGCCGTCCTTGGTGCGCCGTCACCGGGTCCCGACCAAGTCCACCCGCTCGGGGCCGGGGTCCTAGTCCGTTGGGACTAGGCAGCGCACGAACGGGTCATCCCCACAGGTCGGGCTCCCCGCAGACCGCTCCCACGGCCCACACGTCGGCTCCTCCGAACCGGAGCCCGACCATCCGCGCGACGGGACCGACGAAGGTGTTGTTGATGTTGTCGATGAGCGGCACGAGCGTCTTGCCCATGAACGCGTTGTTGGCGGTCGTCAGGTCGTTGACGATCATGTTCGTCAGCACCAGGACCTGGTTGAGCGGGGCGAGCTTGCCGCCGATCGAGACCTCGGTGACCGTCGGCACGACGTTGCGAGGATCGAGATAGACGGTGCTGCCCGTCTCGTACGGCGTCGTGTCGTTCGGCGGCAGGCCGAGGTTGGCGATCGAGGTGCCCCCCGCGTAGTTGGTCGCGATGTCGAACCGGACCTTGATGTCCAGGGTGACCTTCGCATTCGGCAGCAGGATCCCCAGCAGTCCGGACAGGAGGCCGCCCAGCCCCAAGGCGTTGAGCTCGGATGCCTTGACGTCCCCGGTGACCTCGATGTCCGAGCGCAGCGAGTAGGACGCGGGCTGCGTCTGCACCGCCACCGAGTAGGTGTGCGGATCACTTGCCGTGCCGTCGCCGCAATGAACGTCGGGTGGGGCGACGAGCTGTCCAGTCCCGTCGGCGAGGTTGACGTGCAGGCTCCCCGTGCCCTTGGTGGTCTGCAAGGTCGCCAGGCCCGGGATGCTCAGGCTCGGCAGGTTGACGAAGGTGATCCCGAGATCACCCTCGAGCTGGGCATTGTCAGCGACGCTCTCCGGGGTGTTCGGCTTGCCGCACGCCAGCTGGGCGGCCGAGATCAGCTTGATGCCGCCCGTGAACTGGAAACCGACGCCGGGCACTCCCGCTTGGATGTTCTCCACCTCGATGAAGTGGTCGCCGTTGGCGAGCCGCGCCGAGCCCACGATGTCGAGCACGTTGAGGTCCATGCCGAGCGCCGCGGTGTCGGTGGGCGCCACGTGGAGGACGTTGCCGAGGCTGATCGCTCCCACGACGGCCGAGACCCCCAGGATCTTGTCGAGCGCACTGATCGCGACCGAGTTGGCCGTGCTGTCCTTGGACAGCACCGAGATGAGGGCACTGATCAGGTTCGAGTACGTGATCGTGCCGGTCAGCAGGGCCGTGGGGCTGCCGATCGTGGGGGCGGCGGCCAGGTCGGCCAGGTTCACCTCGGCCGCCGCGAGCGCCTTGTAGCTGACGAGGTCGAGCTTGACCCCGAACAGGTCCTCGAGCGGCTCGAGGACGGTGCTGTCGTCGCTGTTGATCGCGGCGACGAACGAGCCGAGCTTGTAGCAGGCGGACGACGACGCGACGGCGTACGCCGTACGGGTGACCTCACCCTCACCGCCGAAGACCGCGTAGTCGGTGTCGGCGTTCGCGACGACCTTGACCGCTGTCGGCGGGTCCGGCGCGGTGTTCCACACCTCGTTGTCGTAGGAGCCCCAGTCGATCTGGAGGTCGACGTTCTTGCCGAGCGTGTCCGCGTTGCGGTTCAGGCTCTCGCGGACCGCGCTGCCCGGGTTCGCGAGGTTGCCCTCGGCCGTCAGCTGCGCCTGGGTCCGGCCGGTGATCTCCCTCGCCAGGTCGAGGGCGACCGTGTCGGCGAGCGCCTGGAGGTCGGCACGGGTCACCCTCTCCATGCCGAGGTCGACGACGACGGCGGTGATGCCGAGGACCACGACCAGCACCGCGGCCAGGAACACGGCGACGGCTCCGCGCTCGTCCTGGCGACGTGCGCGAACGTTCCGGCGGCTCTCGTCTCCCCAGCGACGGAGCCGACCTCGACGGCACAGCTCCCGGTCCACGTGCGGCCCTCCCTAGCCTCGCTCTCCACCGATCCTTCGGCGAGCGCTTAGTCGACGGTAAGCACTGTTGTCGACTCTTTGCCCCGCATGGACCCAGGTCGTGACCGACAACAGGACCAAAGACCCAGACGACACCGTCCGGGTCCTAGTCCGCGCGCGTCACCAAGGGACGTCGCTCAGCCCCAGAGGTCCGCCTCGCCGCAGACGGCGCCGACGGCGTAGACGTCGGCCCCGCCGAACCGGAGGCCCACCATCCGCGCCACCGGACCGACGTAGTCGGTGTTGAGGTGGTCGATGAGCGGAGCGAGCGTCTTGTTCTTGAAGGCGTTGTTGCCGACCAGGAGCTCGGTGATGATCGGGTTGGTCAGTGCCGTCACGGCGCCGAGCGCCGGGGTCGAGCTCCCGATGCTCACCGCGGTCACCGTCGGGACGATGCTGTTGACGTCGAGGGCGACGGTGCTGCCCGTCTCGACCGGCGTCACGTCGTTCGGCGGGATGCGGAGGTTCGCGACGGAGGTCGTGCCTCCTCCGGTCGAGGCCACGTCGAGGCGGACCTTGATGTTGAGGTTGAGGGTCGAGCTGGGGAGCAGGAAGCCCAGCAGCCCGCTGACCAGGTTGCCGAGCCCGAGCGTCTGGAGCACCGAGAAGCGGACGCTCCCGATGATCTCCAGGTCGGTCCGCAGCGAGTACGTCGCCGGCTGGGTGGAGACCGCGACCGAGTAGGTGTGCGGGTCGGCGGCGGTGCCGGTGCCGCAGTGGACCTCCGGCGGCGCGATCAGCCGGCCCTCGCCGTCGGCGAGGTTCACGATGAGGCTGGCGTCGCCCTTGAGCGTCTGCAGGGTGCCGATGGGATTGCCCAGGTTGAGGCTCGGCAGGTTCACGAACTCGATGCCGAGGGTCCCCGAGAGCTGCGCGTTGCGGGCGACCGACTGGTTCGAGTTCGGCTGGCCGCACGCGAGCTGGGCGGCCGAGATGAGGCTGAGGCCGCCGGTGAAGTGGCTGCCGACGCCCGGCACCTGGGCCTGGAGGTTGGGCACCTCGAGGAAGTGCTGACCGGTCGCCAGCCGTGCCGACCCGACGATGTCGAGGATGTTGAGGCTCATCCCGAGGGCAGCGGTGTCCGTCGGCGCCACGTGGAGGACGTCGCCGAGCGCGATCGCACCGACCGGGCCGGCCACCGCGCGGATCGTGTTGAGCGCCGTGATCGCCGCCGCGTTGGAGCCCGGGCTGTTGGACAGCACCTGGGTCATCGCCAGCAGCAGGTCGGAGTAGGTCACGGTCCCTGTCAGCAGCGCGGTGGGGCTGCCGATCGCCGAGGTCGCCGCGAGCTGGGCAAGGGTGATGTTGGTGTTCGCCAGCGCCTGGTAGCTCACGAGGGAGAGGTTGACGCCGAGCACGTGGTTGAGCGGCGCGAGGACCGTGCTGTCGCCGCTACGGATGGCAGCCACGAAGGTGCCGAGGCGGTAGCACGCCGAGCTCGACGCCACGGCGTACGCCTCCCGGCTGACCTCGCCGGCACCGCCCACGACGGAGTAGTCGGTGTCGGCGCTCGCCACCACCCGCACCGCGCTCGGCGGGTTGGTCGTGGTGTCCCACACCCCGCCGACGTAGGAGCCCCAGTCGACGGACACGTTGAGCTCGCTGCCGAAGACGTCGGGGTTGCGCGCCGCGCTCTTGCGGACCGCGCTGCCGGGGTTGCTGAAGTCGCCCGCCCCCGCGAGCGACGCCTGGGACTGACCGTGGATCTCGTGCGCCAGGTCCATCGCCGTCATGTCGGCGAGCGCCTGCAGGTCGGCCGCGGTCACCCGCTCCAGGCCGAGGTCGATGACCATCGCCGTGATGCCGAGGAGCACGACCAGCACGGCCGCCATGAAGACGGCGACAGCGCCGCGCTCGTCGCGCGCGGAAGCACCCGGGGTGCTCCTTCGCTGACGGCGCACGGCGGACCTCCCTGTCCCTCGACATCGACCCGTTGATCGACGGACAGGCGAAGCGGCAGAGGCAACCCGGCGCTCAGAGCGCTAAACGGGACCCCTGGATCCGGGCGGCATGGTCCGGAAGGACCAGCAGGCGTCAGCCCTTCGGAGGATCGATGTCGGAGGTGGCGAGCTCCTCGACGTTGACGTCCTTGAACGTCAGCACCTTCACGTTCTTGGCGAAGCGGGCCGGCCGGTACATGTCCCAGACCCAGGCGTCGCTGATGGTCACCTCGAAGAAGACCTCGCCGGCCTCGGTGCGCGCCTTCACGTCGACGGAGTTGCAGAGGTAGAAGCGACGATCGGTCTCCACGACGTACTTGAAGATCTTCACGACGTCGCGGTACTCGCGGTAGAGCGTCAGCTCCTGCTCGGTCTCGTACTTCTCGAGCTCCTCGGCACTCACGGGGCCGACTCTAGCGCCGGTCCGTCAGCCGGCTCCTCCAGGCCCGCCGCGCGCCGCACGTTGACGAACCGCATCCGGTGGACGGGCGAGGGCCCGTGCTCGTCGAGGGCGGCGGTGTGGGTCGGCGTGATGTAGCCCTTGTGGGTCTTGAAGTCGTACGCCGGCCAGTCGCCGTCGAGCTCGTCCATGAGCCGGTCCCGGGTCACCTTGGCCAGCACCGACGCGGCCGCGACGCAGGCCGCGACCCGGTCGCCCTTCCACACCGCGAGCCCCGGCGCGCCGAGGCCGTCGACGGGGAACCCGTCGGTGAGGACGTACGACGGCGCGACGTCGAGCTTGGCGACCGCCCGGCGCAGCGCCTCGATGTTGGCGACGTGCATCCCCAACCGGTCGCACTCCTCGTGCGAGATCACCACCACCGACCAGGCGACCGCGCGCCGGACGACCTGGTCGTAGCAGCGCTCCCGCGCCTTGGCGGTGAGGAGCTTGGAGTCGGCCAGCCCCGGCACGATCCCGGCCTTGCCGGACGGCAGGATCGCCGCACCGGCGACGAGCGGGCCGGCGCAGGCGCCGCGTCCGGCCTCGTCGACCCCGGCGATCAGCTCGATCCCGTGGCGCCGCAGCGTGCGTTCGTAGCCGTAGAGACCGGCGTCGCGTCGTACCGTCGATCCGCGGGGCAGCGTCGACATCGATCCGGTCCGGTCAGTCCTCGGCCGGCGGGTCGTCAGGCACGTCGTCGAAGGCGCCGGGGTTGCTGATCCAGTCCCAGCGGTCGCGCGGCCAGACCAGGGCGAACACCTTGCCGACCACGAGATCGGTGTCGACCCACGGGCTCTTGGTACAGGTCTCGACGCCCGCCTGGCACATGTGGGCCCGGGAGTCCGCGGACGCGCCCCGGTTGTCACCGAGGACGAACAGCTTGCCGTCCGGGATCGGGCCGACCGACCAGTTGCAGCCGAAGCCGGTGCCGGCGCCCGCGCACTTCGCCTCGCGCGGCGCGATGTAGTCGGACTCGTCGATCGGCTCGCCGTTGACGAGGATCCGGCCTTCCTCGTCGCAGCACGTGATGACGTCGCCCTCGGTGCCGATGACGCGCTTCACCAGGTGGCCACCGGTCGGGTAGAGACCGATCTTGGACAACAGGTTGGCCAGGCCGGTGGGAGCAGGCTCCTCACCGGTCAGCCAGTCGCCCGGGTCCTCGAAGACGATGACGTCGCCGCGGTCCGGGTCGTCGCCGAACCAGTAGGAGACCTTCTGGACCAGGATCCGGTCGTTGCGGATCAGACCCGGCTCCATCGACTCCGACGGGATGTAGAACGCCTGGACGAAGAACGTCTTGATGACGATCGCGAGCACGAGCGCGATGCCGAGCAGCAGGATGCTCTCCTGCCAGACCGGCAGGTGCTTGCGCTCGCCACTCTCGTCCCGCTGCTTGTCGGCAGGGGTCGGCAGCCGGTCCACAGGATCTCCGTCGACGTCGTCGGTGGCCTCGGAGTCGAGGGCCTCGGAGTCCCCGGGGGCGTCGGTCGTCACAGTTACTGACTCTAGCCAGTACCTGGATCAGAACTCGCGGCGCTCCTTGATCTTGGCAGCCTTGCCGCGCAGGTTGCGCAGGTAGTACAGCTTCGCCCGACGGACGTCACCGCGGGTCACGATCTCGATCTGCTCGAAGATCGGCGAGTGGAGCGGGAAGGTCCGCTCGACACCCACACCGAAGGAGACCTTGCGGACGGTGAACGTCCGGCCGACGCCGCTGCCGTGGATGCGGATCACGACGCCCTGGAAGATCTGGACCCGCGAGCGGCTGCCCTCGATGACCTTCACGTGGACCTTGACGGTGTCACCGGCGCGGAAGGCGGGGATGTCGTCGCGCTTCGAGGCGTTGCCGAGCTCAGCGACGATGGACGGGGAAACGTTGCTCATGATGGCTCCTCGCGAGTGCGCACAGGTCAACCGCGGATAGTGGTGTCGTGTCTCTTCGTGGTGAGGCGGTAGGACGGCTCCCCTGTGGCAGAGCCAGATCGACGCTCCCTGACGAGCAGGGCGGCGTCCACATCACCGACGGACGATCATCGCACAGGTCGAAGAGCGGTCGGTAATCGCGAGGATCTCCTCCGAGGCGGGCTCAGGAGCCGCCCGGGGGCCGTTGGTAGGGCAGCGTCTCGTGCTGGTCCGGGGGGTCGACAGGCTTCGGGGCGGGCGGGGTGGGCCGGCCGCGCACCACCGGCGGCACGTCCTGCCACGGGACGCGGGGCTGGGGCTGCTGGGGCTGCTGCGGTGGCGGTTGCGCGGGCGGCGGCTGGTACGCCGGCTGCGGTGGTGGCTGGTGGGTCGGCTGGACGGGTGCCTGCGGGTAGGGCTGGTACGGCTGCGGGGCGTACGGCTGCGGGGCGTACGGCTGCGGGGCGTACGGCTGCTGGTACGGCTGCGGCGGGTAGGGCTGCTGGTACGCCGGCGCGGCGTACTGCTGAGGCGCCTGCACGTACTGGACGTGAACGCCCTTGCGCTTGCGGCCGGCGCCGCTGAAGAGGACGACCAGGTAGCAAAGGAGCGGCAGGATGGCCGTCACGAACGGGAGCGCGATGAAGAACGCCTGCGTCTCGTCCCCGGTCCCCAGCAGGTTGGACTCGAACGTGACGCGGTCTCCGTACCACTGGAGCTGGTCGCTGAAGTCCCACGACGGGATCGCCTCGCCGAGGTACGACGCCTGCACCAGGTTGGCGGACACCTCGGTGCCGAACGCGACGAGGAGCGCGAGCACGCCGAAGTGCAGCGGCGGGCGCCAAGCGAGGCCGAAGAGCCCCCACAGCGCCACCCAGCAGCCGCTCGCGGCCGCGGAGAGGTAGAGGATCGTCCAGGCCCAGATCTCGCCGTCGGCGTTCTCGTCGGGCCAGCCGAACTCGTCGAGCAGCTGGAGCTGGGCCACCAGGGAGCCGGCGGACGCGGCGCCCCACAGGACGAAGAGCAGGGCGCACACGAGCGCCAGCGGTCGGAGCTTGCGACCCCCTGCGGTGGCCATGGCCTGTTCCTATCGCAGATCACGGCGCTGCGGTGGGCGAATCCCCGGGTCCGCGCTGGGAGGATGCTCCTCGTGAGCGACTGGGTGCCCCACACGCACGAACAGCGCCCCTACCGCCAGCGGGTGGCCAGGGGGCCGCGCGCCGACCGTCAGCTGCGCGAGATCACCGTCTCGCTGCCGCCGCACATCCGCGACCTCGACTTCCCGATCGAACGACCCCTGGCGGCGATGACGACGGCCAGCGCGGGCGACCTCGGTCACCTCGACCTCGTCCACGGACGCACCCTCCAGGCGCTCAACCCCCTGCTGCTGCGCATCGAGGCGGTCGACTCCTCCAAGATCGAGAACGTCGACGCCAGCCTCGCGGACTACGGGCGGGCGCTGCTCGGCGTCGGCGCCAACGCATCGGCGGTGTCGATGGCGTCGGCGACCGGGGCGCTGGTCCGGATGATCCGGCACGCCGAGTCGAGCCGCACGATCACCGCCGACGCCATCCTCAAGGCGCACGAGGACCTCTTCCGCCATCACCCGGACGAGGCGCACCGGGCCGGGAAGTTCCGGACCACGCAGAACTGGGTCGGCGGCAGCGACTACTCCCCCGTCAGCGCCTTCCACGTCCCGCCGCCGCCGGAGACCGTCGCCGACTACCTCGAGGACCTGTTCGCCTACGCCAACCGCGACGACGTACCGACGCTCGTGCAGGCCGCGATCGTGCACGCCCAGTTCGAGTCCATCCACCCGTTCATCGACGGCAACGGCCGGATCGGCCGCGCCCTCATCCACGCGGTCCTCCGCCGCCGGCGGGCCGCCAAGCACATCACCGTTCCGATCGCGTCCGCGCTCGTCGCCCACCGCGACCGCTACTTCGAGTCGCTCAACCGCTACCGCGACGGCGAGGCCGCCCCGATCATCGCGCTGCTCGCCCAGGCGACGAGCGTCGCCACCGCCGAGTCGTGGCGGACCGCAGCACGGGTGAAGGAGCTGCGCGGCGAGTGGCACGACGCCGTCGGCGGCACCCGCCCCGGCACGCCGATCCACCGGCTGCTCGACCTGCTCACCGAGGAGCCGATCGTCAACGTCGAGCTCGTGGTCGAGCGGATCGACGTCCCCGAGCCGGCGGTCCGCGAGGCCATCGAGACCCTCGCCGACGCTCAGGTCCTCACCCAGGCACCCCGCTCCCGCCGGGCCCCGGTCTGGCTCACCCGCTCCGTCCTCGGCGAGGTCGAGGACCTGAGCTCCCGGATCCAGTCCTCCAGCCTCCGTCTGGGTGCATCATGAAGCGGTGCGGGGACGACGGACGAGGGTGGGGGCGGGGGCGCTCGTCCTGGCTGCTGCTGGTCTGACCGCGTCGGCGCAGACGAGCGGCACGGCCGACGGGCCGATCGACGCCGTCGTGGCCCCGGCGCGCGGGGCGACCGACCCGTCGTACCGGGGACGGCACCCTCGGGTCTACCTCGACGCCGACAACCTCGCCCGGCTGCGTGGGCTGCTGCGCGACCGGGACCCGGCGGCGGTGAGGTTCCGCAAGCTCGTGGTCAGCGCGCTCGGCAACGACGACGTCTACGCCTACCAGGCCTGGTACTCCGCGCTGCTCGGCGCGCTCACCGGGGAGCGGCGGTACTGCGACGACGCGGTCGCGCGGGTCCAGCGTCAGGTGCGCGCCGAACGGCGGCGGATCGCTGCGGGCAAGGTGCCGGTGATCGCGGGAGACCAGTACCTCGAGGTCGGACCTCGGGTCGCCGAGATCGCTCTCACCTACGACTGGTGCCACCGCCTCGTTCCTCGCCGCCAGCGGCGGCAGTGGATCGCGTTCGCGAACCAGGCGGTGTGGAACGTGTGGCACCACGAGGACGCCCGGTGGGGTGACCGCGCGGTGCCGTGGCCGGGCTGGTCGGTCGACAACCCGTTCAACAACTACTACTACTCCTTCCTCGAGGCGACACAGCTGCTCGGTCTCGCGACGAGGGGCGAGCACGACGACGCCCGCCGGTGGATCGCGAAGTTCCGCACCGCGAAGATCCAGCGCCAGCTCGTCCCCGCCTTCGACGCCCAGCTGCACGGCGGCGGCTCCCGCGAGGGCACCGGCTACGGCACCGCGATGCGGAGCCTGTGGTGGCTCTACGACGTGTGGGAGTCGAGCACCGGCGAGTCGATCGCCGACCTGACGACCCACGCCCGGCTCTCGATGGCCTACCTGATGCAGGCAACCGTCCCGACGCTCGACCGGATCGCGCCGCTCGGGGACCACGCCCGCGACAGCACGGCCGCCCTCTTCGACTACCACCGCGAGTACGCGCTGGCGCTCGCCCGGCTCTACCCCGACGACGCGCTGACGGCACCGCTGCGGACCTGGCTCGCCGACAGCTCCGTGCCGACGATGACCCAGCAGTTCCAGTACGTCTACGACTTCCTCTACGGCGGCGGGCCGAGCACCCGCGCGCCGCTCGCCACGCTCCACCCGACCTACTACGCCGACGGCGTCGGCCACCTCTTCGCCCGCGACTCCTGGACCACCGACGCCACCTGGCTCCAGCTCGCAATCGGCTCCTACACCGAGTCCCACGCCCACCAGGACCAGCTCTCCTTCCTGCTGTACGACGAGGGCTGGCTCGCCTACGACCCCAACATCGACTCGCACAGCGGGTTGCGCCAGGAGACCGGCGCGCACAACCTGGTCGACGTCACCGGAGTGGTCGACGGAGTCACCCAGTCCCTGCGTCAGTGGGAGGGCGGAGCCACCGAGGTGCTCCGGCTCGCCGACGACCCCGACTTCACCTACGCGGCGGCCGACGCGACCGACCTCTACACCCATCCGAGCACGGGCGACCAGCCGGTCACGCGGATGCAGCGCGAGGTCGTCTACCTCAAGCCCGGCGTCCTCGTGGTCTACGACCGCGTCGAGGCCGATCCCGGGACGTCGTACCGCTGGCTCCTGAGCTCGCCGTTCCAGCCGACCGTCACCGGCAGCACGGCGTCGTGGGACGGCGGACGGCTCGTCGACCACCGCGTCGTCCCCAGCGCGGCGACCTCGTCGGTGACTGCTCTCACCACGGTCGACAGCGACTACTCGGGCGGCTACCGGCTCGCCTGGTCGGTGCCCGGGGGCGACCAGGTCGAGATCCTCAACGTCCTCGTCGTCGACGGGGCCGCGACCGCGGTCACCGACGCCGCGCAGGGCACCAAGGACGGCGTCACCATCACCCTCGCGTCCGGCGGCACCGCGACCGTCCGCTTCGAGCGGGACGCGGTCGGCGGGACGCTCCGTCTCACCGGCTCCGCCGGGTCGTACGACGGCGCGCTGCCCAGCGGCGTCGAGACCCTGCCGCTCTTCACCCCCTGACCCCGGAACGCCGCAGGCCCGCCCCGGGCGTACCGGGACGGGCCTGCGGGTGGTGCGGGTGGTGGATCAGTCGATCGCGTAGCCCGTGCCGTGCAGGGCCAGGTCGATACCGGCGACCTCGTCCTCCTCCTTGGCGCGGAAGCCGATCGTCTTCTCGATCACGGTGCCCAGGACGAAGGCCATGACGAACGAGTAGGCCAGGATCGTGAACGCCGGGATCGCCTGGACCACGAGCTGCTCGAAGTTGCCACCGGTGAAGAGGCCGGTGTCGATGGCGAAGAAGCCGAGGTACAGCGTGCCGATGATGCCGGCGACGAGGTGGATGCCCACGACGTCCAGGGTGTCGTCGACGCCGATCTTGTACTTGAGCTCGATGGCGACGGCGCAGACGGCACCGGCGACGAGGCCGAGGACGATCGCCCACATCGGGGTCAGGTTGGCGCAGGACGGGGTGATCGCGACCAGACCGGCCACGATGCCCGAGGCGGCACCGACCGCGGTCGGCTTGCCCTCCTTGAAGTGCTCCACGACGATCCAGCCGACGAGCGCGGCAGCGGGGCAGACCATGGTGTTGACGAAGATCAGACCGGCCTGGCCGTCCGCGATGGCCGCGCCACCGTTGAAGCCGAACCAGCCGAACCACAGGATCGCGGCGCCGATGAGGACGAGCGGCACGTTGTGCGGCTGCGCCTCCTCCTTGGAGAAGCCGACCTTGCGCTTGCCGAGGACGAGCGCGAGGGCGAGCGCGGCCGCACCGGCGTTGATGTGGACCGCCGTACCACCGGCGAAGTCGATCGTGCCGGTCGAGTAGCCGAAGTTCTCGTCGAGCTTGTTGACCCAGCCGGTGAAGTCACCGGTGGCGTCGAAGGCGAAGACCCACGAGGCGACGGGGAAGTAGACCAGGGTCGCGAAGAGGCCGGCGAAGAGCATCCAGGGCCAGAACCGGGCACGGTCGGCGATCGCGCCGGAGATGAGCGCGACGGTGATGATGGCGAAGGTCGAGCCGAAGATCGCGCCTGCCAGCAGGAGGCCGGAGCCGTCCTCGCCGGCGAATGCGGCCTTGGCGGCGTCCTGCAGGCCGAAGTCGGTGAACGGGTCACCCAGCACCCGCGGGATCCAGTCGTTCTCCGAGCCGTCGACGTAGGCCTGGTTGAACCCGAAGAGGATCCACAGGACACCGACGACGCCGATGCTGCCGAAGCTGAGCATCATCATCGAGATGACGCTCTTCGACTTCACCAGGCCGCCGTAGAAGAACGCCAGCCCGGGCGTCATGAAGAGGACGAGGGCTGCTGTGAGCAGCAGCCAGACAACTGCAAGGTCCATTTGAATAGAACTCCTCGGGAGGTACGGGCCTACCGGAGCACCCGGTACACAGGGGGCCAACGTCGTTGCTGACCGCGTTGCGACCGATACTCACGAGCCGTCGTTTCACCTCACGACGCGACGTGTTTCGCGCGCGTTACAGGTTCGCCCAGCGTGTTTCAGGCGTGGGAACGCTGCTTCACGAGCACCACGGCCCCCGGCGGAGCCGGCAGGTCGGTCCGCAGCCGGAAGCCCGCCTTCTTGTAAATCCGCTGGTTGCGATCGCTGCCCGCTCCCGTGAACAGGGTGTACGACGTCGCCGCCGCCGGAGCGGCCGCCTGGACGTGCTCCAGGAGCGCACGGCCCAGTCCCTGGCCCTGGACGTCGGGGGCGACCATCACCCGGCCGATGTCCCAGGTGGTGCCGTCCGGCTCGAGCCGGCCCCGGACGGCCCCCACCAACCGGCCGGCGCGGCGGACGACGTAGGTGTCCCACTCCCCCAGCCACGCACGGACGTCGTCGAGCGACTCCGCGAAGGCCGGGATGGGCGCGCCGGGGTTGGCCACGGCCTCCTGGACCCAGCAGGCCCGCTGGAGCGTCATCAGCTCGCCGGCGTCGCCGGGGACGGCACGCTCGATCGGGGTGCCGTCGGCCAGCGCGGAGGGCGCCAGCAGATCGGGCCGGCGCTCCGCCGTACGGCGTCGGGCCTGCTCGTGGCGCCAGCGCGCGATCGCGCCGTGGTCGCCGGAGCGCAGCACGTCGGGGACCGAGCGGTCGTCCCACGTGGGCGGCTTGGTGAAGACGGGGTACTCCAGCAGCCCGCCCGCGGCGTGCGACTCCTCGACGAGCGAGGCCGCGTTGCCCATGAACCCCGGCAGCAGCCGGACGACGGCCTCGGTGATCGCAAGCGCCGCGACCTCACCGCCGTTGAGGACGTAGTCGCCCAGGCTGATCTCGCGGGCCTCGGCACGAGTGCGGGCATGGTCGATCACGCGCTGGTCGATGCCCTCGTAGCGCCCGCAGGCGAACACCAGCCGGGAGCGGGTCGCGAGGTCCTCGGCGACCCGCTGGTCGAAGCGCTCCCCGGAGGGCGTCGTGAAGACGATGGTGTCGCCCGGCTCGATCTCGAGCGCGTCGAACGCCGCGCCGAACGGCTCGGGCTTCATCACCATGCCGGCGCCGCCGCCGTAGGGCGTGTCGTCCACGGTGCGGTGCTTGTCGGTCGTCCACGACCGCAGGTCGTGGACGTGGAGCTCGAGGAGACCGCTCTCGACCGCCTTGCCCGGCAGCGAGAGCCGCAGCGGCGCGAGGTAGTCGGGGAAGATCGTGAGGTAGTCGAGCCGCACGGCCCTACTCCCGCTCGGCGTTGTCGGTCTCGGTGTCGTCGGGGAACGGCGCCACCAGGCCGGGCCGGTCGGCGATGACGACCCGTCCGCCGGCGACGTCGACCTCGGGCACCAGCGCGGCCACGAACGGGACCAGCGCGTCACGGCGGTCGAGCGTCCGGATCTGGAGGATGTCCTGGGCGCCGTGGACCAGGCCGGTCACCTCACCGAGGTGGGTGCCGTCGACGTCGTACGCCGCGAGACCGATCAGCTGGTGGTCGTAGAACTCCTCGGGGTCCTCCGGCACCTCGTCGGGATCGATCGTGGCCCGCAGCACGACCCCGCGCGCGGCCTCGGCGGCCGTGCGGTCCGGGATCTCCTCGAAGGCGACCAGAAGGGTCGACTGGTGCCAGCGCAGCCGCCGGACCGTCAGGGTCGGGTGGGAAAAAGCCGAACCCCGGGGCGGCTGCGCGAGCAGCCGTACCCCGGGGACGTAGCGCTTCTCCGGCTCGTCGGTGCGGACATCGACGGTGACCTCACCGCGGATGCCGTGCGGCTTCCCGATGCGACCGACGACGACCTCGAGCGACGCCAATTTCTCAGCGGCGTCCGGGTCGGTCCACGTCGACGAAGTCGATCCGGGTCCCGGTGTTGCCGGCGAGGGCCGAGATCACGGTGCGGAACGCGGAGGCCGTGCGGCCCCCACGTCCGATCACCTTGCCGAGGTCGTCGGGGTGGACCCGGACCTCGAGCACCGATCCGCGGCGCAGCTGCTTGTCGCGCACGACCACGTCGTCGGGGTGGTCGACCACTCCGCGGACGAGGTGCTCCAGCGCGTCAGCCAGCATCTGCTCAGCCCTCGTCCGTCGGCTCAGCGTCCGTGGACTCGGCCTCGGCGGCCGGGGTCTCCTCGGCGGCGGGGGCCTCCTCGGCGGGAGCCTCCTCCGCGGCGGGGGCCTCGGCGGGGGTCTCCTCGGCGGGAGCCTCCTCGACCTTCTTCTCGGCCTTCTTCTTGGTGGTCACCGCGGCGCCCTTGGGCTCGTTGGCGGCCTCCTTGAGGGCCTCGTTGAAGATCTCGAGCTTGTCGCGCTTCGGCTCCTTGACCTTCAGGGTGCCCTCGGCGCCGTCGATGCCCTTGAACTTCTGCCAGTCACCGGTGACCTTGAGGATGGCCTCGACGGCCTCGGTCGGCTGCGCGCCGACGCTCAGCCAGTACTGCGCCCGGTCGGAGGTGACGTCGATGTACGACGGGTCCTCCTTGGGGTGGTACTTGCCGATCTCCTCGATCACCTTGCCGTCGCGCTTCTTGCGCGAGTCGACGATGACGATGCGGTACTGCGGCACCCGGACCTTGCCCAGGCGCTTCAAACGGATCTTGACGGCCACGTTTGTGGTGTCTCCTCTGAGATCTTGTGGTGGGTGACACGCGCCGACAGGTGGGGAACACCGACGTTGCGGGTCGAGGGCGCTGCGCCGACCGGTAGAGAGGGTCCGCTCGACACAGAACTCAGCCGCCCAGTGTGCCAGACGGCACCGCTCCCCCACCAAATCCCGCCGATCGCCCGATCCATCGATCCGGCGAGGGTCCTGGTCCTTCGTGACTAATCCGTTGGGACCGAGAGATGGTGCCCGTGGGGTCGGCGTCGGAGAAGGATCACTTGCAACAACACCGCACCACACCACACCAACACAGACCCCCAGGAAAGGAAGCGGCCGCCATGTTCACCACTCCCACCGCACCGGTCGCCGGATCTCGGGTCGACAACCTCGTCCTCGCCACGGCGATCGTCCGTCACGCCGAGGCGCTGCTCGCCGCCGCCGGCAACAGCCCCCGTGCGCTCGCGCACATCGAGGCGGCGTTCGACGCCGCCCTCGAGATCACGCCGCTCAGCTGCGCGGCCGAGGTCCGCGCGGCCAACGAGCACCTGCTCGCCGCCGAGGCCGAGCTCGCGCGCGGCATCCGCCCCGCCGTCTGACGGTTCAGGGGTAGCGGCGCCCGCGCAGCACGACGTACGACGGCCGCGCGAGCACCCCGAGGTCGTCGACCGGGTTGCTCGGATACACGACGAAGTCGGCCGGGTCGCCCTCGTCGAGACCCGGGTTCCAGCCGAGCCACGCCCGCGCCCGCCACGACGCGGCACCGAGGACGTAGTCCGCCGGCAGGCCCATCGCCGCCATCGCGAGGACCTCCTCGTGGAACACGCCGTGGCGCGCGGTGCCGCCGCCGTCGCTGCCGACGTAGAGGTCGATCCCGGCCTCGTAGGCCGCCATCAGGACGTCGCGCCGCGACCGGTGGAGGGCGCCCATCCGGTCGGCGTAGGCCGGGAACTTGTCGCGCCCCGCGGTCACGTAGTCGGTGAACTTGTCGGTCTGGAGCACCGTCGGCACCAGGGCGGTCCCGTGGGCGACCATCCGCGTGATGTGCTGCTCCTGGAGGCCGGTGCCGTGCTCGATGCAGTCGATGCCGGCGTCGAGGAGCGGCCCCAGCGAGTCGGGACCGAAGCAGTGGGCGGTGACCCTGGCGCCGAGCGCGTGCGCCGTCCCGATCGCACCGGCGACCGCGTCGGCCGGGAACGACGGCGTGAGGTCGCCGTCCTCCCGGGAGATCCAGTCACCGACGAGCTTGACCCAGCCGTCGCCCGCGCGGGCCTGCTCGGCGACGGTGTCGACCAGGTCGTCCGGCTCGACCTCGACGCCGTACCCCTTCAGGTAGCGGCGGGTGCGGGCGACGTGCTTGCCGCACCGGATGAGGCGCGGCAGGTCCTCGCGCTCCTGCACCCAGCGGGTGTCGGCCGGCGAACCGCAGTCGCGGGTCAGCAGGACCCCGTTGTCACGGTCGGCGAGAGCGGTCCGCTCGATCTCCTCGTCGGACACCGCTCCCCCGTCCTCGAGACCGAGGTGGTTGTGGGCGTCGACGAGCCCGGGGACGATCCAGCCCGCGGCGGCGGTGTCGGCGCCCGGCTGCCGCTCGTAGGTCACCCGGCCGTCGACGACGTAGAGGTCGCGCACCTCGCCGTCGGGCAGGACCGGACCGTGGAATCGCAGCGCCGAGGACATGGATCCGAACCTACCGAGGTTCGAGGGCGTCCCACACCGCACCGCTGCGGTCGTGGGTGCCGAGCCCGCGGGTGACGAAGGCGGCCGCGTAGTCGCCGGCGAAGGACCACCAGGCGCTGCTGCCGCCGGCGCCGCCCATCCCGATGTCCTCGGCGTCGACCTGGAAGCCGAGCGTCCAGGTGACGTCGCGGTCGAGCACCCGGTCGCGTCCGGTGGCCGCGGGGCCGATGTAGGCGGCGTGCAGGTCCGGGCCGAGGAGGTCACGGACCGGACCGTCGGCCGCGAGCAGGCCGGCGTAGAAGCGGGCCAGCCCACGGGCCGACGCGTGCAGCGCGATCGCCGGGAAGCTCGTCGTCCGGAACCGCTCGGAGTTGAGGACCGCCGGGTCGAGCAGCCCGGTCGGCCGACCGAGAGCCGGACCCCACCGGGGGTCGGAGAGGTACGACGAGGGCCACGCCTCGTCGTGGGCGACCACGTCGGCGACGCGGCCCCGGTCGGCGGGCGCCACCCGCAGGTGGAGGTCCCAGCCGTGCCCGGCGGCGATCCCGGCGAACCGGTCGGCGAGGTCCTCGCCGGTCGCGCGCCGGAGGACCTCCGCGCAGAGGTGCCCATAGGTCAGGGCGTGCTCGGCGACCGCGGACCCCGGCTCGTGGTCGGGCGCCGCGTCGGCCAGGAGGCCGACGAGCACGGCCTCGTCGTCGTACGGCACGTCGGCCGCGGCCGCCGGGAAGCACGGCAGGCCGGCGGCGTGGGAGAGGACGTGCCGGACGGTGGTCGAGCCCTTGCCGTGCGCGCCGTACTCCGGCCAGAGGTCGGCGACGCGCTGGTCGAGGGCCAGCGCGCCGTCGGCCACGGCGCTCAGCACGGTCAGCGCCGCGAACGGCTTGGCGACGGAGTAGGTCATCACCAGCGTGTCGGCGTCCCACGGGACGGTGCCGTCACGGGTGCCGACATGGTGCTCGACCTCGATCTCGCCGTCGCGGACCACGCAGACCGCGGCACCCGGCTCACCTGCCTGGACGAAGGAGTCGAGGACGCCGGCGACGGGATGCATGCGGGTCAGAGGAGGTCGAGCAGCCAGGTAGGGCTGACGGTCGTTGCGCCCACCCCGGCGACCCGGGCGTCGAGGGCCCGGTCGGCGGTCACCACGGTCACCCGGTGGCCGCGCTCCGCCGCTGCCCGCGCCTCGGCGAGGATCGTGCTGTCGCCGTCCTTGGGCGCGTGGACGGTCCGGACGTGCGCGTCGCGCCCCGGTCGTACGCCGCCCTTGGCCCCGCCCTCGAGCACGAGCACCACCTGGTCCTGCGGCACGTCGGCGACCAGCAGCTGCTCGTGGAGTCGCCGCGCCGCCCCGGCCCGGTCCTTCCACCAGCCGTCCGGCCGGGCGCCGACGACGTTCGCGCCGTCGACGATGAGGACAGTGGTCATGGACCCAGTCTGCCGACTCATCGGGCCGCCACCCACGGGTGGTCCCGTTCCCGAGTGCTAGGGGACGTTGCTCACGGTGTCGCAGGTGGTGACCGTGTCGGTGCCGTCGCCCCCGTTGCAGGAGTCGACCCCGGACCCGCCGACCAGGACGTCGTCGCCCGCCCAACCGAGGAGCAGGTCGTCGCCGTTGCGGCCCGCGAGGCTGTTGTCGGACGCGTTGCCCGTGAGCCGGTCGTTGCCGCCCCCGCCCGCGAGGTTCTCGATCATCCGCAGCTGGTCGGTGCCGGTCCCCGTCCCGGTGTTCTGCGCCGCGGTCGTCCCGAGGGTGACCGCCACCGGCGCCGACGTGGCGGCATAGCTGGCGGTGTCGCTGCCGGCTCCGCCGTCGACGAGGTCGTCGCCCGGCCCGCCCTGGATGGTGTCGTCGCCGGCCAGACCGCAGACGACGTCGTCGCCGCCCAGGGCCGAGATGCTGTCGTTGCCCGGCGTGCCACGGATGACATCGGGTCCGTGGGTCGGGACCTGTCCCGTACCGAGGTCGACGGTGACGACCGCTCCCTGGCACAGCTGCGGGGGGACGGAGAGGGTGAAGGACAGCTCCGGGGGTGAGGTCAGGAAGCCGGCACCTCCGTCGGCGTCGTCGACGGCGTACAGGCGCCAGGTGCCGTTGGGGCTGGTCCCGTTGAAGACCGACAGGTTGTTGCCGTACGGCCGCGCGGGAGCCGGGGCCGGCCAGGCGTCGCGGGAGCCCACGGCGTCGCCCGGGGAGAGAGCCGGGCCGGTGCACGGGCCGTCGTCCGGGGGTGCCGGTGCCTTGTCGTCGAACGTCACGGTCTGCCCGGTGAACGGGTGGGCGCCGCACTTGTCCGACATCAGGACGATGGACTGGCCGCCGGGCCCGACGAGCAGCAGGTCGAGGTCGTCCGGATGGCCGTGGTGGAGGCCGGGGAGTCGTACGTCGAGGTCGGTGATCGCGCCGGCCCGGCCGGTGACGGTGACCGCGCGGGGGTACGGCGAGGACGTGCCCTCCGTGCCGGTGCCGCCAGGCAGCAGGACGCTGGCCGGTGCGGCGGTGATGTTGAGCGTCCACCGGCCGATCGTGGTCGGGTCCGAGGGGAAGTCGTCGCGGACGAAGAGCGACCAGACCCCGTTGGCGTTGATCCCGTTGAAGGCGTCCAAGGAGGTCGCGGTCGGGGCGGCCGGCCAGCCGTCGCTGGCGGCCCCGTTGTCCGTCGGCAGGAACGTCCCGCTCTCGCACGGACCCGCGAAGGGGAGGGTGGCGTCGGCCCTGTCGTCGAACGTCAGCGTCGCGTTCACCAGGTCGGGGACACCGCAGGCGTCCGACATCAGGACCACCCGGGCCCCGTTGGGACCCGTCAGCATGATGTCCATGTCGCCGGCCCAGCCGTGGTGGATGTTCCGGAGGGTGACGCTGACGTGGGTCGTCAGGCCGCCGACGCCTCCGACGGTGATCGGGCGGGTCGTGGTGGCGTCGTCGAGACCCTCGATCGGAGTCTCGTCGCTCCGGCTCACCGCATCGACCGGCGGAGTCGCCGCCAGCACGGAGACCGCGATCCCCAGAACGGCGACGACCAGGGCGGACGAGCGGTGACGGCGCGGGGTGGTCATGGCGTGTCCTCAGCCCTGGTCACTGGGTGTTCTCGACGTTGGTCACCGAGTCGCCGCCGTCGATGTGGGCGACGTCGGTCCCGGGTCCGCCGTTGACGGTGTCGTTGCCGCCGATGCCGTCGCTCGACGAGAGGGTGTCGGTGCCGCCGAGCCCGTTGATGACGTCAGCACCGCCGTGACTCCCCAGGTAGTTGGCGGCGTTGGTCCCGGTCACCGTGTCGTTGCCGTTGCCGGTGAACGCTCCCTCGACCGTCGTGATGCGGTCGTCCTCGAGCATCCAGCCCTGGGCGGAGGTCGGCGCACCGAGGTTGACGCTGACGTTGATCGTGCGCAGGGAGTAGCTCACGCTGTCGCACGCTCCGCTGCCGCCGATCAGGACGTCGCGGTGGTCGACCACTGCGGGCTGCTGGAAGTAGTCGCAGCCGTTGCCGCCGTCGACGGTGTCGGAACCCAGACCGTCGGTGATCGAGTCGCGTCCGTCGCCGCCGTAGAGCCGGTTGTCGCCGCTGGTCCCCACGATCTGGTCACCGCTCCTGCCGCCGCGCGCGTTCTCCACCTCGCGGACGGTGTCGCCCTCGTCGTACTCGCCGCTGTAGGGCGCGCCGTTGAGGTCGATGAAGACGGTGGCGGGCCGGTTCGCGTAGCTCACCTCGTCGGTCCCGTTGCCGCCGTAGATCACGTCGGCGGCGTGATCGACGACGGTCTCCAGCAGGAAGTCGTTGCCCTCCTGGCCGTTGACGAAGTCGGCGCCGAGGCCGCCGGTGAGCTTGTCGTGGCCGTTGCCCCCGAACAGGAGGTCCGGGCCGTCCGAGCCGACGAGGGTGTCGTTGCCGCTGCCGCCCGAGACCACCTCGATGCCCGCTATCCGGTCGGCCTCACCGGTCTCGCCGTCGTCCGCGAACGTCGTGCGGAGATTGACCTTGACGGTCGCCGTCCGGTCGTAGCCGATGCTGTCGATGTCGGGTCCGCCCTCGAAGACGTCGCGCGGGTCCTTGACCGCGTACGTCGTCAGGGTGTCGGCACCCGCGCCGAGATCGACGACGTCGGACCCCGCCCCGTCGAGCACGTGGTCGTTGCCGATGCCGCCGAGGATGCGGTCGTTGCCCGCCTCGCCGCAGATCAGGTCGTGGCCACCGCCCCCGTCGATCGTGTCGGCCACCGCGGACCCGACGATGACGTCGTTGCCGCCGGTCCCGTTGACGGTGCCCGACCCGACGATCGTCGCCGCGCTGCCGAGACAGGTCTCACCCGCCGCCCCCGCGGGTGGCGCCGGCACGACCAGCGCGACGCTCGAGAGGACACCGACCACGAGCAGTCGTCGAGGACGAAGGGAGCGAGCAGGGAGCATGCTCGGACGCTAGGCGCGCTGGGACGGCGCGACCACGTACTCCTACACACAGGCGCGACCGAGCGGCCGTCCCGTCGTCCTACTTGAGGAACTTGGAGAAGTCCTTGGGGAGGTCCAGGTTCGCCGCGGCGGCCTCGTAGTCGATGTCCTCTGCGGGGATGCCGAACGGGTTGGCGGCCTGCGCGGCGGCCCTCTCCTTGGCGGCAGCCGCCTCCTGCGCCGCCTTGGCGGGGTTGCCGGACCTGCGCTGGCCGCCCTTGGACTTCGCCTTCTGGGCCTGCTTGGCCTTGGCGCGCTTGCCGGCGCCCGGGCCACCCATGCCCGGCATGCCCGGCATGCCGGGGACGCCACCGAAGCCACCGCCGCGCGCCATCTGCATCATCATCTTGCGCGCCTCGAAGAAGCGGTCGACGAGGCCGTTGACGTCGGCCACCGTGCGGCCGGAGCCCTTGGCGATGCGGGCGCGGCGCGAGCCGTCGATGATCTTGGGGTTGTCGCGCTCCGCCGGGGTCATCGAGCGGATGATCGCCTCGACCCGGTCGATCTCGCGCTCGTCGAAGTTCTCGAGCTGCTCGCGGATCTGGCCCGCGCCCGGCAGCATCTTGAGGATCTTGGTCATCGAGCCGAGCTTCTTGATCTGCTGCATCTGCGACAGGAAGTCGTCGAGGGTGAACTCGCCGCCCTGGCCGGTCAGCTTCTGCGCGGCCTTGAGCGCCTCCTCCTGGTCGAACGCCTTCTCGGCCTGCTCGATCAGGGTCATGACGTCACCCATGTCGAGGATGCGCGAGGCCATCCGGTCGGGGTGGAAGACGTCGAAGTCGGTCATCTTCTCGCCGGAGGAGGCGAACATGACCGGGCGACCGGTGACCTGGCGGATCGAGAGCGCCGCACCACCGCGGGCGTCGCCGTCGAGCTTGGTCAGGACGACGCCGTCGTACCCGACGCCGTCGAGGAAGGCCTGCGCGGTGACGAGCGCGTCCTGACCGATCATCGCGTCGACGACGAAGAGGACCTCGTCGGGCTGGACCGCGTCGCGGATCGCTGCGGCCTGGCCCATCATCTCCGCGTCGACGCCGAGGCGGCCCGCGGTGTCGACGATGACGACGTCGTGCAGCTTGCGCTTCGCCTCCTCGATCGACGCCCGCGCGACGCCGACCGGGTCGCCGACGCCGTTGCCGGCCTCGGGCGCGTAGACGGGGACGCCGACCTTGTCACCGTTGACCTGGAGCTGCTGGACGGCGTTGGGCCGCTGGAGGTCGCAGGCGACCAGGAGCGGCGACTTGTCCTGCTCCTTGAGCCACAGTGCCAGCTTGGCCGCGAGCGTCGTCTTGCCGGCACCCTGGAGGCCGGCGAGCATGATGACCGTCGGGCCGGTCTTGGCGTAGCGCAGCCGGCGGGTCTCGCCACCGAGGATCTCGACGAGCTCGTCGTTGACGATCTTGACGACCTGCTGGGCGGGGTTCAGCGCCTGGCTGACCTCCTCGCCCCGGGCCCGCTCCTTGACCGCCGCCACGAAGTCCTTGACGACCGGCAGCGCGACGTCGGCCTCGAGCAGCGCGATCCGGATCTCACGAGCGGTCGCGTCGATGTCGGCCTCGGAGAGCCGGCCCTTGCCACGGAGGTTCTTGAAGGTGTCGGCAAGGCGGTCGGACAGGGTGGCGAACAAAGAGGATCCTCAGGGACGGACGTGCAACGGCGCGGGTTCGACCGCCAACTCTAACGGCGATCCGTGAAGCTGCCGGTCGCAGGCATAGGCTGACGGAATGACGTACGTCGTGTTCGGTGCCGCGGGGCTGCTGCTCCTGCTCCTCGTGGTGTGGTCCGGACACCGGATGCTGCGCAACCCCTCGCCGTCCTCGGGCGGCATGTCCGACGGCATGGGCAGCTTCATCGACGTCTTCGACCCGGCGCGGGCCCGCGCCGACCAGGACTTGAAGTCCAAGGACAACCAGGGCGAGGTCATCCCGCGCCCCGAGGACGACGACCTGCCGATCACCATCGACCACGTGGCGATGCGGGCCGTCATCAAGCGTCAGAACCTGCCGAAGGCTCCTCCGCGGGCGGACTGAGCCGTTCGCGCACCACCGCGAGCGCGGCCGCGACCCGCTCGTCGGGGAGCGGCGACCCGTCGGTCTCCTGCACGTAGAACACGTCCACCGCCTGCGGTCCGAGCGTCGAGATGTGCGCGGAACGGACCGAGATCCCGAGCTCGGCGAGGCCCGCCGAGACCAGGTAGACGATGCCCAGCCGGTCGGCCGTGCGGACCTCGATGACGGTCGCCTGGTCGCTCGCCTCAGGACGCACCACGACCGTCGGCGCCAGCTCGTGGCCCGCTGCGCGGGGCGCGAGGCGGGTCGCCGGGTCCACCCGCCGGGCCGCGATGCCGTCGAACATGTTGCGCAGCCGACCCGCGTCGAGGTGGTCGTCGGCGACGTCCCAGACCGAGACGCCGTACTCCCCCTGCGACCAGATGCGCGCGGCGCGCACCTGGAGCCGCTGGAGCGCGAAGGTGGCGGCGCAGTCGGCAAGGAGACCGACCCGGTCGCGGGAGACCGTGGTGACCCGGCAGCCGTCGTCGACCGTCTCGACACTGATCGCGACCGACCCGTCCCGCGCGGCCGCCGGGATCGGGATCTCGTCGTTGACGTGGGCGGCCGCGACGCTGCCGCGCTCCAGTGCGCCGCGGGTACGGCGGGAGAGGTCGCGGATCAGCCCGGCGCGCCACGAGGACCACGCCTTGCCGGAGGTGGCCTTGGCGTCGGCCTCGGTGAGGGCGGTCAGCAGCGCCAGCAGCTCGGCGCTGTCGACGTGCTCGGTGAGCAGCTCGACGGTCGCCGGGTCCTCGGGGTCGCGGGTGGTGGCGGTGGTCGCGAGCAGGAGGTGCCAGCGCACCAGCCGGGCGATCATGTCGACGGCCTCGGGCTCGAAGCCCATCCGGGTCGCGATCGCGCGTGCGATCGGCTCGCCCTCGAGGCTGTGCTCGACGGTGCCGCCCTTGCCGATGTCGTGGAGCAGCGCAGCGACGACGAGGACGTCGGGACGCGCCACGTCGCGGATCAGCGAGGCCGCCTCGACACACGTCTCGACGACGTGCCGGTCGACCGTGAAGCGATGGATGACCGAGGCGTGCGGCAGCAACCGGATCCGCTCCCACTCGGGCAGGATCCCGGCGAGCGCGCCGGTCTCCTCCAGGGTCTCCCACACGCCGAGCAGGCCGGGGCCGGCTGCGAGCAGGCGCACCATCTGCTGCCGGGCCTCGACCGGCCACGGGTCGGGCAGCGGCGGACACTCGCGCACCAGGCGGGCCGCCGTCGGCGGCGCCAGCACCACGTTGCGGCGCGCCGCTTCGGCAGCGGCGCGGAGCAGCAGCACAGGATCCGCCGCGGGCCGAGCACCCCGGTCGAGGACGACCTCGCCCTTCGAGAGCGCGACCCCTGGAGCCAGCCGCTCCAGCTCGGGGCGGCGCGGCTTGGCCGCCGGCGTGCGCCGTACGGCGTCGTCGGCCCGGCGCCAGGCGAGCCGGGACAGGTGGGTGAGCCGACGGCCGAGCTCCCGGACCTGGCGCTGGGCGCTGAGGTCGTCGGGCAGGCCCATCGCCTCGGCGAGCTGCGACCAGTGCTCGGGCGCGATCCGGTCGGTGGCCCGGCCGGTGGCGGTGTGCAGGATGTCGCGCACGTCGAGGAGGTGCTGCCGGGAGCGCTCGAGGTCGGCAGCCGGGATGTCGACGAGCCAGGTGGCCGTCAGGCTCTTGAGGACCGTCGCGTCGCGCAGCCCACCCTCGGCCTCCTTGAGGTCGGGCACCGACATGTGGGCGAGCTCGCCGATCAGCTGGTGCCGGCTGCGGACGATCGCGTGCAGCTCCGGCAGGCACTTGCGCGCGTCGCGCCGCCACTGGGCGAGCACGGCGGCCCGCACCCGCATGCTGAGGCCGGGGTCGCCGGTGACGTGCCGGACGTCGAGGAGCCCGGACGCCACCCGAACGTCCGCAGCGGCTGCGTCGAGCATCTCGCCCAGCGACCGGACGGAGTGGTCGAGCTTCTCCCCCGCGTCCCAGATCGGGTACCAGACCTTCTGAGCCAGCTCCGTCGTGCTCGCGGGGTCGACGCCGTCGTCGGCGACGAGCACCACGTCGAGGTCGGAGTACGGCGCCAGCTCACCCCTGCCGTAGCCCCCCACCGCCACGAGGGAGATCCCGGCGTCGGGCCCACCCGCGGCGTCGTACGCCCGGAGGAGGAGGTCGTCCGCCTGGTCGGTCCTGGCCGCGCGCTCTGCAGCAGTCACTGCTCCAGCGTCACAGAGCTGCAGAGTCCTTGTCGCCGGTGCGGACGCGGATGACGGTCTCGATGGGGCTGACCCAGACCTTGCCGTCACCGATCCGACCGGTCTGCGCGGTCTTGGTGATGATGCCGACGATGTCCTCGGCGTCGTCGTCGTCGACGACGATCTCGATCCGGATCTTCGGGACCAGGGCGATGTCGTACTCCGCGCCGCGGTAGACCTCGGTGTGGCCCTTCTGCCGACCGTAGCCGCTGACCTCGCTGACCGTCATGCCGGTGACACCGAACGTCTCGAGGGCCTCCCGGACGTCCTCCCACTTGTGGGGCTTGATGACCGCGGTGACGAGCTTCATGCGCTGTGTCCTTCCGGAGCGGTGGAGGTGAGGAGCGATGCGCGACGGGCGCCGCCGCCCGTGCCCAGATCGTAGGCCGACTCGCCGTGCTCGACGAAGTCGATCCCCTCTACCTCGTCCTCGGGGTCGAGTCGGAGGCCGATCGTGTACTTGATGGCGAGGCCGACGACGAGCGTCGCGACCGCCGACCAGACCATGGCGAAGAGGGCGACGACGACCTGGACGAGCAGCTGCTTGCCGTCGCCGCCGGTCAGCAGACCGAGGTCGTTGGACGCCAGGAACCCGACGCCGACGGTGCCGACGAGACCACCGACGAGGTGGACGCCGACGACGTCGAGCGAGTCGTCGTAGCCGAAGCGGTACTTGAGGCCCACGGCGAGGGCGCAGACGGCGCCGGCGACGAGGCCGAGCACGATCGCGCTCCAGGGCACGAGGTTGCCGCAGGCGGGGGTGATCGCGACCAGGCCGGCGACCACACCGGAAGCGGCGCCGAGCGAGGTGCCCTTGCCGTCACGGATCCGCTCGACCAGCAGCCAGCTCATCATTGCTGCGCAGGTCGCGAGCGTCGTGTTGAGCCAGACCAGGCCGGTCTCGGTCTCGTAGGCGTCGAGGTTGACGATCGAGCCGACGTTGAAGCCGAACCAGCCGAACCACAGCAGGCCGGCGCCGATCATGGTGAGCGTCAGGTTGTGCGGCTTCATCGGCTCCTTGCCGAAGCCGAGGCGCTTGCCGAGGAGCAGCACCAGGACGAGGCCCGCGACACCGGCATTGATGTGGACGACCGTGCCACCGGCGTAGTCGATCGGCGCGACCTCGGCGGCTCCGTCGCCGGAGAAGATCAGGTCGGCGAGCCCGCCCTCGACGCCGCTGAGGAAGCCCCCGCCCCACACCATGTGCGCGAGCGGGAAGTAGGACAGCGTCACCCAGATCGGCAGGAAAACCAGCCAGGCCGAGAACTTCAGCCGGTCGGCGACCGCGCCGCTGATGAGCGCGGCGGTGATGACCGCGAAGGTGAGCTGGAAGGCGACGAAGACGTAGTTCGCCGGATCGGTCGTCTCGAGCCCGAACTGGTGGAACGGGTTGGCGAAGAGCTTCGCGATCTCCTTGCCCGTCTCACCGTCGACGTCGGCGAAGGTGGTGCTGTAGGACATCGACCAGCCCCAGAGGGCGTAGACGATGCCGACGACGCCGAGCGCCGAGAACGACATCATCATCATGTTGAGGACCGACTTGGTCCTGCTCATGCCGCCGTAGAAGAGCGCCAGTCCGGGTGCCGTCATGAGCAGCACCATCGATGCCGAGACCAGCATCCAGGTGTAGTAGCCGTCCATGGCCCTCACCTTGGTCGGACGACGTTTCGCCGCCGTCCGCCGGTTGTTTCAGGCAGGAAACGAGTTCCGACCGGGCGTTACGACCGCGTTTCCGGCCGTACCTGGACGAGGAAACTGGTGCTGGGACGACGCAATTGCGTCGTCCCAGCACCAGTTTCACCGTTCGGACGGTGAAACTGTCGCGCCCCTCAGCCCAACAGCGCGTCGACGAAGGCGGCCGCGTCGAACGGCGCCAGGTCGTCGGGGCCCTCGCCGAGGCCGACCAGCTTGACCGGTACGCCGAGCTGGCGCTGGACGGCGACCACGATGCCGCCCTTGGCCGACCCGTCGAGCTTGGTGAGCGCGATGCCGGTGACGTCGACGACCTCGGAGAAGACCTTGGCCTGGATGAGGCCGTTCTGGCCCGTCGTGGCGTCGAGGACGAGCAGCACCTCGGTGACCGGCGCCTGTTTCTCGATGACCCGCTTCACCTTGCCGAGCTCGTCCATGAGGCCCTGCTTGTTCTGGAGGCGACCGGCGGTGTCGACGACGACCGTGTCGACACCGCGGTCGACGCCCTCCTTGACGGCGTCGAACGCCACGCTCGCCGGGTCGCCGCCCTCGGGCCCACGGATCACCTCGACGCCGACCCGCTCGCCCCAGGTGCCGAGCTGGTCGGCCGCGGCGGCCCGGAAGGTGTCGGCGGCGGCGAGGAGCACGCTGCGCTCCTCGGCGACCAGGATCCGCGCCAGCTTGCCCACCGTGGTGGTCTTGCCGGTGCCGTTGACGCCGACCACGAGCACGACGCCCGGGTCACCGTCGGAGCCGCTCACGTGCAGGGCGCGGTCCATCGTCGGGTCGACGAGGTTGATGAGCTCCTCGCGGAGCACGGCGCGGGCGTCGGCGCCGCTGGCGCCTCCCTCGACCCGCAGCCGGGTGCGCAGCCGCTCGACGAGCTCCTGGGTCGGCTGCACGCCGATGTCGGCGCCGAGGAGCAGGTCCTCGATCGCCTCCCAGGTGTCCTCGTCGAGCTGGTCGCGGCTCAGCAGCCCGAGCAGTCCGCGGCCGAGCGCGTTGGAGCCCGCGAGTCGCTGCCGGAGGCGGACCAGCCTTGAGGCCGGGCGCTCGGGCCGGTCGAGGGTCGGGGTGACCGTGGCCGGCGGCACCTCGACCCCGGGCACGGTCTCGCCAGGCTCGGCGACCCCCGTCTCCGGGGGTGCCAGGACATCGGCAGGGGCGACCCGCGGGGCCTCGACGGTCGCCCTGGCGCGGCCCCTGACGAGGCCGAGCCCGCCGACGACGACGACGAGCGCGAGGACCGCGATCCCGATGACGAGGTAGAGCCACTCCATGGCGCTCATCCTCGCAGGGCGCTGATCAGCGCATGCGCAGGAGGTCGACCTCGTCCTCGCCGAGCACCGGGGCGGCGTCGACGGCCTTGCCCATGGCGTCGCCGAGCCACGGCACGGCGGGCATGGACTCCCCGCGGTGGGGATAGGCGACGTAGGCGACCACAAGACCCGAGACGACCAGGCAGACGATCATGGCGAGGACGATGGGAAGCACGGCGTACGACTCCTCCGAGATAGGGGACCGACAGGCGTGGGGGGTCGTCTGCGACGGTACCCGCCAGGACCCGGTCGACCCCCATCGCGGCGCCCGCCGGCGGGCATCGCGTTGGTCACACCGACCGGTCGCGCTCCTGCCACCACGCGTAGTCGAGGAGCTCGCTGGGCCGGGTGAGCACCTTCCGCGCCCGCGCCTGGACGTACTGGGAGCCCTCCCGGCGACGCTTGAAGTGGATCGTCTCCGGCACGACCCGGTGGACGTAGCCGCCGCGGTAGGTCTCGAGCATCCAGTGCCAGTCCTCGTAGGCGTAGCCGTCGGCGACCGCGCGCGCCGAGAACGGGTGGTCGACGTACGCCGACCGGGGCGCGAGGCACAGCGCGTCCCACGGGTTCGCGATCCGGAGCAGTGCCGGGTCGAAGTCCGGGTCGGTCTGGTCGGGGAGGAAGTAGAGGTTCTGCTGGTTCTCGAAGAACCAGTTGAGCTCGGGGTGGCCGATGACCTGCGGGGCGCCGGCGCACATCCGGTGGGCGTCGGCGAGCCAGTTCTCGCTCCAGAGGTCGTCGCCGTCCAGGAACGCGACGTGGCCGGCGGTCGTGAGGCCGACCGCGTGGTTGCGGACCTTGCCCTGGTCGGCGTACGACACCTCGGCGACGCGCGCTCCGTGCTCGTCGGCCTCCGCGAAGACCTCCCGCGTGGCGGCGGTCGGGTTGTCGAGGACGACGAGCACCTCGACGCCGATCCCCTCGGCGCGGGCGACGCCCACGGCGTCGAGGAGGCTGCGGAACGACAGGCCCGCCATCACGCCCTCGGCGTGGGCGGTGATGATCGCGGCGACGTCGGGGGTCCGCTCAGGCACGAGCCCCGCCTCCCCCGGCGAGCGCGTCGAGACCGTGGGCGCCCACCTCGGCGGCGCTGACCAGGCGGCACCTCGCCGCGGACGTCAGCAGGTAGCGGGCGACGAGGTCGTCGCGCTGCGCGTCGGTGTCGGTCACGACCCGGTCGAGCCGGTCGAAGCACGCCTGGAAGTCGCCGGCCACCGAAGCCGCGCCGTCCTCCTCGGTCGCCTCGCGGAGCACGGCCACCAGAGAGGTCTCGTGCCGCAGCGTCGTGGCGTACGACGTCAGCAGCCGCCACCCGAGGGCGCTGTCGGCCACGACCACCCGCCGCGGGCGAAGGCCGCGGACCAGGTCGAGCAGCCCGAGCAGCCGACGCGCGTCGGTCATCCCCGCGAACGGCCCGCTCAGGTCGACGGTGCGGGTCGCCCCGGCGAGGAGCGCGGGGGCGGGCGCGTCCGTCGTCACGACGAGGACGGTGGCGTCGGGTTCCTGGGTCCGCAACGCGGCGACGACGGCACGCACGCCGGGCCCCGGCTCAGCGCCGCCGGGCACGACGACCATCGTGTCGGCGCGCACCAGCCCCACGCTCCGTCGTACCTGCTCGGCGGCGGCGGTCGGCCTCACCATCGGGTGGGTGTGCGGTGGCCAGCTGACCCAGCGCTCCTTGGGCGTCTGCGCCACGAGCGGCTCGATGGCCGCCGCCTTGGCCACGAGGGTCCGCATCCGCTCGGTGTCGAGCCCGGCGAGCTTCGCGGCACCGCGCTGGACGCCCTCCTCGAGCCAGCTGGTGCGGGACAGGTCGAACTCCGCGGCCCGGTGCAGGAGGCCCGCGACCAGCGGCGGGTCCTGGCGCTCCCGCGCGTCCCTGTCGGGGACGCCCCCGTAGTTGGGGCCGAACGGCGTCGGCGAGCGCCCCGGGGCGTAGCAGCCCGCCCGCAGGTACTGCGCGAACCCCCACTCGGGGCCCTGGGCGAGGTCGGGGTGGCGCGCGACGTAGAACGCTTCGTCGAAGAGCACCGTCGGCACGACCCGCTCGTCCCAACCGACGGTGAGCCAGTGGACGAACGGCGTCTCGCCGGCGGCCACGCCCAGGCCGCGCTCCGCGAGCCGTTCGAGGTAGACCCCTTCGTTGAACAGGCCGGACAGCCGCGCGCCCGCCTGCTGCCCGTGCTCCAGGTAGTGGCGGACGGCGGCGTCGACGTCGTCGGCCAGCGACGGGTCCCCGACCTGCGCGGCGTAGAACCGTGGGTGGGCGGCCGCCCGCATCCGCCGGGCGAGCGCTGGGCGCTCACGACCCGCAGCGGCGCCCGTGTCCTCGGACTCGATGGCGGGCGGCGCCTCGTCGGGGCGGCGGCGGAGCCGGATCGACCTCATCGGCTTTGCTCCTCTGCGGTGGTCGACGGCGCGGCGATGCTAGCATCGCCAACCTGTCCCGCTCAGAGAAGAGCGGCCCACCGCAGACAGCCCGGCAACCTGACCGCTGGCTCCACCCGGCCCCTCGACCTCGGGAGTTCTCGACCTTGGACTACAGCGACGCGCTCGACGAGACGCTCGCGCTCCTGAGGACGATCGAGCGCGACTGGTCACCGGCGGTCCTGGCCAACGCCTTCGGCCCCGAGGCGATGGTGATGACCGACCTGATCGCGCGCCACGGCCTCGACATCGAGATCTTCAGCATCGACACCGGCCGACTGCCCGAGGAGACCCACGCGCTGGCTCACAGCGTGCACCGGCGCTACGGCGGGATCATCAACATGGTCTCCCCCGACCCCGACGACGTGCTCGCGTGGACGAAGGAGAACGGCCAGAACGGCTTCTACGAGAGCGTCGTGCTGCGCGAGGGCTGCTGCGCGGTCCGCAAGGTCGCCCCGCTGCGCCGGATGCTCGAGGGCAAGCGTGCCTGGATGGCGGGCCTGCGCCGCGAGCACGGCGAGACCCGCCGCGACCTCGACGTGATGGCGTGGGACGAGACCAACGGCCTCCAGAAGTTCAACCCGATGCTCGACTGGACGACCGATCAGGTGTGGGCCTACATCCACGACCACTCCGTGCCGTTCAACGAGCTCTACGACAAGGGCTACACCAGCATCGGTTGCGCTCCGTGCACGCGAGCGATCAGTCCCGGCGAGGACCAGCGCGCCGGTCGCTGGTGGTGGGAGGTCGACTCCATCAAGGAGTGCGGGATCCACCTGAACCCGGTGACAGGCAGGTTCGAGAGAGCTGCTTCGACCCCATTGACAGACAACGAGCTACCCGTGGCGCAGAATGGTCGCGCCTCGGGGCAGCGGGACGCTGCACCGACCACACCATCAGTGATGAACGACGGAGGAGACGCAATGCGGGTACTGATCCTTGGAGGGGACGGGTTCTGCGGCTGGCCGACGGCGTTGCACCTGTCGGCGCTGGGCCACGAGGTGGCGATCGTCGACAACCTGTCCCGTCGCAAGATCGACATCGAGCTCGAGGTCTCCTCGCTCACGCCGATCCGCCCCATGGGTGAGCGTCTCCGGGCCTGGAAGGAGGTGTCCGGCAAGGACATCGCCTTCCACGACATCGACGTCGCGGTCAACTACCAGCGCCTCCTCGACCTGCTCGAGGACTGGCAGCCCGAAGCCGTCGTGCACTTCGCCGAGCAGCGGGCGGCGCCGTACTCGATGAAGTCGAGCCGCCACAAGCGCTACACGGTCAGCAACAACCTCAACGCGACCAACAACCTGCTGGCGGCCGTCGTGGAGTCGGGTCTCGACATCCACGTCGTCCACCTCGGCACGATGGGCGTCTACGGCTACGGCACCGCGGGCATGCAGATCCCCGAGGGCTACCTGACCGTGCAGGTCGACGCCGGCGAGAACGGCCTGGTGGAGCAGGAGATCCTCTACCCCGCCAACCCGGGCTCGATCTATCACATGACGAAGACCCAGGACCAGCTCCTCTTCGCCTACTACGCCAAGAACGACAAGGTCCGGGCGACCGACCTCCACCAGGGCATCGTGTGGGGCACCCAGACCAAGGAGACCCGTCTCGACGAGCGGCTCATCAACCGCTTCGACTACGACGGCGACTACGGCACGGTCCTCAACCGGTTCCTCATGCAGGCAGCCATCGGCTACCCGCTGACGGTGCACGGGACGGGCGGCCAGACCCGCGCGTTCATCCACATCCAGGACACCGTGAAGTGCATCCAGCTGGCGATCGAGAACCCGCCGGCCCGCGGTGACCGGGTGTCGGTCTTCAACCAGATGACCGAGACCCACCGGGTCCGCGACCTGGCGAAGATGATCTCCGACCGCACCGGCGTCGAGATCGCGTTGATGCCCAACCCGCGCAACGAGGCCGACGAGAACGAGCTCCACGTCGCCAACGAGCGCTTCCTGCACCTCGGTCTCACCCCCATCACCCTCAGCGAGGGCCTGATGGAGGAGGTCACCGAGATCACCAAGAAGTACGCCGACCGGTGCGACCGGAAGAAGATCCCGTGCGTCTCCGTGTGGAGCGCGGAGGCGGCCGCCGCCAAGGCGGGCGTCCCCGTCGGCTGACACCGGCAACCGGACGACATCGACGGCCGGTGCCCGCGTGAGCGGGTGCCGGCCGTCGCCGTTCTCAGCGCAGCGCGGCCGGGCGGTGCTTGCGGAAGCTGATCGTCGCTGGCGCGACCTTGTGGACGTGACCGGCCGCGAGCAGCGCCCTGCTCCATGCGCCCGCGAGGTCCTGCCGGGCGTCGCCCCCCTCGGGGAACGGCACGGCCGCGAAGGTGTCCGCGGCCGCGAACGCCTGCGCCTCCCACCAGCCGCCGAGCGCGGCGACGCCCGGTGCGAGCGCCGGGTCCGCCTGGTCGGGCGGGAAGTACAGCTCGCGTCCGTGCTCGTAGAACCAGTGGATCTCGGGGTGCACGACCGCGCCGGGGTGCGCCGCGCAGACCCGGTGCGCCTCGACCAACCAGTTGGCCGACCACAGCGCGGAAGCGTCGAGGAACGCCACGTGCTGCCCGCCGGCCAGCGCGACCGCCCGGTTGCGGACCGTGCCCGCGTCGCCGGCGAGGACCTCGCGTCGTACGCCGTGGGTCGCGACCTCGCTCAGCGCCTCGCGCGTCGCGGGCGAGGCGTCGCCGAGCACGACGAGGCTCTCGACGGTGAGCCCTGCCTCGCGCGCCGCCGCGGTGGCCTCGAGGAGGCTGTGCAGCGCGATGCCGGCCTGCGGGCCCTCGTCGTGGGCGAGGAGGACGGCCGTGATGTCGGGCGGGGTCGCCAGGGGACTCACCGGGCCTCCTGGATGCCGAGGACCCGGGTGAGCGCCACCCGGTAGGCCTCGGCGTCGAACCGCTCGTGGACCTCGGCGCGCAGCCGGCGGGTCCGCTCGGTCGCGGCGGCGGGGTCGGCGAGCAGGTCCTGGATGGCGGCGACGTAGGCGTCCGGGTCGTCGACGGCCTCCACGGGGTGCCCGGTCGTGGGCGTGATCACCTCGGGGACGCCCCCGACCGCGCTCGCGACGATCGGCAGCCCGCTCTGGGCGCCCTCGAGGACGACGTTGGGGATGCCGTCCCAGCCGGAGGTGTAGAGCAGCAGGTCGACCTCGTCGAGCGGCAGCGTGTGGAACCCGTCGTAGACGCCGCGGAGGGTGATGTTGGGGGGCAGGTGCGCCGGGTCGAGGTCGATGTCCTGGAGGACCGGCTTGCCCCACGCCTCGATCCGCAGGTCGGGCATCCGCCGGGCCACCTCGACCACGAGGTCGAAGCGCTTCTGCCGGTCGAACCGACCGGCCCACAGCGCGGTCAGCGGCAGACCGCTCGCGCGCCGACGCTCGAACACCCCGGTGACGTCGACGCTCGCGTCCGCGAGGGGGGTCGGCAGGAAATGGAGCCGCTCACGGGTCACGGCCGGCATCAGGTAGCGCTCGACCAGCTCGGTGCGCAGGGTCTCGCTGTCGAACAGGACCCACGCGAAGTGCGCCAGGCTCTGCTGGAGCGGCCCGACGGGATAGCCGTAGCGGTGGCCGTGCTCGTCGACCTCCCAGGTGAAGAGGTAGGCGCCGAGGTCGAGCTCTGCGGCGACCTCCGCCCCGGCCTCGGCCGCGAGCTGCCACCCCAGCAGGCTGTTGACGATGACGACGCGGCGGGCGCCGACCGAGCGGAGCAGGGAGAGCAGCACGTCACGCCGGGCCGGCTGCGGCAGGCCGGTGAGGTGCCGGGTGAGGTCGAGGACGGGCACGTCCTCGGGGAACAGGTGCGGCCGCTCGAAGACGGGCAGGTCGGTCGCGACGACGGCGACGCTCCCCGGCCCCGCGGTCGCCCGGACCGCCTGGGTGACGACCGCGGAGATCCGTGCCGCGCCGCTCATCCGGCAGTGCGGCACCAGGACGACCGTGTCGATGCTGTCCCCCGGCCCCAGACCGAGCGCGTGGCGGGCCGCCGCCACCTCGTCGGCCCGGCGGACCGCTGGGTGGGCGTGCGGGACGACCTGGGTGGGCTGCTCGGCGCGCAGCGGGCCGTGGATGCCCGGCTCCAGCGCGGCGGCCCGGGCCACCATCTCGACGAGCACGGGGTCCTCGAGCCGTCGGCGCCGGTCGAGGACGGCCCGCACGCCCTCCTCCAACCAGCTGGTACGGCGCAGGTCGTGCTCGTCGGCCCGGTGGAGGAGCGAGGGCAGCAGCAGCGGGTCCTGGCGCTTGGCCGCGTCCTCGTCGGCCAGTCCGTCGTGGTGGCGCCCGGCCGGGCTCGGCTGCGACGACGGCTGGTAGCAGCCGCGGGTCAGGTAGTGGTGGAGGACCCAGCGCGGGTGGGAGCGCAGGGCCGGGTGGTGCTCGAGGTACCACGCCTCGTCGAAGAGTGGTGTCGGCACGATCCTGTGGTCCCAGCCGACGGTGAGCCAGTGCAGGAACGGCACCTCCCCGTCGGGCACCGCGAGGTCCCGTTCGGCGAGGCGCTCGTCGTACCACTCGGGGTTGAAGAACGCGGAGACCCGCAGGCCTGCCGCGGCACCCGTCGCGAGGAAGTGCCCGACCACCGCGTCCACGCCCGGCTCCTCGCCGAGGACCGCCCGCTCGTCCGGCGTGAGCTGGGCCAGGTAGAGGCGCGGGTGGGCGCACCAGCCGAGCCGCTCCCGGACCACCGGCCCCAGGTCGGACGGGGCGGACGGGGCGACTTGCAGGCGCTCCTGCTCGCCCCGCTGCCTCAGTCGCCTCACCCCGGCAACCCTAGTGGCGCTCGCGGCCGATCCGTGCGAGGTGCTCCACCTGGTCGATCGCCATCGCCGGCAGCTTGCGGACGATCGAGCGGCGGTTGCTGCTCTCCTGGCCCAACGAGGTGTCGCGGCGGCGCTTGAAGATGATCGTGTCGCGTACCAGCACGTGCTCCCAGCCGGCCGCCATCGTCTCGATGGAGAACTGCCAGTCCTGGAACGACAGGCCGTTCGGGATGTCGCGCGAGGTGTAGGGGATCGCGACGTGCGCCTCGCGCGGGGTGAGGCACAACGAGTCGTGGTAGTTGCGCAGGTAGGCGAAGTGGGGTGTGAAGAGCGGCGAGGACTGGTCGATGTGGACCAGCACCGAGTTGCCCCCGTCGAACATCACGTTGAGCTCGGGGTGCGCGATGACCCGTCGCCCCTCCTGCTCGGCCGACTGAAGCGCCCCGACGCCCTCGGCGAGCCAGTTCTCGCTGAAGAGGTCGTCGGCGTCGAGGAACGCCAGGTAGCGCCCCTCGGACCGACCCACGGCCGCGTTGCGCACGCGCCCCAGGTCGCCCTCGGCGAACTCCCAGCGCTGCCAGTGGTCGAAGCGCGACTGGGCGAAGTAGGCCTTGGTCTCCTCGGTCGCGCCGTCGAGGGCGATGATCGTCTCGACCGAGTAACCACGGTCGCGAGCCGCGGCGACCGCGAGGTCGGCCGAGCGCATGGTGGGTCCGCAGACGACGGTCTCGCTGTGGGCGGTCACCACCACGGAGAGGTCAGTCATCCGCCGGCTCCTCGTGCGGCGCGAGCAGCCGTCCGACGATCTCGGCGAGCGTCGCGTCCTCGGCCACGGATCGCACCTTCGCGGCCACGTGGTCAGGCAGCTGGTGGTCCTCGACGAGCCGGACCGCGGTCGCTGCGGTGTCGGTGAGCACCCCGTCGACGAGCTCGACGTGCCGGTAGAAGTAGCGCGCGGAGGTACCCGTCTCCGGGCCGAGCGGGCCGCGCTCGAGGGCGGTGAAGCCCAGGTAGAGCCGTTCGGAGGCCCGCAGCGCCCGTCCGTACGGCGTCAGCGCCTCGAGGAGCAGCCGGGACCCGACGCCGACGATCGCGTCGACGCACAGCGACCGCAGCAGCTCCACCAGCACCTGCTGGGCCATCAGTGGCCCGAGGCTGGCGGCAGTGCGGGCGAAGTCGACCCGGCGGACCCCGGGCGGCGTCGCTGCGGTCGGGACGGTCGTGGAGGTCGTGACGACGACGATCTCGTGCGCCTCGACCTCGACCTGGAGCGCGGCGACCAGGCGTGCGGCGAGCGGGTCGGCCGGGTCCTCCACGACGACCACGACACGGCCGCGGGCGAAGCCCAGGGCCTTCTGGCTCGCGTGCAGCGCGCTGAGCTGGTCGGCCACGACCAGCCAGGGGATCGGCATCATCCGCGGACGCGCGATCTCGGGCCACAGGTCGCCGATGAGCGGCTCGACCTCGACCGCCTTGGCGAACATCTCGCCGAGCTTGCCGTGGTGGAGGCGCTTGTGGACGTCCGAGCGCCGCTCGGCGAGGAGCCGGACGACCTCCTCCTCGGAGATCCCCAGCACCCGCGCGAGCTTGTCGGTGCCCATGACCGGCTCGCCGATCTCGCCCGCGGCCCGGCCGTCCCGCAGCCACGCCGCGTAGGGGTGGATGCTGCTCTGGCGCCGCTCGGGCTGACGCTTGAGGTAGGAGTCGGTCGAGAAGTTGGCCTCGGGCGTGAACTTCGCCTGCGGCCCCTGGCTGAGGAAGTGCCGCACCGGGTCGACCTCGGGGTCGGCCATGACCGCGGGTGCCTGGAGCAGGTAGTGGGCGACGTCGAAGTGGTCGCGCACCAGGTCGTACTCGCGGTCCTCGCCGGGCGGCTGCTGACGGCTCAACGCCTCGCCGACGCGCAGGTCGAACTCGGGACCGAGGTTGCTGGGCGGGACGACGGGCTCGCCGTCGGGCCAGCGGGAGGTGGACGTGTCCGCGGGATGGCCGTTCTGCTCCCCCCGACGCCGGCGGCGGAGTCGGAGTCGACCGGGCGCGGCTTCGCTCACAGGCGGCCCTCGCTACGGGCCAGGAACCATTCCCAGGTACGGCGGATGCCCTGGTCGAGAGAGGTGACGGGGTCGAACCCGAAGCCCTCGCGGGCCTTGTCGACCTCGCACCAGGTCTGGACGACCTCGCCGGCACGGAAGGCCTCGTAGCGGACGTCGAGCTCACGGCCGGTGGCCGCGCGCATCAGCTCCAGCAGCTCGTTGACGGTGGTGGGCTTGCCGCTGCCGAGCTGGTAGGCACCGGTCGCGTCGCTGTCGATCGCGACCCGGATGCCCTCGACGAGGTCGCCGACGTAGAGGAAGTCGCGCGCCTGGCTGCCGTCGCCGTAGACGACGAGCTCCTCACCGGCGAGGACCTGCTTGAAGAAATGGGCGACGACCGAGCCCTTGTGGAACGAGCGCGGCCCGTAGATGTTGGAGAACCGCAGCGCGCAGCCCTTCATCCCGTACGACGCGGAGTAGGCACTGAGGTAGCCCTCGAGCATCAGCTTGCTGGCGCCGTACGGCGAGGTCGGCTGGGCCGCCATCCGCTCGTGGACCGGCGGCGGGACGTCGCCGACGATCGCGCCGCCCGTCGAGGCCGCGACGATCCGGCCGATGCCGAGCGCCCGGCACTCCTCGAGGAGGTTGAACGTGCCGATGACGTTGTTCTCGAAGTTGAAGGCCGGGTCCTCGATGGACGGGATGACCCGGGTGTCGGCGGCGAGGTGGACCACCGCGTCCTGGCCCTCGAGCGCACCGCGCAGGTCCTCCCGGCTGCGCAGGTCGCCGTGGACGAAGCGCACCTGTTCGAGGTCGAGGTTGGCGCGGTCGCCGAGCGCCTCGTTGTCGAGGACGCTGACCTCGTAGTCACCGTGGGCGGTGAGGTGATCGGCCAGATGCACGCCGATGAAGCCTGCGCCCCCCGTGATGAGCACGCGCTTCATATGCGATCCCTTCTGTCGTGCGGCAGCGGGACACCTTAACAATCGGCGCCGTCGCCCACGCTAACGACCGCCCTTCTGTGGAGTGACCGAATCCGGAAACTTCAAACAGGTTCCTCCGATCGGATGATCGGTGCCGCTTGCGGCTATTCTGCCGACGCCTGACCGCCTGTGGAGCAAGGAGCCGACCGTGGAGCCCGCCGTGGACAAGAATCCCGTCACCTGGCGGGAGATGCGCGCGTTCTTCCCCCATCGCGTCCTTGCCAACCACGTGCACGCTCTTCCCGAACACGGGATCGTCTACGTGAAGAACCCGAAGGCGGCCTGCTCGACGGTGCTCCTGTGGCTCGACCGCCTCCACACCCAGGACCACGACTTCAGCCCCGGCAACGTCCACACCGACAACCGGCTGCCGCAGGTGTCGGACGTCGGACGGAGGAAGATCGCCCGGATGCTGTCCGGCGAGGGCTACAGCTTCACGTTCGTCCGCGACCCGCTGCGCCGCTTCCAGTCGGCCTACCAGGACAAGCTCGTCACCTCGAAGCGGTGGCGCACCCAGATCCAGACCGCGCTCGGCCAGGAGCCCGACCCCGAGCGCGCGGTCAGCATCGACGACTTCGTGGCCGGCATCGAGGCCCAGGACCCGATCGGCGAGATGGACCCGCACTGGCGTCCCCAGCACGTCAACGTGATGACGTCCCTCATCACCTACGACCACATCGGCCGCATCGAGACCTTCGACACCGACCTCGAGATCATCCGCAAGGAGGCCGGGCTCCCGCCCGTCCCCGTGGAGGTCCGCAACGTGGCCAAGAAGCCGAGCGCCGGCATCCTGGCGGATCGCCCCGACCTCGAGGAGCGGGTCCGGGCGATCTACGCCGAGGACTTCCGGATCTTCGGGTACTAGACCGACGGCAGGCCGTAGCCGAGCTTCGCCTCGCGCTTGGCGCCCTCGCAGCGACGGCTCGTCGAGGCGAAGTGGTTGCCCTTGCGCTTGTTGAAGCAACGGTAGATCGGGATCGACGCCGAGTCTCCGGCCGTGGGCCGGACGTAGCCGACCCGACGGTAGGCCCGCTCCCCCGTCGCGCAGGCCTTCGCCCGCAGCCGGTAGTCACCCTTCTTGACGCACTCGAAGAGGTCGACCCAGCCGTTGCGGTGCTTGCTGAGCACGTAGACGTTGCTCGACTTGGCCTTGAACGACTTCTGGATCGGCCTCTCGGTCGACGTACGACGACGCCCGTCGGACTTGCGCACGTACGTCGTCAGGGCGACCCGATTCATGCTCACCGAGGCCGGGACCAGGGTCACCAGCCGGCGCATCAGGTAGCGCTCGGGGAAGTCGCCGCCCGGGAAGAGCTTCACGTAGTAGATGTAGAACGTCTGCCCGGAGGTGTTCGAGTCGCCGTTGGTCGCGACGATCGACGGGTACGCGTAGAGCTGCTTCGCCTTGGGTGTGCGGTTCCACGTGTCGACCAGCGGGTCGTGCTGGGTCGACACCGCCGGATAGATCTGGACCGAGCCGGCCCACGCGCCTTCCGACGCCGGGTTGGCGGGGTCGATCGGTGCGACGCCGGCAGCGGTGTTGGAGATCCAGAGCCGGAAGCCGCGCGATCCCGAGGCATAGAGCGCGACGTTGCGGTGCAGGAAGGTGTTGGGGACGATGACCCGCGCCATCGGGTCGATCGTCTTGAGCGGGCTGGACTCGCCGCCGAGCCCCTCGTTGCCCGTCCCGCCGAAGTCACACCGCTTGGCGGCCAGCGCGGAGGGCTTGTAGCAGTGCCACTTCTTCCACGTGCCCCGTGCACCGGCGTCGCTGACCGACGAGCGAGCGACGTGGAGGCTCCGCGAAGTATCGACGCTGCCGTAGTTGCTGGCCGCGTAGTAGAAGTACAGGTAGTCGCCGTAGCGGATCAGCCGCCCCATGGTGGCGTCCTCGGTCTTGGGCCCGTTCATCCGGTCGTCCTGCGTGAGGACCTGACCTGTCTTGCGCCAGGTCCGCCCGGCGTCGGTGGAGACCGCTCGACCCACCGAGGCCACCACCGAGTCGTCGGAGAAGACGCAACGGTCGTCGTCCCCCGCACCCGCACCCTCGGCGTGGTAGAGCGCGACCCAGGTGTTCGCGGTCTGCTTGTAGACCGAACCGATCAGCCAGGCTCCGCACTTGTCGAAGGTCCGCGCCTGGCCGCGCTCGAGGATCATCCTCGGGTCCTTGATCGACTTGTTGTCGGTCGTCGACACCCGGTAGGAGTCGTTGTTGCTGATGAAGCCGAGGAGCGTGCCGGTCGAGTCACGCTCGGAGAAGTAGGGGAAGTCAGTCAGGCCGGTCGGGCCGTAGACGCGCTCCTCCGGACCGACCTGGACGGTGAAGCCCGTCAGCGGATCGGCCCCGGCAGCCCGGGCCACCGGGCGCTCGGCCCCCGACGGACCGGCGCCGACGACGGAACCAGTGGTGGCGACACACGCCAGCAGAGCACCCAGGGCGATCCCCCGGCGGCTCGTGAGACGGGCGCGCAGCAAGGCAGCGCGCAGCAGTGGACGCAGCATCGGACGAAGGCCTCCCAGACTTCGGCACAGCCACCCTCCCGGCGACTGGTCCTCAGTCTACGTAGTCCGTGGGCGGTCTGGACCGGATTGGCGCAAGGGTCCGGAAGTTGTCGATCCAGCCCTGCGTCCGATCGGCTCCGCGACGGCCCTCAAGCCCTCAGAGGGACTCCAGGCCATAGCCCAGCAGGGCTTCCTTCTTGTAGCCGAGGCAGGTGCTGTCGGTCGACGCGAAGTGGTTCTTCTTGCGTCGGTTGAAGCAGCGGTAGATAGCGGTGGGCGTCTCGATCCCGACGCTGTCGCTGATCCAGCCGATCCGCCGGTAGGCCTTCTCACCGGTCAGGCACTTGTCCTTGCGGAGGATGAAGTCGCCCTTCTTGGCGCACTCGATCACCTGGGTGTAGCCGGCGGCCGGCTTGGCCAGCAGGTAGCCCTCCTGGTCGTTGGCCTTGAAGGAGTTCTGGATCGGGCGCTCGGTCGACGTACGCCGACGACCGTCGGTCTTGCGGTAGTACGTCGTCAGGGCGACCCGGTTGAGCCGCGAGACGTCGTTGCTGAGCGTCACCTTGCGCCGCATCAGGTAGCGCTCGGGGAAGTCGCCGCCCGGGAACAGCTTCACGTAGTAGAGGTAGAACTCCTGGCCCGAGGTGCTCGAGTCGCCCGTCACGGACACGATCGACGGGTAGGCGTAGAGCTGCTTCGCCTTGGGCGTGCGGTTCCAGGTGTCGACCAGCGGGTCGTGCTGGGTGGAGACCGGCGGATAGATCTCGACCGAGCCTGCCCAGGCACGCTCGTCACTGCTCGGGTCCGCAGGGTCCAGGGGAACCTCGGTCTCGGGGCCGTTGGAGACCCACAGCCGGAAGCCTCGCGTGCCGGAGGCGTAGAGCGCCACGTTGTGCTTCAGGAAGGTGTTGGGGATGATCACCCGCGCCATCGGGTCGATGAGCTCGAGCGGGGTCGACTCGCCACCGAGGCCCGCGTTGCCCGAGCCGCCGAAGTCACAGCGGCGCGGCTCGACGAGGGACGGCTTGTAGCAGTGCCACTTGCGCCAGGTGCCCTTGGCACCCAGGTCGGCGACGGGCGACCGCGCCACGTGGAGGCGACGGATCAGCTCGTCGCCGTGGTTGCCGGTGCTGGCGGCGTAGAAGAAGTAGAGGAAGTCGCCGTACTGGACGAGCCGGCCCATCGTCGCGTCCTCGGACTTCGGCCCGTTGAAGCGCTTGTCCTGGGTGAGCACCTGACCGGTCTTCTGCCAGGTCTTGCCGGCGTCGTGGGACACCGCGCGGCCGACCGAGGCGACGACGCTGTCGTCGTTGAAGATGCAGCGGTTGTTGTCGCCCTTGCCGGCGCCCTCGGCGTGGTAGAGCGCGTACCACTTGCTGGTCCCGGGCTTCTTGTAGACCGAGCCGGCCAGCCAGGCGCCGCACTTGTCGAACTGCCCCGGCTTGCCGCGCTTGATGATGACCTTGGGGTCCCGGATCGTCTTGTTGTTCTTGGTGCTGACCCGGTAGGAGTCGTTGTTGCTGATGAAGCCGATCAGCTTGCCGCCAGCGGTGCGCTCGGAGAAGTACGGGAAGTCCGTCAGGCCGCTGGGCCCGAAGACCCGCTCCTCCGGACCGACCTGGACCGTGAAGCCGAACAGCGGCGAGGTGGCCCGGGCGGAGCGCTCCTCGGAGTCCTCCGCCCCCGACGGCGCGGCGACCGAGCCGAGGGTGGCGACGCACGCCAGCAGCGACCCCGCGACCACGGCACGGCGAGCCGTCGAGCGGGTGCGAACCCGGACAGCGGACAGGACGGAGTGCGGCAGCATTTCGGCGAAAGCCTCCCCGGGACGTGGCCCCGTGATGGTTGGACAAAGTCCCGCCCTCCCCGCGGTTGCTCACCACGTGGAGCGACGGTCCGGGCGGTGGCACCAGAATAGGTGACGGCTGGCAAAGTCTCCCTCATGAGTCCCGCTGTGTCGGCCGTCCGGCGCGAGACCGTCGCGCCTGTCGACGTCGTGCTCCACATCGGGAGCGACAAGACCGGCACCACCACGGTCCAGCAGGCCCTGCGCCGGAGCCGCCAGGTGCTCGCCGATCACGGCGTCCTCTACCCGCGCTCCCCGGGCCGGGTCCGGCACGTGGAGCTCGGCCTCGCGGCCCGGTCGGACGAGAACCTCCCGAAGCACCGCGACTACCTGCGGGGCGACTATCCCCCGCCCCCGGCCTTCCGGCGCCGGCTGCGTCGCCGGCTCGCCCGCGAGGTCGCTGCCGCGGCGCCGACGACCGTGCTGCTGTCCGACGAGGCGCTTTTCCGGATGCCGGCCGACGCCGTCGAGCGGGTCCGCGACCTGGTCGCGGGAGCCGCCGGCGGGCG
>NZ_JACEFC010000219.1 GCF_014180715.1 Nocardioides stalactiti | reverse complement strand
CCGGCCGGCCCGCTCGCCCCCGTCAACCTCAACACGGCCACCCAGGCCGAGCTCGAGACCCTCCCCGACGTCGGGCCCGTCACGGCGCTGGCGATCGTCTCCTGGCGCGAGGAGCACGGCGGGTTCTCGAGCGTCGACGAGCTGCTCGAGGTCGACGGCATCGGCGAGGCCACCCTCGCGACCCTGTCGCCGTACGTGACGGTCTAGGAGGTGGCGGCTAGGGCGCGGTCTTGGTGGTGCCCTCGAGGAGCGCGCGATGGAGGACGGCGATCAGGTCGCCCCGGGTGACCAGGCCGACCATCCGGTCCTCGGCGTCGACGACCGGCACCACCTTGAAGCCGGTCTGGGTCATCATCGGGACCAGCTCGGCCACCGGGGTGTCCTCGCGGATCGTGGTGACCTCGCGCACCATGATCGACTCGACCGGGTCGAGCTCGACGAGGTCGCGCGTGAACAGGTCGATGATCGAGACCACGCCGGCCACGCGGCGGTCGGCGTCGATGACGGGCAGCGTCTTGACCTCGCGCTGCACGATGACGTGCCGGGCGCGAAAGATCGACTCGAACGGCTGCACCGAGGCGACGTCGCTGTGCATCACGCGGGAGACCGGGAGGCTGCCGAGCCGGCGGTCCAGGGCATGGGCCTCGGCGTCGCGGACGAGGGCGATGACGTCCTCGGGCAGGACGTCGAGGCGCTGGGAGAGGCGGGCCATCGCGGACGCGATGTCGGCGGTGCCCAGGGCGAGCTCGACGTCGACGCCCGGCGAGAGCGCAGCCGGTGCGGCGCGGTGGGGGTAGCGGCGCCCGGTGAGGTTGTTGACGGCCACGGCGACCAGGAGCAGGGCGACCGTGTTGACGGCGACCGGGAGCGCGGCGAAGGCCAGGCCCTGCTCGTCGATCGCCGGCGTCGCGGTGGCGGCCAGCAGGGCGCAGGCTCCGCCCGGTGGGTGCAGGCAGCGCAGCAGCATCATCACCGCGATCGCCGCCCCGACCCCGACGGCCCCGGCGAGCAGCACGTCGTCGACCAGCCAGTGCGCGGTCAGCCCGACCATCGTGGAGATGATGTTGCCGCCGACGACGGGCCACGGCTGGGCGAGCGGGCTGGCGGGCACGGCGAAGAGCAGGACGGCCGCCGCGCCCATCGGCGCCACGATGAACGGCAGGCTCTCCGGACCGCCAGGCAGCACCTGGGCGGTCGCGGCGGCGACGGCGATGCCGAGGAAGGCACCACCGGCACCGCGAGCGAGCTCGGCGGGGGAGTAGCGCAACACCTGAGGAACCATAGGTTGTCATCCGTCCGGATCCGGGCACGACCCGGCTGCCGCGCACAGGTCCCGCTGGCGGGGCGTCCCGTCCCCAGGGCCCGTCCGGCCGGGGTCGTGGCGTCGGCCCGGCTGCCTAGGTTCCCTGCCATGTCCTCGCTGCGGCACGACGTGCGGATGCCGGTCGTCGCCGCAGCAGCGTGGTTCGGTGGGCTCGCGGCCCACGGGGGTGGCGTGCTCGCTCTCGGGCTGCCGGTGCTGCTCGTCCTCGGTGGCGTCGTCCACCGGCGCGCGGCGGGGCTGCTCGTGGGGTGCGCGGTCGCCTGTGCCGGAGTGGTGGCCGCGGTGCTGCTCCGCGAGGCGGTCGTCGCCCACGGGGTGCTGCCTGCGCTCGCCGACGAGCGGGCTGTCGCGACCCTCAGCGGGACGGTCGTGTCCGACCCCGTCGTGGTCGAGGGCCGATGGGGCAGCCAGGTGGTCGTCCGACTCCGGGTGGAGGAGGTGACCGCGCGCGGCGCGACCCACCACCTCGGGACGGTGGTCGTCGTCCTCGGCGACCCGGCCTGGTCGGCGACCGCACTGGGCTCTCGGGTCCGTACGACGGGGCGGCTCGCCCCGGCGGACGAGGGCGAGGTCGGCGCGCTCGTGGTGGGGGCGCGCGCACCGGTGCGGATCCGGGGCCCCGACGTCTGGTGGCGCGCGGCGGCCGCGGTGCGCTCGTCGATCAGGGCCGCGGTCGCCGACCGGCCACCCCCTCAGCGGGCGTTGGTGCCGGCGCTCGTGGTCGGCGACGACGCGGGTCTCGCGCCCGAGCTCGAGCAGGACTTCCGGACGACGGGGTTGACGCACCTGACGGCCGTGTCGGGCACGAACCTCACCCTGGTCGTCGGGTTCCTGCTGCTCCTCGCCCGCGCGCTCCGGGTCCGCGGTCGCGGCCTGGTGGTCGTCGGTGGGCTCGGCATCGCGGGGTTCGTCCTGCTCGCCCGCACCGAGCCGAGCGTGCTGCGAGCGGCGGCGATGGGCGCGGTGGGCCTGTTCGCGCTCGGCGCCGACGGACGCCGTCGAGGTCTGCGGGCGCTCGGGGTGGCCGTGACCGGCCTGCTGCTCGTCTCGCCGGCGCTGGCGGTGTCGGCCGGGTTCGCCCTCTCGGCGCTCGCGACGGCCGGGATCGTGGTGCTGGGGCCGCCGCTCCAGGACGCCCTGGGACGGTGGTTGCCGGCGCCGCTGGCGGGCGCCGTCGCGGTGCCCTTCGCCGCC
>NZ_JACEFC010000218.1 GCF_014180715.1 Nocardioides stalactiti | reverse complement strand
GGCGCGGTCTGGGCCCTGCGTGGAGACCACGCCAACGACCTGCGGCCCGACGGCTGGACGTCGGCCGACGCCGCCGGGCTCCCGATCCTCCCCGGGCTGCTGCGCTGGAAGGAGGTCCGTGACGACACGATCGACCACGCGATCCGCTTCACGACCGACGTCACCAGCACCCACCACCTCTGGCCGGCTCGTCACGACGCGGGGTCGGAGGACAACTGGCACCAGTACCCGCCGATGGGCGCCCGGTTCCGGCTCGACGCCGACTTCGACACCGATGGTTACGGCCGCTACGCGCGCCGGGTGATCCGGGCGATGCAGACCTACGGGATGGTGCTGGCCGACAACGGCAGCCAGTGGTACTTCCAGGGCGAGCAGCACAGCCGGTGGCCGGAGAGCCTGATCGAGGACCTCAAGGAGATCCCGTCGAGCGCATTCGAGGCGGTCGACACCTCTGGGCTGCAGGTCGACCCCGACAGCGCCGCCGTGCAGTAGTTCTTTAATCCTTTCGAAGACTCCCGCTCACCCGTCGCGAGGGGCATTCTTGGGCGCATGAGCCTGCCCGGATTCTTCGACGCTCTCTCCGACGACCACCGGGACACCGTCGCCAAGCTCCTGACCGAGGTCGAGTTCGCACCGGGGACCACGATCTTCACCGAGGGCGACGAAGGCGATGCGGCGTACTTCATCGACGAGGGTGAGGTGCGCATCGAGCTCGAGCTGCCCGAGGTCGACACCGAGTCGGTGCTCCGTTACGAGGGCCCGGGCGCGACCCTGGGCGAGGTGGCGCTGCTCGACCGGCTGCCGCGATCGGCGACGGCGGTCGCCGACACCCTGGTCCGTGCTCGGACGATCACGACCGCCAGCATCGACGAGCTCGCGGTCCGGGAGCCGGGCGCGGCGCTCGCGCTCACCCAGGAGCTCGCCCGCGACGCGACCGCGAAGCTGCGCACCCTGACGTCACAGGTCGGCGACCTGCTCTTCGCCACCAGCCCGGACCCCGTCGTCGACGAGCTCGTCGGCCGGGCGGTCGCCGCGCAGGCCGAGTTCGCGGACTGGTCGGAGGACCGGGTCGACGCGCTGCTCCGGCGGCTCGCCGAGGTGTTCCTCGAGCACGCCGCTCCGCTGGCGGAGGCCACCGTCGAGGAGACCCACGTCGGCAACGTGGGCGACAAGACCCTCAAGAACATGGTGGCCGCGCAGGGCGTCCTCGACTCGATCGTCGGTCGGATCGGCGCCGGCCCGCTCGGCACCGACGAGGCGACCCAGGTCACCGAGATCGCCGAGGCGGTCGGCGTGGTCTTCGGCCTGGTGCCGGTCACCAACCCGGTGGCGACGGCGTACTTCAAGACGCTGGTGTGCCTGAAGTCCCGCAACGCGGTCATCCTCAGCTTCCACCACGCCGTCCTCGGCGTCGGCAACACGGTCGGCCAGCTGATCCACGAGGTCCTCGCGGCCGAGGGCGCCCCGACCGACCTGGTGCTCTGGGTCACGAAGCGGGGGAGCCGCAAGCTCACCCAACAGTTCATGGGCCACGCCGACATCGGGTTGGTCCTCGCGACCGGCGGCGCGGCGATGGTGCGGGCCGCCTACAGCTCCGGTACGCCGGCGCTCGGGGTCGGTCCGGGCAACGCGCCGTGCTGGATCGCCCCCGACGCCGACCTGCCGGCGGCGGCGGCCGCGATCGTGATGTCGAAGTCGTTCGACAACGGCGTCATCTGCGGGGCCGAGCACAACCTCGTGGTCGACACCTCGGTGCGCGCCGAGCTGATCACCCAGCTCGAGGCGCAGGGCGCCGCGGTGCTCTCGCCGGAGGAGGCCGCAGGGTTCCTCGCGGTCGCCGTCGACCCGGCGACCAACCGGTTCCGGGGGGAGATGGTCGGCCAGTCCGCCGCCACCATCGCGGGCTTCACCGGGTTGAGCCGACCGTTCGACATCAAGGTGATCGTGGTGCCGGCGACCTGGGACGGGGAGGACACCCCGCTCGCCGGCGAGAAGATGACGCCCGTGCTGTCCCTCTTCGACGTCAACGACGACGACCAGGCGATCGCCCTGTCGCGGCGACTCCTCGCCTTCATGGGCACCGGCCACACCTCGATCGTGCACAGCGCCGACCCCGATCGGATCGCCCGGTTCGGCGCGAGCATGCCGACGAGCCGGATCCTTGCGAACTCCCCGGGCGCCCACGGCGTCTTCGGCGTGACGACCGGCCTGGTGCCGTCCCTCACGCTGGGTTGCGGCACCTTCGGCGGCAACTCGACCACCGACAACGTCACCTACAGCAACCTCCGGAACGTCAAGCGTCTCGCACGCATGATCCAACCCGGAGCCGGCAGTGCGGAACATCCGGGCTGAGCCGCGCCACGCGGTCGGTGCTCTCGCCGGCTGCGCGGTGTTCCGCGGCATGTCGGAGGCCCGGCTCGAGGAGCTCGCCCGCTCGATGGAGTGGTCGGTGCTCGACCGCGGGGAGGCGCTGATGCGCGTCGGCGATCCCGGGGAGGACCTCTACGTCGTCGCCGGCGGCCGCCTCAACGTGTCGGTCCCGGCTCCCGACGGGACCGAGGTGCTCGT
>NZ_JACEFC010000217.1 GCF_014180715.1 Nocardioides stalactiti | reverse complement strand
CGAGCCGCTGCTGAACGGCCCGGTCTTGCTGCCGCCGCCGGTGCTGTTGAGCTTGACGATCGACGTCGAGATGGCGCCGTTCTTCTTGTAGACGACGATCACCGCCCCGGCGCCTCGCGACCCAGGGACCAGGTCGAAGTTGAACTTCAGCTTCCAGGCGCCGGTCAGCTCCTTGGGGTTGAGACGCACAGTGCCGGCGGCGAGGTGGTTGAGCTTGCCGCCGATGTTCCAGGCCGACCTGGCCTTGGTCACCGTGATGACGTCCGCGGGCGCCGACGGGTAGGCGTTGCCCTCCTCGTAGACGGTCTTCGGGTGCCGGTTGGCGGCCGAGAAGAGCTGGAACTCCTTCTTCAGGGACGTGCCGCGAGCGCTGAGCACCTTGGCCAGGCCCTGGGTCGAGTAGTTGTCAGGACCGGCGGGTGCGCCGTCGAGCCAGTTCCACACCGCGAGCACCAGGTTGGGGAGCTTGCCGGTCTTGCCGGGGAACTTCTCGGTCAGGTAGCGCCACCAGATCCAGACGCCGTAGTGGAAGAGGCCACCGAACTGGTCCATCGACTTGCCGGGCTTCTTCAGCGGGCTGTCGCCCAGGTAGAAGCGGTTGTCGTCGACGGCGTCGAACATCTCGTCCTCGACCCAGGTGGCGGTGGACTCGATGATCCAGCCGTCCTCGTAGGCGTCGTAGGCGTACTGCACCGCGTGGAAGAACTCGTGCGCGGCCGTGACCTGCATGTTCTCGAGCGGGGTGTTGCTCGGGAACTCGGACGGGGCGTAGTCGTTGTCCAGCGCGCAGTAGGCCCACAGGCTGTAGTCGCCCGAGACCGGCGTCTGGTCGCTCGTGCAGAAGCCGTAGAGGCCCTGGGTGCCGATCTCGCCGAGGTAGATGTCGATCTTGTCGGTGCCACCGCCGATGGCGCCGTCGCGCTTGGGCGTGCGGTAGCCGGCCGCGACGTAGTCGTTGTTGATCTGGTTGATCGTGTTGAGCACGCTGGTGACGTAGGCCGGGATCGTGGCGTTGTCGCCGTCCGACCCGAGCACCGCGTTGCCGTCGGTGTCGTCCTCCGTGTAGTGCAGGCAGATCTCCCCCTGGCAGCGCAGCACGTCGAGCGTGCCGGGGATGTAGGGGTCGCCGCCGCTGCCGGGGCGCAGGAAGAAACGCTCGGCCGTCTTGCGCTGGCTGGGCGAGAGGTACTTCATCTGCACCTTGAGGTCGCGCAGCGCGACGGTGAGGTCGCGACCGTCGGTGGTGTGCCCACCGCGCGTCACGGCGTCGCCCGCGACGATCGCCTGGACCTCGGCCAGCGTCTGGGTGGCCTGCTCGGCGCGGTTGTCCTTCGCGACCGGCGACGCCTTGGTGCCGGGAGGCTGGGGCGGGTCGGCGACGGCCACGGGTCCGCTCAACGAGAGCGCCAGGGCCGCAGACGCGGTCAGGGCAACCAAGGTCTTGGGGAGGGTACGAGGAATCTGCACCCCAGGAATATGTCATCCGAAGGCGACGAACGCCCATCCTTCTCCCGAACTAAATGATCCGAAGGGCGGATTCTTCTCCGATCCGGGACCTCCTCGGCCGATCAGCGTCGGAATGCCGTCGTCCGGACGGTGAAGCGCGCACCGTCGTCCAGCGGCTTGCCGGCGCACGCGAGCTGGGTCTCGCGGCGGCAGTCGTAGCGAGCCGAGGTGTTGACCAGGCTGACGATCACCTGGACGACCTCGCGGGACGAGAAGCGGACCGTGGTCTCGCCGTCGCCGCTCCTGCCGAGCCGGACGACCCGCTCGACGTGCCGCCCGTCGGTGCGGACGACCGCCACCCGGACCGCCGTCCGGCGTCGCGGCCCGGCCACCTCGACCCGCAGCCGCCACCGGTCCCCGCGCAGCGCTCGGGTCGGGGCGAACGCGACGTGCCGGGCCGCGAGGTGGTCGACGCGGGCCCGGCGGGTCACCGCACGACGGTCGCGGTCGAGCTCTGCGGCCCGGCCGACCCTGGCCGACGGCCACTGCGCGCCCTCGGCGTAGTGGTCGGCGGGGGAGAGGTTCGCGACGACGTACGACGTGAGGGTGCGGGGGAGCCCGGCGTGCCGATCGAGGACCGCCTCCAGCGCGTCGACCGACGAGAGGTCGGGCCCGCGGCCCACCGAGTCGGCGCGCCGCCACACCGCACGCACCACGCCCTCGCCGTACCGGTCGGCCAGGAACTCCCACCACGCCCAGGTCCCGTAGTGCGCGTAGCGGTCGTTGGAGAACGCGTCGAGCGGGACGCCCGGGCGGGCCACCGTCCCGTAGGGCAGGTAGCGGCGGTTGTCGTCGACGCCGTCGGCGAAGGTCTCCTCGACCCAGGTCGCCGTCGACTCCAGCAGCCACGGGTCCTCGCGGAAGTCGTAGCCGAACTGGATCGCGTGGAAGAACTCGTGGGCCGCGGTCACCCGCAGGCTCGCCATCGAGCCGGTGCCGAACTGGCGGCGGGCGAAGTCGTCGTCGAGCACGCAGTAGCTGGACGCGGCGAACCGCTCGCCGCGGACCCGGCGCTCGGGGGTGCAGTAGCCGAACAGGCCGCGCTCGCCGACGTCGACGAGGTAGACGTCGAAGCGGCCGTCCCCGCCGCGCCGTCCGTCGGCCGGCGGCGGGCGGAAGCCGAGG
>NZ_JACEFC010000216.1 GCF_014180715.1 Nocardioides stalactiti | reverse complement strand
GCGGGCAGGGTCACGGAGGTGGTGCCGCCGCCGCCCGACGCGGCGGGAGCGGCCTCGGCGGCGGGAGCGGCCTCCGCGGCCGGAGCGGGAGCCTCGGCGGCCGGCTCGGGCTCGGCAGCGGCAGGCTCGGCCGGGGCCTCCTCGGCCGGGGCCTCCTCGGCCGGGGCCTCCGCGGCTGGGGCGCCGCCGCCCTCGCCCTCGTCCCCGACCACGGCCAGCACGGCGCCGACCTCGACGGTGTCGTCCTCGGAGGCCTTGATCTCCAGCAGGGTGCCGGCGACGGGGGACGGGATCTCGGTGTCGACCTTGTCGGTGGAGACCTCGAGCAACGGCTCGTCGACCGCCACGCTGTCGCCGACCTGCTTGAGCCAGCGGGTGACGGTGCCTTCGGTGACGGACTCGCCGAGTGCCGGGAGGGTGACTTCGGTGGCCATGAGTTCCTCGTCTTCGCTCTGTTGTTCGTTGCTCGGTTGATCGGTGCGGTTCAGCTGTGCGCGTGCAGGGGCTTGCCGGCCAGGGCGAGGAAGGCCTCGCCGAGGGCCTCGTTCTGGGTCGGGTGGGCGTGGACCAGCGGCGCGACGTCGTCGGGGTGCGCCTCCCAGCCGTAGATGAGCTGTGCCTCGCCGATGAGCTCGCCGACCCGCTCGCCGACCAGGTGCACGCCGACGACGGGGCCGTCGACCTGGCGGACCAGCTTGACGAAGCCCTGGGTCTTGAGGATCTGGGACTTCCCGTTGCCGCCGAGGTCGTAGGTGAGCGTGGTGACCCCCTGGTCGCCGTACTCCTCCTTGGCCTGCTCCTCGGTGAGGCCGACCGAGGCGACCTCGGGCCGGGAGTAGGTGACCCGCGGGATCCCGCGTTCGTCGATCGGCTGCGGCGAGAGCCCGCCGATCTGCTCGGCGACGAAGATGCCCTGCTGGAAGCCGCGGTGGGCGAGCTGGAGGCCGGGGACGATGTCGCCCACTGCCCAGAGGCCGTCCGCGCCAGTACGGCAGTGGTCGTCGACGGTCACGAACCCACGGTCGAGGGTCACGCCGTGGTCCTCGTAGCCGAGCCCCTCGGTGCGCGGTCCGCGGCCCACGGCGACGAGCAGCAGGTCGGCGCGCAGCTCGGACTCGTCCGACAGGGTGACGACGACGCCGTCGGCCTCGGTCCGGACGCTCTCGACGGAGGTGCCGGTCCGCGCGGTGATCCCGCGCTTGCGGAAGGCGCGCTCGAGCGTCGCCGACGAGGCGGCGTCCTCGGGCGGCAGCAGGCGGGGGAGGGCCTCGACGATGGTCACCTCGGCGCCGAAGCTGCGCCACACACTGGCGAACTCGCAGCCGATCACGCCACCGCCCAGCACGATGACCGAGCCCGGCACCGAGTCGAGCCGGAGCGCGTCGTCGGAGGTGAGGACGCGGGTGCCGTCGACCTCGATGCCGGGGATGAGCCGCGGCGCGGAACCGGTCGCGAGGACGACGTTGCGGCCGGTGAGCACGACCTGGCCGTCGGGTCCGTCGACGGTGATCTGCCGCGGGCCGGTGAGCCTGCCGCGGCCCTCGACGACACGGATGCCGCGGCTCTTGATGAGCCCGGTGAGGCCCTTGTGGAGCCGGCTGACGACGCCGTCGGCATAGCTGCGGACACCGGCGGCGTCGATCCCGTCGAACTTCGCGAGCACGCCGAACGACTCGGCCTCGCGGGTGGCGTCGGCCACCTCGGCGGCGTGGAGCAGCGCCTTGGTCGGGATGCAGCCCACGTGCAGGCAGGTGCCGCCGAGCTTGGACTCCTCCACGAGCGCGACGCTCAGCCCGAGCTGTGCGGCCCGGAGTGCGCAGGCGTAGCCGCCCGAACCCGCACCCAGGATGAGAACGTCGACCTCGTCGTCGCGCCCGGCCTCGGCCACCGCTCGTCCTCCCTGTCCATGTGGGTCACTGGGGTGAGGCGCCCATCCTTGCACCACGGGTGTGGCAGCGCGCAACGGCCCGCGTACTCGCTGGTAGCCCGAGGCACCGCTACGGCGCCGTGCTGCCACGGAAGCTGGGGGGATACGGCAAACTTGTCGACATGGGTTTGTTCGGCCGGTTCCGCAAGGGCCCCAAGATGAGCGGGCCGCTCCGCGACGGAGCGCGCACCGGGTCGACGCGGGTCCGCGCCTCCGACAAGGTCGACGAGGCCCATCTCTACGAGTGGGTGACCGCCCGGCGCGGCGTCGAGGGCTTCGTCGAGCCGCGCACCGCGGTGAGCGAGGTGACCCTGCTGCTGGTCGCCCACGACGGGGAGTGGACCCGCCGCCGGGTGCCCGGCGTGAAGTGGGCCCACGACTTCTGCAACAAGCACCAGGTGCCGTCGTACGACGCCGCGGTGGTCGGGATCCCGCAGCGGATGCGCGACTACAACTCCCGGGTGCGCAAGGCGCAGAAGCAGGCCGACTACGAGCAGTACAAGCCGCGCGAGACGTGACCCCGGGCCAGTCCGGTTCAGCCCGGGTCAGTCCGGGTCGGCGGCGAGCCCCCGGGCCAGCTCGATGAGTGTCGCGACGCCGTAGCCGGTCGCGCCCGGCGTCCAGTGCCCGACCGCGCCGCCCTTGTTGAAGGTCGGCCCGGCGATGTCGAGGTGCGCCCACGGCAGCCCGCGCGTGAACTCCCGCAGGGACGCGGCGG
>NZ_JACEFC010000215.1 GCF_014180715.1 Nocardioides stalactiti | reverse complement strand
GTGGGCGGAGGAATCCCGGTCCGCGCCGCCGTCGGGTCCGCCGCCGTCGGGTCCGCCGCCGTCGGGTCCGCCGCCGTCGGGTCCGTCGGGGTCGGGATCGGGGTCGGGCTCGGGATCCAGCGGATCCTCGCCCAGCGCTTCGTCGAGACGCTCCTCGTCGAGCCCGGGGCTGTCGAAGGGGTTGCGGCGCCGGCGGTGGGGAAGCGCGAGCCGGGCGGCGACCTCGATGTCCTCGAGGACGACCGAGCCGCGGCCCTGCCAGGCGGCGTGGGCTGTCGCGGTGCGGGCCATCACGATGTCGGCCCGCAGGCCGTCGACCTCGAAGGCCGCGCACACCTCGGCGATCCGCAGCAGCGCGCGGTCGGACAGCTCCACCTCGCGCACCCGCTTGCGGGCGGCCGCGATCCGCGCTTGGAGCGCGGCCTCGGCGTCGGCATACCTGTCGGCGAACGCCGCGGGGTCGGCGTCGTGGGCCATCCGGCGTCGGACGACCTCGGCGCGGAGCGCCGGCTCGCGCGGCGCGGCGACCTCGACGGTCAGCCCGAACCGGTCGAGCAGCTGGGGGCGGAGCTCGCCCTCCTCGGGGTTCATCGTCCCGACGAGGACGAAGCGGGCGTCGCGCTCGACCGAGATGCCGTCGCGCTCGACGCTGACCCGGCCCATGGCGGCCGCGTCGAGGAGCACGTCGACGAGGTGGTCGTGGAGCAGGTTGACCTCGTCGACGTAGAGGATGCCGCGGTGCGCCTTCACCAGGAGGCCGGGCTGGTACTCCGCCCGGCCGTCGGCGAGCGCGCTCTCGAGGTCGATGGAGCCGAGCACGCGGTCCTCGGTAGCGCCGATGGGGAGCTCGACGAGGCGGGCCTGCTCACCGTCCGCCGGGGGGAGGACAGCAGCGAGGGCGCGCACGATCGTCGACTTGGCCGTGCCCTTCTCGCCGCGCACGAGCACGCCGCCGACCTCGGGTGAGATCGAGGTGAGGATGAGGGCGAGGGCCATCGGGTCGGGGCCGCCGGGCGCGTCGACGTCGGCGCCGACCACTGCACTGAAGGGATAGGGGTTCATGCGCGTGTCCTTCCTGCGGAGTAGAGCCACGACTCGCCCGTGCCGGCACCGGCCAGCGCGGGGCCGACGAGGATGACCGCGGCCTGCTCGAGCCCGGCCTCCTCGACCTGGTCGCCGATGTCGGCGACGGTGCCGCGCAGGACGATCTCGCCCGGTTGCGTGGCGCGGTGCACGACGACGACCGGGCAGTCCGCGCCGTAGTGCGGCGCCACCTCGGTCATCAGCTCGCGGGTCCGGGTGATGGCGAGGTGCAGCACCAGGGTGGCGCCGGTGGCGGCGAACGCGGTCAGCGACTCGCGCTCGGGCATCGCCGTCGAGCGGGCCTGCGTGCGGGTCAGCACCACCGACTGCGCGAGCAGCGGGACGGTGAGCTCGCGCCCGACGAGGGCGGCCGCGGCGGCGTACGCCGGGACGCCGGGGGTGACGTCCCACGGCACCCCGGCCGCGTCGAGGCGGCGCCCCTGCTCGTGCAGGGCGGAGTAGAGCGACGGGTCGCCCGACGTCATCCGGACCACCTCCTCGCCCACGGCATGGGCCTCGGTCATGACGGCGGTCATCTGGTCGAGGTCGAGCCCCTGGGTGTCGACGAGGCGGGCGTCGGGCCGGCAGTGGCCGAGCACCTCGGCGTCGACGTAGGTCCCGGGATAGAGGACGACGTCGGCGGCCGCGAGGAGCCGGGCGGTGCGCACGGTGATGAGGTCGGCCGCACCGGGACCGGCGCCGACGAAGTGGACCGTCATCAGACCTCCTTCTGGAACGACCACTGGGTGACGGTGCGCAGAGGCGNTCCTTCTGGAACGACCACTGGGTGACGGTGCGCAGAGGCGTCCAGCCGGTACGGCCACCGAGTGGCGTCGCATGCTCGACCGAGAGCCGGGTGAGCTCGCCGCCGTGGTGCTGGTGGGCGGCGAGGAGCACCTGCTCGGTCTCGAGGGTGACGCCGTGGGCGACGAGACGGCCGTGCGGCGCGAGCGCGTCGAGGCAACGGGCGAGGACGCCCTCGTCGAGACCGCCGCCGACGAAGACCGCATCGGGTGTCGGGAGGCCGGCCAGGGCGTCGGGTGCGCTGCCCTCGACGACGTCGAGGCGCGGGACACCGAGCCGAGCGGCGTTGCGGGCGATCCGGGCGGCCCGCTCCGGGTGGCGCTCGACGGCCACGGCGGCCGTGCCGGGGTGGGCACGCAGCCACTCGATCGCGACCGAACCGGCGCCCGAGCCGATGTCCCAGAGCAACGCGTCGGGTCGCGGGGCGAGCCGCGACAGCGCGCTCGCCCGGGCGTCCCGCTTGGTCAGCTGGCCGTCGTTCTCGTAGGCGTCGTCGGGCAGCCCCGGCGCCCACGAGGTGGTCGGACCGGGTGGCCCGTCGACCTCCAGGGCCAGCACGTGCAGCCGGGGGACGCCGTCGTCCCACTGATCGGCCGCCGTGCCGTCGATGCGGCGCTCCGCGGCCGACCCGAGGTCGCCGAGGACGGTCATCCGGCTGGTGGGCCGCTTCTCCTCGCGCAGCACAGCGGCGACCTCGCCCGGCGTGGTCTCGTCGGAGGACAGCAGGAGCAGGCGGCGGCCGGGTGCCAGCTCACGCCGTACGGCGTCGGGGTCGCGGCCGACGAGCGTGACGAC
>NZ_JACEFC010000214.1 GCF_014180715.1 Nocardioides stalactiti | reverse complement strand
GTCTCGTCGGTGCTGTCGAGGTCGAGGAGGCGGGTCGAGGCCTGCTCGGCCCAGGCGAGGACGTCGGCGACGCTGTCGCCGTACTTCCGGGTGAGCGCCAGCAGGGCCGCGCGGCGCTCCGAGACCCCGGCCAGTCGGGCGGGGTCGGTCTCGATGCTCGAGGCGTAGGACGCGACGTCGGCGGCGAGGTCGGACAGCAGGTAGGTCACCTCGGCGACCCGGTCGGCGAGCGCACCGGCCTCCGGGTCGTGCTCGCGCACCCCCTCGAGCTGACCCCGCGACGCGGCGACCGCGCCCAGGGCGTCGGGCGACCCGTGCTCGCTCGAGAGGGCCTCGCGGGCATGCTCGGCGGCGGTCCGCAGCGTGTCGGCGTGACCGAGCCGCGCCTCCTCCCCGGCGAGCTCGACGTCCTCGCCGGGCTGGGGGGAGACGGCCTCGATCTCGTCGACGCCGAACCGGAGCAGGTCGGCCTCTCGAGCGCGCTCACGGGCGGTCGCCTGGACCTCGGAGAGCTCGCGCTCGGTGGCGACCAGCCGGTGGTAGAGGTCGGTGTAGCGGGCGAGCGGCTCGGCGACGGCCGCGCCCGCGAAGCTGTCGAGAGCGGCACGCTGCGTCGAGGTCTTGAGCAGGCGGTGCTGGTCGGACTGGCCGTGGACGGCGACGAGCGGCTCGGCCACGCTGGCGAGCGTGGCCACCGGTACGCCGGCCCCGCCGACGTAGGCGCGGGACCGGCCCTCTGCACTGACGTTGCGCGCCAGCACGACCACGTCGTCCTCGACCTCCCCGCCGGCCTCCTCGACCGCGGCGGCCAGGCCTGCGACACCCGTGGCCCGGACGACGCCCTCGACCCGGGCCTGCTTCGCGCCGGCGCGGACCGCACCGCTGTCGGCCCGACCGCCGAGCAGCAGCCCGAGCGCGGTCACGACCATCGTCTTGCCGGCGCCGGTCTCGCCGGTGACCACGGTGAAGCCGGGCCCCAGCTCGAGCGTGGAGGCGTCGATCACGCCGAGCGAGCTGATCCGGAGCTCTTCGATCATCGCCTCGTCACTTCTCGTCGTCCGTGGCGCCGCGCGCCGCCTGCCGCTTCTCCGCACTGCCGCGCCAGCCCTCGACGGACAGGCCGAACTTGGCGACCAGCCGGTCGGTGAACGGGGCCTGGTGGAGGCGGACGAGCCGCACCGGCCGGAGCCCCCGGCTGACCTCGATCCGAGCGCCGGGCGGCAGGTCGACGCTGCGGCGGCCGTCACACCACAGGACGCCGGCCCCCTGGTTGCCAGCCAGCACCTCGATCGCGATGACCGACGACGGTGCGACGACCATCGGCCGGGCGAACAGGGCGTGGGCGCTGAGCGGCACGATGCAGAGGGCCTCGACCTGCGGCCAGACGACCGGCCCGCCGGCGCTGAAGTTGTAGGCGGTGGAGCCGGTCGGGGTCGCGCACACGACCCCGTCGCAGCCCCAGCGTGACAGCGGCCGGTCGTCGATCTCGACGACGACCTCGAGCATCCGTTCGCGGGCCGCCTTCTCGACGCTGGCCTCGTTGACCGCGAACGTCGAGTACACGAGCTTGCCGTCGTGGAACGCCCGGACGTCGAGCGTCAACCGGTCCTCGGTCGTGTAGTCCTGCGCGACGATCGCCTCGATGGTCGCTGCGACGTCCTCGTGCTCGGCCTCGGCGAGGAACCCGNGATGGTCGCTGCGACGTCCTCGTGCTCGGCCTCGGCGAGGAACCCGACGTGGCCGAGGTTGACGCCGAGCACCGGGGTGAGCCGCTTGTGCGTGACCTCGGCGGCTCGCAGGATGCTGCCGTCGCCGCCGATGACGACGGTGAGCTCGCAGCCGCGGCTCGCGTCGGTCTCGGAGTCGGTGAGCTCCACCGTCGGGACGAACTCGTCGGGGTCGATGCCGAGGGCGACGGCCTCCGACCTCAGCAGCCGGACCACGATGCCGTGGGCGCTCAGCTCCTTGACGAAGGCGCGGGCGACGTCGCGCGCCTCGTTGCGCCGGGTGTGGGCGAGCACCAGCACGCGGCGCCGCTCGGTCGCCGACGGGTCCGGTGTCTCGGCTGACGGGGTCACGGCCTCAGTCTGTCCTATCCCACCGTCAGTCGTGATCGGAGGCGGTGCCTCGGTGGACGACAGCGGCGATCTCGTCGTCGTCGACGGTCGCCGCGCCACGGCGCAGCCACAGGAAGAACTCCACGTTGCCCGAGGGCCCGGGCAGTGGGCTGACGGTCACCCCGTGGGCGCCCCAGCCCCGCTCCGCGGCGGCTGCTGCCACGCCGAGAACGGCCTCCGCGCGGAGCGCCGCGTCGCGGACCACTCCCCCCTTGCCGACCCGGTCCTTGCCGACCTCGAACTGCGGCTTGACCATGAGCGCGAGGTCGCCCTCGGGACGCGTCACCCCGACCAGCGCGTCGAGGACCAACGCCAGGGAGATGAACGACAGGTCGCCGACGACGAGGTCGACCGGGCCGTCGATGATCTCCGGCGTGAGGGCGCGGACGTTCTGCCGGTCGTGGACCCGCACCCGGGGGTCCTGCTGCAGGGACCAGTCGAGCTGGCCGTAGCCGACGTCGACGGCGACCACCTCCGCCGCTCCCGCGCGCAGCAGCACGTCGGTGAAGCCACCGGTGGACGCACCGGCGTCCAGGCAGCGCCGGCCGGCGACCTCGAGCCCGAGCGGCCCGAAC
>NZ_JACEFC010000213.1 GCF_014180715.1 Nocardioides stalactiti | reverse complement strand
GCTGTCCTGCTGGTAGCAGCAGTTGGTCCACACCTTCTTCAGCTGCTCGGCGCGGGTCAGCCACTGCTCGGCCGCGGTGATCAGGGTGGTGCGGTAGGCGCCGGTGGCGTGCCGCGCGGCCAGCGCGAGGGCGGCGGCCGTGATCGCGGCGACGTCGGACCCTCCGGTGGTCCCGGTGAGCACGTAGGTCTTGCGGTGGGCCAGGGACGGGTCGGCCGACGCGTCGTCGGTCGCCGGGTCGCGGAACCCGCTGTTGTGGTCGGCATCGACGTTGCCGACCTGGGCGACGAAGAGATCGCTGGTCGGGTGCGCCTTCAGCAGGAACCGGACGCCGATGGCCGCCTTCGCCCACAGCTCGTCGCGGAGTCCCGCCTCGTTGCGACCCGCGAGCTCGAGCATCGCGGTGGCGTAGGCGATGGTCATCGTGAACTTGAGCTGGTCCCCGGCGTCCATCCAGCCGCCCCGGACGTCGATCGGCTCCCCCAGGTGCGGCCCGTTGCTGATCGGTGACGCGACGTCGTTGAGGTGGCTCGGCCCGTGGTACGGCGACGCCGGCTCCGCGCCGTCGGCGTTCGACCGATAGATGGGGAGCAGGGTCTTGAGCACGTCCTGCCAGGCGGTGGCCTTCACCGTGAAGTACGACGAGCTGACCCCGTTGACCCGCACCTGGTAGCGACCCGCGCCGAGACCGGCGAGGGACGCGGTCGCGAAGTGCGGCCACACCTCCTTCGCGTCGCGGTACTCCGACGGCGCGAGGGTCGCCTTCGCGAGGGTGCCGGTCTTCACCTGCGTGCCACCGCCGTCGTACACGCGATAGGTGGTGCCGGTGAGCGAGGTCGGGCTGCCCACGACCGCGGGCGGGATGTTGCCAGGTGCCGCCACCAGCGCGACCCGGATCTTCAGCGCCGGCGCGGCGGCCAGGTTCGCCGCGTTGACCGCGTCGGCCGGGCTCGCCGCACCCGAGGCGGTCGTCGGGTCCGAGGCGTCGGGTGCGCCGGGCGTGTCCGGGGCGCACGCAGCGAAGACCAGCACCAGCACCGCGCTGACCGAGCCGAGCACCGTCGCCTGTCGTCTCCCTGCACGCATCCCCCGATCATGGTCCGTCGCAACCAGGGGTGTCGGCGATTCGTCGACACTTTGCCTTCGGCCTTGACCTCAAGCGAACTTGAAGTTGAACGATGGTCCGCATGAACACCGCACTCATCACCGGCGGCAGCGCCGGCCTCGGCCGCGCCCTCGTCACCTCCCTCGCCGCGCAGGGCTGGCACGTCATCACCGACGGACGCGACCCCGACCGTCTCGCGACCCTCCGGTCCGGCCCCGCGGCCGACCGGATCGAGGTCGTCGCCGGCGACGTCACCGACGCCGACCACCGCGCTGATCTCCACGCGGCCGTCGAGCGGGCCGGCCGCCTCGACCTCCTCGTCCACAACGCCAGCACGCTCGGCCCCGTCAGCGGCGACCAGCGCTACCGCCTGCTGGCCGACACCACCCCCGAGGACCTCCAGCACGTGTGGCGCCACAACGTCGGCGCCCCGTTGGTCCTCACCTCGCTGCTGCTCCCCCGGCTCGCCGCGTCCCGCGGCGTGCTGTTGTCGATCTCGTCCGACGCCGCCGTCGAGCACTACGAGGGATGGGGCCTCTACAGCGCCTCCAAGGCCGGGCTCGACCACGTCACCCTCACCTTCGCCGCCGAGAACGACGCGATCACCGCCTACGCCGTCGACCCCGGCGACATGCGGACCCAGATGCAGCAGGACTGGTTCCCCGGGGAGGACATCTCGGACCGGCCCCTCCCCGAGACCGTCGTCCCCCGCCTGCTCGCGCTCCTGGCGAGCCGGCCGCCGTCGGGACGGTACCGGGCAGCCGACTTCCCCGCCGTGCGGGTGGGCGAGCCGGCCACCGAGCGGGCGGCGGGCTGAGATGTCGCTCCTCGACGAGCGCCCCGCGACCTCGTTCGCCGCGCCCCGGTCCACCTACGCCGCGGCTCCGGCCGAGCGACGGGGCGTCGCCCGCGACCAGGTGCGACTCCTCGTCGCCGACGGGACGCGCGGCATCAGCCACACCCGGTTCCGGCACCTGGCCGAGCACCTGCGACCCGGCGACGTCGTGGTGGTGAANAGCACCTGCGACCCGGCGACGTCGTGGTGGTGAACGACTCGGCGACCGTCGCCGCGCAGGTCGACGCCGTCGCCCGGCGACACGGCCCGGTGGTCGTGCACCTGGCGGCACCGTTGCCCGACGGCACCTGGGTGGTGGAGGTACGACGCGCTCCCGACGCCGACCGCTCCGTGCTCGACGCCGAGCCGGGCGAGGTCCTGGAGATCGCCGCCGGCGCGGCCCGGCTCACCCTGCGCACGCCGTACCCGGAGCCGGGATCGTCCCCCACCGGCCACGGCAACCGGCTCTGGCAGGCGAGCGCCGAGGGCGACCTCGCGGCCGTCGCCCGCCGCTACGGGCGACCGATCTCCTACGGCTACCTCGCCGACCGCTACCCGCTCAGCGACTACCAGACCGTGTTCGGTCGTCGCCCGGGCAGCGCCGAGATGCCGTCTGCCGGCCGGCCGTTCACCAGCGACCTGGTGACCCGACTGGTGGCCGGCGGCGTGGTCGTCGCGCCGGTCACCCTCCACACCGGCGTCTCCTCCCAGGAGGCGGGCGAGGCGCCGCAGCCCGAGCGGTTCGAGGTGACCGCGACGACCGCGACGCTCG
>NZ_JACEFC010000212.1 GCF_014180715.1 Nocardioides stalactiti | reverse complement strand
GCCCCCCGCCGGCCTGTCGCCGTACGACGCCGCCTCGGTGGGGTCCTGGCTGCACGGCGCGGCGGCGACGCTCGCCGCCCGGGGCGGCCCGATCGTCGCGGCGGACGTGGCGCGCGCACTGCCGGCGGTGATCGCCGCACTCCTCGGGTGATGGGAGGATCGGACCCATGTCCGACCACAGGGCCGACCGCCACGAGGGCGCGCTCGCCGAGATCGTCGTCGACGTCGCGGCGATCCGGCACAACGTGCGCGTTCTCCGCGAGGTGGCGGGCGTCCCGCTGATCGCGGTCGTGAAGGCCGACGGCTACGGGCACGGCATGGTCGAGGCGGCGCGGGCCGCCCGCGAGGGCGGGGCGGAGTGGCTGGCTGTCGCGACCGTCGACGAGGCGGTGCAGCTGCGCGCCTCGGGCTACGCGGGTCCGCTGCTCTGCTGGCTGATGCTCCCCGAGACCGACCTGGAGCGCCCGGTCGCCGAGGGCGTCGACCTGACGGCCTACTCCGTGGCCGAGCTCGACGCGATCGCCGAGGCGGCGCGCGCCGTCGGCCTGCGCGCCCGGGTCCAGGTCAAGGTCGACACCGGTCTCAGCCGCGGCGGCGCGTCGCGCGCGGACTGGGCGGCGGTGTTCGCCCGTGCGCACGACGGCGAGCGTGACGGCAGCTGGAAGGTCACCGGGCTGTGGTCGCACCTCGCCTGCAGCGACGAGCCGGACCATCCGGCAAACGACCGTCAGGAGCAGGCCTTCCGGGCCGCCCTGGCGCTCGCCGAGGACTCCGGGCTGCGTCCCGACCTCGTCCACCTCGCCAACTCGGCGGCGACGATCCTGCGCCCGTCCGCCCGGTTCGGTGCCGTGCGCTGCGGGATCGCGACCTACGGGCTCGACCCGGCTCCCGGCCACACCCCCGACCTCGGGCTGCGGCCGGCGATGACGGTGCGCAGCCGGCTGGCCGTGGTCAAGCACCTCGTGGCCGGCGACGCGGTCTCCTACGGCCAACGCTGGGTCGCCGACCGGCCGACCACGATCGGCTTGGTGCCGATGGGCTACGGCGACGGCATCCCGCGGCACGCGTCCCACCCGGGTGGCAGCGCCGAGGTCGCGGTGGGGGGCAAGCGCCGGCCGATCCGCGGCACCGTCTGCATGGACCAGGTGATGGTCGACCTCGGGGGCGACCCGGCGCAGGTCGGGGACGAGGTCGTCCTCCTCGGCGGGGCCGACGACGTACCGACCGCCCAGGACTGGGCCGAGGCCTGCGGGACGATCAGCTACGAGATCGTGACCCGGATGGGCGGCCGCACCGTTCGCCGGCACGTCGACACCGACGTCGTGGAGGAGGGCCCGTGAGCAGCACCCGTCGGCGGGTCGTCGGCTCGGTCGCCGGCGCCCTCGGGGTAGCCGCCGCCGGCGGCGCCGTCAGCATCCTGCGCCAGCAGCGGGCGATCAGCCGCCGCGCCGGCGAGGACGTCGCCTTCGGGTCACTGCGGTCCGCGCCGATCACGGTCGTCGCCGACGACGGCACGCCGCTCCACGTCGAGATCGACGAGGTCGAGGACACCCACGTGCTCGACCGGGCCGGCCGGCTGCTGCGGCGTGTGCGCGGTGCGACGCCCGAGGTCACCGTCGTCTTCGTGCACGGCTTCTGCCTCAACCTCGACTGCTGGCACTTCCAGCGCGCGGCCTACCGCAACCTGGTCCGGACCGTCTTCTACGACCAGCGCTCCCACGGCCGCTCCGGCCGCTCCGACCGCGAGCACGCGACGATCGACCAGCTCGGCCGCGACCTCGCGGCCGTGATCGAGGCCGCCGCCCCCACGGGACCGGTCGTCCTCGTCGGGCACTCGATGGGCGGCATGTCGATCGTCGCCCTGGTCGAGCAGTACCCCGAGCTGATCGGCGACCGGGTCGTCGGCGTCGGTCTCATCTCCACCACCGCGGGCGGCCTCGACGTGAGCCGGATCCTGCTGCCGATGCTGCCGGCCCGGTTGAGCAGTCCGGTGACCCACCGAGCGGTGCGGACGCTGCACCGCGGCCACCGCCTCGTCGACGGGGTACGCCGCCTCGGCCGCACGGCCGCCACGGTCGCCACCGACCGCTACGCGTTCGGCGGCGAGGTCCCGAGGGCCTACGTCGAGTTCACCGACGAGATGCTGTCGGCGACGCCGTTCGAGGTGGTCGCCGACTTCTTCCCGCACTTCGCCAGCCTCGACAAGTTCCACGCGGTGGAGCTGCTCGGCGAGGTCCCGACCTCGGTCATCTGCGGCACCCGCGACCGGCTCACCTCGATCGGCCACTCGCGCAAGCTGCACGCACGGATCCCGGACTCGCGGCTGCTGGAGTGCGACGGAGCCGGGCACCTGGTCCTGTTCGAGCGGCACGACCTGGTCAACGCCGAGCTCGACCAGCTGATCACCGCCGCGACGACGACGGCGCGGGCCCGATGACCGCCACCACCGGCAGGCTCGCGATCGAGGTCGTCGGGGCGGAGGCCGCTGCGGTCGTCCTCGACCTGGTCCGCGCCGCGTTCGCCGACCGGGCACCGCTCGACCCGCCGACGGACGCGCTCGCGGAGACCGAGGAGACGATCGCCGCGCGGCTGGCGTCCGGAGCCGGCCTCGTCGCCCGGGTCGACGGCGTCCCCGTCGGCTGCGTCCTCCTCGACGCCGAGCCCGACGGTCGCACCGTCCACCTGCGTCGTTTCGGGCTGGCCCCGGTGGCGCGCGGCCAGGGAGTGGCCGTGGCGCTCGTCCGCGCGGCCCTGCACGCCGCCGCCGACCTCGGCGACGGTGCCGCCGAGCGTGCCGTCGTCCTCGCGCGCGAGGAGCTGCCGC
>NZ_JACEFC010000211.1 GCF_014180715.1 Nocardioides stalactiti | reverse complement strand
CCGCAGCCGCGCGGTCACCGACACCGGCCGCCGGATCGGGAGCGAGCGGCCGCGCGCCGGCGGTGGTGCCCTCCACCTCGTGGAGACCATCCGCGCGGCGGTGCCGCACCAGCACGCGCGCGGCCGGGTCGACGGGCGGCTGCTCCTGCGCGCCGACGACCTCCGGGTCGCCGTCCGCGAGGGCAGGGAGTCCAACCTCGTGCTGTTCTGCGTCGACGCGTCCGGCTCCATGGCCGCGCGCAAGCGGATGGAGCAGGTCAAGACGGCCGTGCTGAGCCTGCTGCTCGACGCCTACCAGCGCCGCGACAAGGTCGGCCTGGTGACGTTCCGCGGCGACGCCGCCGAGCTCGTCCTGCCGCCGNCGAGCTCGTCCTGCCGCCGACCGGGTCGGTCGACGTCGCCGCCGCGCGCCTCGACGTCCTGCCGGCCGGCGGCCGCACCCCGCTCGCCGAGGGCCTGCTCGAGGCGGCCCGGGTGCTCGACCTGGAGCGGATCCGCGACCCGCGGCGCCGCCCGCTCCTGGTGGTCGTCACCGACGGTCGCGCGACGTCGGGGCGCGATGCGGTCGAGCGGTCGCGCCACGTCGCGGCCGGTCTCGCCGCGACGGGCGTCGGCGCGGTCGTCGTCGACTGCGAGAGCGGCCCGATGCGGATGGGCCTCGCGCGGGTCCTGGCCGACCACCTCGGTGCGGAGCACGTGACCGTCGGTGAGGTCAGCGCCGATGCCCTCGTCTCCCTCACCCGAGGAGGGTTGTGTGCCTGAGACAGCGGAATCCGAGGTCCTCGGGCACACGACCCCGCCGACGGCCGCACTGTACGACGTCATCGCGCGCCGCCGTGACGTCCGCGCGGAGTTCACGGGCGAGGAGGTCGGCGAGGACCGGCTGCTCCGCGTGCTCGACGCCGCCCACCGCGCACCCAGCGTCGGCATGAGCCAGCCGTGGGACTTCGTCGTCGTGCGCGACCCGGCCGTCCGTCGTACCTTCCGCGACCACGTGGCGACCGAGCGCGAGACGTTCGCGGCGTCCCTCCCCGAGGAGCGCCGGGGCACCTTCGCCACGATCAAGGTCGAGGGGATCTGCGAGTCATCGATGGGCGTGGTCGTCACCCACGACCAGGCTCGAGGCGGCGCCCACGTGCTGGGCCGGCACGCGATCGCCGACACGGGCCTGTTCTCGACCGTGCTCGCGATCCAGAACCTCTGGCTCGCCGCCACCGCCGAGGGCCTCGGGGTCGGCTGGGTTTCGTTCTACCGCGAGGAGTTCCTCCGCGACCTCCTCGCCATCCCCGAGGGCGTGCGGCCGATCGCCTGGCTCTGCCTCGGCACCGTCTCCCACCTCGAGACCGTCCCCGACCTCGAGCGACACGGCTGGCGCGCGCGCCGCCCGCTCGCCGAGGCGATCCACCACGAGAGCTGGAGCACCTGATGCCCCAAGGACAGCCACTCGTCACGCCCGCCGACGGGCTCACCACCCGGCAGCGCCGCAACCGGCCGCTGGTGATGGTCCACACCGGCGACGGCAAGGGGAAGTCGACGGCCGCGTTCGGCCTGGCCCTGCGCGGCTGGAACCAGGGCTGGAGCATCGGGATCTTCCAGTTCGTGAAGTCCGCCAAGTGGCGCCTCGGCGAGCAGACCGCGTTCGAGCGCCTGCCCACCGGCGACGGCCTCGGCTCGGTCGAGTGGCACAAGATGGGCTCGGGCTGGTCCTGGTCGCGCAAGGACGGCACCGAGGAGGACCACGCCGCCGCCGCGGCCGAGGGCTGGGCGGAGATCAAGCGCCGGATGCTGGCCGAGGAGCACGACCTCTACCTGCTCGACGAGTTCACCTACCCGATCAACTGGGGCTGGGTGGACCTCGACGACGTCCTCGCCACCCTCGGGGCGCGGCCCGGCCACCAGCACGTCGTCATCACCGGCCGTCGCGCCGACCCGCGACTGGTCGAGGCGGCCGACCTCGTCACCGAGATGACCAAGGTCAAGCACCCGATGGACGCCGGCCAGAAGGGCCAGAAGGGCATCGAGTGGTAGCCGTCCCCCGCGTCGTCGTCGCCGCCCCCGCCACCGGTCAGGGCAAGACGACGATCGCCACCGGCCTGATGGCCGCGCTGCGTCGTACCGGTCTGGAGGTCAGCGGCCACAAGGTCGGCCCGGACTACATCGACCCCGGCTACCACGCGCTCGCGTGCGGGCGGCCCGGGCGCAACCTCGACCCGCACCTGGTCGGCGAGGACCGGGTCGCGCCCCTGCTCCTGCACGGCGCCGCGGGCGCGGACGCGGCCGTCGTCGAGGGCGTCATGGGCCTGTACGACGGCAAGGTGGGCGCCCGGGGCTTCTCCTCGACCGCCCACGTCGCCACCCTGACCCGGACGCCGGTGGTCCTCGTGGTCGACATCTCCCGCTCGTCGCGCTCGATCGGCGCCGTCGTGCACGGCATGGCCACCTGGGACCCGACCGTCCAGGTCGCCGGCGTCATCCTCAACCAGGCCGGCTCGCCGCGGCATGCGGCCGAGGTCCGGGAGTCGATCAGCCTGCCCGTGCTCGGCGTGGTCCCCCGCGACCCGGACCTGGCGACCCCGTCCCGCCACCTCGGGCTGGTGCCGGCCGCGGAGCGGTCGGAGGCTGCCGCCGTCGTCGACCGGCTCGCCGAGCGGATCGCGGAGACGGTCGACCTCGACGCCGTGCTGACCCTCGCGCACACGGCCCCCGACCTCGACGCCGAGCCGTGGACGCCCCCGCAGCCGGCGAGCCCGGCGGTGGCGAGCAAGCGGGTCGCGGTCGCCGGCGGCCGGGCCTTCACCTTCCGCTACGCCGAGACCGCCGAGCTGCTCGAGGCGGCCGGCTGCGAGGTGGTGTCCTTCGACCCCGCGACCGACACCGCGCTCCCCGAGGGCACCCGTGGGCTCTACCTCGGGGGCGGCTTCCCCGAGGTCCACGCCGCCGCGCTCGCCGACAACGCCGGGTTGCGCGCCGAGATCCGCGACGCCGTCCGCGAGGGGCTGCCGACCGTCGCCGAGTGCGCCGGGCTGCTCTACCTGTGCCGCACGCTCGACGGCGTCCCGATGACCGGCGTCCTCGACGCCGACGCCGCGATGACCGGGCG
>NZ_JACEFC010000210.1 GCF_014180715.1 Nocardioides stalactiti | reverse complement strand
CGCCGCCGCCGGCCTCGACGTGCCGGCCGGCGACCTGAGCGCAGCCGACGTGCGCAACGAGCGGCTCGGCGCCGAGACCGTCGAGGTGCTCCGCGTGCTCAACCTGCACCGGCTCGAGCAGGGCGCCGAGCCGTGGCAGATCTCCAACCGCGCCCACGTCCGGGCGCTGCGCGGCGAGGACCAGGGCGATCAGCTCACCCTGCCCGAGGGCGACCTCGACCGGTTCCTGGAGCAGTGGGCAGCCCCCAACGCCTGGGTCGCCCGCGAGCACCTCGGCGACCCCGGCGGCACGCTCTTCCACGAGCCTCGCCGCAGCACGGGCACCACGTCGGAGCAGGTGCTCGACCCCGCCCGGCTCGACCACTACCTCGACCTGCTGGAGGTCGCGGCAGCAGGGCGCGCCGGCATCCGGGCGGTCGCGGAGCGGGAAGCCGCGCGACAGGCCCGTCAGGGCTGACGGACGAGCGGCTCCACGGCGGCGCGCACCTCGGCCGGCATCGGCGTGGTCGGCCGGGCCGGGTCGGTGTTGTCGACGTAGACGTGGACGAAGCGCCCCTCAGCCGCGGCGGTCGCGCCCTCGCCCTCCGGGTCGCCCTGGAAGAGCCCGACCCGGTAGACGATCGAGGAGCTCCCGAGGCGCTCGACGTAGATCCCGAGGTCGAGGCTGCCGGGATAGGTGATCTCGGCGAAGTAGCGGCACGACACCTCGGCGACGACGCCGATCGCCGGCAGCTCGCGGATGTCGGTGCCGACCTCCCGGGCGAGCTGGTCGTTGACGACGGTGTCGATCAGCTCAAAGTAACGGGCGTTGTTCATGTGCCCGTAAACGTCGATGTCGGCCCAGCGCAGGGTGGCGCGGTCCCAGGCGACGTACGACGACCGGGGCGGGCGCTCGGCTGGCACTACGCGGACTCCTTCCGGAGCCGCTGGCTGATGACGGTCGAGACGCCGTCGCCGCGCATGGTGACGCCGTAGAGGGCGTCGCCGACCTCCATGGTGCGCTTCTGGTGGGTGATGACGAGCAGCTGGGAGTTCTCGCGCAGCTCCTCGTAGATCTCCAGCAGGCGGCCCAGGTTGACGTCGTCGAGCGCCGCCTCGACCTCGTCGAGGATGTAGAACGGCGACGGTCGGGCCTTGAAGAGAGCCACCAGGAACGCCACGGCCACCAGCGAGCGCTCACCTCCGGACAGCAGGGAGAGCCGCTTGACCTTCTTGCCAGGAGGCCGGGCCTCGACCTCGATGCCGGTCGTCAGCATGTTGGACGGGTCGGTGAGCACCAGCCGTCCCTCGCCGCCCGGGAACAGCCGCGCGAAGGTCTGGTCGAACGCCTTGGTGACGTCGGCGTAGGCCTCGGTGAAGACCTGCTCCACGCGGGCGTCGACGTCCTTGACGATGTCGAGGAGGTCCTTGCGGGTCGCGCGGAGGTCCTCGAGCTGCTCGGTGAGGAACTTGTGCCGCTCCTCCATCGCCGTGAACTCCTCCAGCGCGAGCGGGTTGACCTTGCCGAGCATGGTCAGCGCACGCTCGGCCGACCGGAGCCGCTTGACCTGCTCCTCACGGACGAAGGGGACGGTCCGCGGCTCGGCCTCCTCGGCAGCGGCATCGTCCTCGACGGCAGCCGCGGGCGCGTCGTCTGCGGGGACGTCCCACACCGGCACCGGCTGGTCGGGGCCGTACTCGGCCATCAGGACCTCGGCCTCGATGCCGAGCTCGTCGAGCGCCTTGGCCTCGATCTGCTCGATCCGCATCCGCTGCTGCGCGCGGGCCATCTCGTCGCGGTGGACGGAGTTGACGAGCTCGTCGTGCTCCTGGCCGAGGCCGCGGAGCCGACCGCGCACGGCCATCAGCTCCTGCTCGCGGCCGCGCCGCGACTCCTCGATGTCCTGACGGGTGCGCAACGCGCGGTCGATGGAGACCTCGAGCCGGCCGAGGACGTAGGACACCGCGCCGGCGACGGCGCGACCCGCCCGGCCCTCGCGGAGCAGCCGCTCGCGCCGCTCGGCGGCACGGGCGCGGGCCTGCCGCTCGCCCTCGGCGGCCCTGCGGATCTGGTCGACCCGGCCGTGCAGCGCGCGGCCGCGCTCCTCGGAGGTCCGCAGCGAGAGCCGCGCCTCCATCTCGCTCTGGCGGGCGGTGCGGGCCTCCTGGACCAGCCGTTCCTTGTCGTCGGTCTCGGGCTCCTCCTCGCCCGTCCCCTCCGCGGTGGCGAGGCGCTCCTCGAGCTCGGCGATGCCGGCCGACGCCTGGCTACGAGCGGTCTCGGCCTGGGCGATCGCCTCGGCGAGACGCTCGGCCTCGGCACGCGCCGACCGGGCGAGCGAGCCGAGCTGGCCGAGCTCCTCGGCGACGGCGGCCAGCGAGGCGTCGGACTCGTGCAGCTTGGCGAGGGCGACGTCGGAGCGACGCTTGGCCTCCTCACGCTCGCCCTCGAGCCGGGCCAGGTCGAAGCCGAGCCGCTCGCTCGCGGCGACCGCCTCCGCGAGGGAAGCCGTCGCCTCGTCGACGGCGGCCTGGATCTCGATGAGGCTCTGCTGGGCGTTGGACCCGCCGGCGGCGAAGTGGGCGCCGAGCAGGTCGCCGTCGCGGGTCACCGCCACCACGTCGGGGTAGTCCGCGACCAGGCTGCGGGCGGCGGCCAGGTCGTCGACGACGGCGGTCTTGTGGAGCAGCCGGGTCAGCGCCGGGCGCACCTCGGCGGGGCAGTCCACCACGTCCGCGGCGTACGGCGTGCTGCCCGGCAGGGCGGGCCAGCCGCTGCGGTCGTCGGCGCCGCCACCGAGCAGCAGCCCGGCGCGACCGAGGTCGTCGTCCTTGAGATGGCTGATCGCCGCGACCGCGGCGTCGGCGTCGGTGACCGCGACCGCGTCGGCCGCGGCGCCGAGGGCGTTGGCGATGGCGGTCTCGTAGCCCGAGCGCACGTTGACGAGAGCGGCGACCGAGCCGAGCAGCCCGGAGAGCGAGTCGGACGCCGCGAGGAGCGCTCCGGCGCCGTCCTTGCGGGCCAGGCCGAGCTCGAGCGCCTCCTTGCGGGCGCCGAGGGCGGACTTGTCGCGGTCGGCCTGCTGGGCCTCTTCGCGGGTCTTGGTGAGACGCTCCTCGATGTCCTCGAGCGCGGCGACGGCCGCCTCGTGCTCGGCGTCGAGACCCTCCTCGCCGGCGTCGAGGCCGGCGACCCGGGTCTCCAGGGCGGTGAAGTCGTGCTGGGCGCGCTCGGCGCGGGCGAG
>NZ_JACEFC010000021.1 GCF_014180715.1 Nocardioides stalactiti | reverse complement strand
CTCCGCCGTCCGCAGCCGCGGCCGTCGTACGACGAGCGCCTCGACGCCGCGCGCGACGGCGACGCCGAAGCCGACCGCCAGCGGCAGCCGGACGATCGGGTCGATCTTGTGCACGTTGCGGAAGATCTGGAGCGCGCCGTCGAGGAGTCCTCGGACCAGGTCGGCTGTGGGAGCCCCGGCGACCCCGCCGTGGGCGACCGTCAGGCAACCGAGGCCGAGGACGACCGCGAGCATCAGCGGGCGCTTCACGCCGCTGTCGAGGAGGGTGATCCCGACCAGGCCCACGCCGGCGACGACCGCGGCGACCGCGACCAGGACGGGGTCGGTGGCGAGGTGGAACGCCGCCGGCCACCAGGGCTGGTCGGCCGAGACCAGGTAGGCGATCCAGGACGAGTCACCGCGCGCGGCCTCGGACCAGCCGATGAGGGCCGTCGTGTCGCGCGCGCTCTCGACGTAGGAGTAGAACGGCGGCGCGTAGCGGGCGAGGACGAGCAGCGGCAGCGCCCACCAGAGGCAGCCGACGCCGATCGCCGCGAACCAACCCGCGGCAGCGCGGGCGGTGGTCAGGCCGTGCCGCGCCCCCCAGACGACGAGGATCATCGCCAACGGCAGGCAGGCGGCCGTCTCGACCGCGTTCACGCCGCCCATGCACACGACGGCGGCACCGCTGAGGACCGCCGTTCTTCGCGCGGAGAGCCGCCCGCGCAGGTGGAGCACCACTGCCAGCACCAACCACGGCATCACTGCGCCGGGCAGCGACTCCCCCGTCTGGACCGCCACGGTGCCGAGGAGCCTCGGCGAGAACGCGAACACGACACCGGCGAGCAGGGCGGGCAGGTCGGCCAGCCCGATCGCGCGAGCGACACGGCGAGCGCCCTCGCAGGCGACGATGAGCAGCAGTGCCGACCACAGCCGTTGGGTCACCCAGCCGGGAGCGCCGATCGCGTCCCAGAGCACGAACCAGGTGCCCTGCGGGAAGAGGTAGCCGTAGGCCTGGTTCTGGAACTCGCCGAAGTTCGACTCGGGGTGCCAGAGCGTGAAGGCGCTCGCGAGGAAGCCCCCCGGACGTTCCGTCAGCTCGGCCCGGGTGTCGTAGGTCGTCGCGCCGGGTTGCTGGAGGAGCATGAGGAGGACGACGACGGCATAGAGGGACGCAGCGAGCGCGGACCCGGTCCGTTCCGTCTCCCGCATCACACCCCCTCCTGGCCGGGCCAACCATATGCCGCCGTCTACGCTCAGACCGTGACGAGCACCGTCGACCGCACGCAGCCCGGGGGCTCCGGATCCCCGTCCGGCACCGGTCACCGCGTGCTCCGCCTGTTGCGCAGCAGCGCCGGCATCGCGATCGCGATGGCCGTGATGAACGTCGGCACCTACGCGTTCCAGATGGTCGCGGCGCGGCTCCTCGGCCCGAGCCAGTACGGCGCGGTCGCGGGCATGATGGCGCTGCTGATGGTCCTCTCCGTCGTCCAGCTCGGGATCCAGGCCACCGCGGCGCGCCGGATCGCGGCCGCCCCGGAGGACGTCGCCGCGATCGAGGACACGGTGCTGACCGCGACCTGGCGCGCCGCCCTGGTCCTCGGGGCGATCGCCGTCGCCGCGTCGCCGCTGGTGTGGTGGCTGCTGCGGCTCGACGGCCTGCTCCCGGCAGTGCTGCTGGGGCTGTGCGTCGTCCCCGTGACCGTCATGGGTGGTCAGGCCGGGGTGCTCCAGGGCGAGCGGCGCTGGCTGCCGCTCAGCCTCGTCTACCTCTCGGTCGGAGTGCCGCGGGTGCTCATCGGCGGCGCCTGCCTGGCGATCTCCGCGACCGAGGCGAGCGCCATGGCCGGCGTGCTCGTCGCGTCGTGGTTGCCGGTGCTCATCGGCACCTGGGCGCTGCGCGGTCGCCGGACCGACGCCGTCGTGACGGCGCACGACCGCGAGGTGCGCCGCGACGTGCGCCGCGAGACCGCCGGCAGCTCGTTCGCGCTGCTGGCTTTCGTCGCCCTCTCCAACCTCGACGTCGTCGTCGCCCGCAACGTCCTCGACGAGCACCAGGCGGGTCTGTACGCCGGCGGTCTCATCGTCACCAAGGCGGTGCTGTTCCTCCCCCAGTTCGCCGTCGTCATCCTGTTCCCGTCGATGTCCACGGCGGGCGAGAGCCGCGCCGCCGTCCTCCGCGGGCTCGCGTTCCTCACCGGCCTGGGCGCCGCCTGCGTGGGCGGCACCTACCTGCTGAGCTCGCTGGCACTGGTCTTCATCGGCGGCGACGAGTACGGCGAGGTGCAGGACAAGCTGTGGCTGTTCGCCGTCCTCGGCGGACTGCTGTCGGTCCTCCAGCTGCTCGTCTACGCAGGCCTGGCCAAGCGTGGCCGCTGGACCAAGTACCTCGTGAGCGTCGGCGTCCTCGCCCTCGTCGGCGGCGGCTCCCTGGCCGCGACGGTCACCGAGCTCGCCGTCACCGTCGCCGTCGTGGACGTGGTGGTCGTCGCGCTCCTGGTTGCCCTTCAGGTGTTCCGCGGACGCCGCGGCACCGAGACGGTCGCGGTCGAGGCCGCGTGAGGGACGACCGCCGTATCGGTCGCCGCGGGCTCCTGCTCGGCGGGGCGGCCGCGATCGGGTCGGCGTCGGTCGGCGGCTACGCCGTCGAGCGGGACTGGTTGCCCGGGCGCACGTGGGCCTACGAGCACCTCGGTCTCAACGGCGAGGACGGCGCCGTCCCGGACGTCGTGCCGGGCACGGTGTCGACGAGCACCTTCACCAGCCCGAACCTGCCGGGACGCGACGTGGGGTGGGCGTGCCTGCTGCCGCCCGACCTGACCGCGGACGGCTTGCCGGTGGTGATCGCACTGCACGCGTTGGGCGGGGACCACACCTCGGTGATGGACCTCGGTGTCGACCGCTTCCTCGCCGCCGCGGTCGCGGACGGCGTACCACCGTTCGCGGTGGTGAGCGTCGACGGCGGCGACGGCTACTGGCACCCGCACGACGGTGAGGACGCGGGCGCACTCGTCGTCGACGAGCTGCTCCTCGCCGTCACCGGCGACCCCACCTTCACAGGACTCGACACCGGCCGGATCGGCCTCCTCGGCTGGTCGATGGGCGGGTACGGCGCGCTGCGCCTCGGGCCGCTGCTCGGCGCCGACCGGGTGCGCGCCGTCGCCGCCGCCAGCCCCGCCGTCTGGAGCGATCCCGACGACGCGTCACCGACCGGGTTCTCCGACGCCGATGAGTACGAGGCGTACGCGGTGGTCGGACGTCAGGAGGACCTCGACGGCATCGCCGTCCGGATCGACTGCGGCCGCGGTGACCCGTTCTTCCACGACGTCGAGGACTACGTCGACGGCTTCGACGGCTCCGGCGTCGCGGTCACCGCCGAGATCGACGCCGGCGGCCACGACGACGGCTACTGGCGCCGCGTCCTGCCCGCCCAGCTCGGCTTCCTCGGGACGGCGCTGGGCTGAACGGAACGATGGTCCGGGCGGCGAGCACGGTCGGCGACGCGCTCGCGCCAGCCACCTAGTGCGCAGCCTCGTGCCAGCTGGCGCCGGTGCCGACGGAGACGTCGAGTGCGACGGTGAGGTCCGCGGCGCTGCCCATCCGGTCGCGGACCACCTGCTCGAGCGCGTCGCGCTCGCCCTCGGCGACCTCGAACACGAGCTCGTCGTGCACCTGGAGCAGCATCCTCGAGCGAAGGCCCTGGGCGTCGATCTCGCGCTGGGTCTGGAGCATCGCGACCTTGATGAGGTCGGCGGCGGAGCCCTGGATGGGCGCGTTGAGCGCCATCCGCTCGGCCATCTCGCGACGCATCCGGTTGTCGCTGGTGAGGTCCGGCAGGTAGCGGCGACGACCCATGATCGTCTCGGTGAAGCCCGTCCGACGCGCTTCGTCGACGACGGTGCCGAGGTAGTCGCGGATCCCGCCGAACGTCTCGAAGTACTCGTCCATCAGCCCGCTGGCCTCGCCCGGCGTGATGCCGAGCTGCTGGGACAGGCCGAACGCCGACAGGCCGTAGGCGAGGCCGTAGTTCATCGCCTTGATCTTTGCCCGCATCTCCGAGGTCACCTCGTCGGCGGGGACGTCGAACACGCGGGCGGCGGTGATCGAGTGGAAGTCCTGGCCCGACCGGAACGCCTCGATGAGGAGCTTGTCCTCCGAGAGGTGCGCCATGATCCTCATCTCGATCTGGCTGTAGTCCGCGGTCATCAGCGACTCGTAGCCGGCGCCGACCACGAAGCCCTCCCGGATCCGGCGGCCCTCCTCGGTCCGGACCGGGATGTTCTGGAGGTTCGGCTCGGTGCTGGAGAGCCGCCCGGTCGCCGCGATCATCTGGTTGAACGTCGTGTGGATACGGCCGTCGGGCTGGACGGTCTTGAGCAGCCCCTCGATCGTCTGGCGCAGCCGGCTCACGTCGCGGTGGCGCAGGAGGTGGAGCAGGAACGGGTGCTCGGTCTTGACGTAGAGCCCTTGGAGCGCGTCGGCGTCGGTCGTGTAGCCGGTCTTGGTGCGCTTGGTCTTGGGCATGCCGAGCTCGTCGAAGAGGACGACCTGGAGCTGCTTCGGCGAGCCGAGGTTGATCTCCTTGCCGATGACCGAGAACGCCTCCTCGGCGGCGTTGCGGACCTCGTCGGCGAAGTGCCGCTCCAGGGCGGTGAGGTGGTCGAGGTCGACCGCGATGCCGGTCTGCTCCATGTGCGCCAGCAGGTGCACCAGCGGCAGCTCGACGTCGGTGAGCAGCCGCGAGCCCCCGGCCCGCTCCAGCTCGCCCTCGAGCGCGGCCGACAGGTCGACCACGGCGCGCGCGTAGAGCATCGCCGTCGACGCGACGTCGGCGGCACCTGCACCCAGGTCCGAGTCCGTGAAGAGCGCGCCCTGGTCGGCGTCGGCCTCGCCCTTGAGCTCGCGACGGAGGTAGCGCAGCGTGAGGTCGGCGAGGTCGTAGGAGCGCTGGTCGGGGCGGGCGAGGTACGCCGTCAGGGCGGTGTCGCTGACGACCCCGCCCAACGCCCACCCGTGGGCGGACAGCGCCAGCTCGGGGCCCTTGGCGTCGTGGAGGATCTTGGGCCGCGCCGCGTCGGCGAGCCATCCGGCGAGGGCCGCCTCGTCGTCGGCCCCGAGCGCGGCGACGTCGACGTAGGCGGCCTGGCCGTCGGCCACGGCGAAGCCGATGCCGTCGACCGCACCGGACCCGGCCGCCCAGCTGCCGCGGACGTGGAGGCCGACGACCTGGTCGCCCAGGGTCTCGAGGAACTCCCCCACCTCGCCCTCGCCGAGGGTGCGGCCGGCCAGCTCGAAGCCGCCCTCCTCCATCGGCTCCTCGCCGGCGAGGGTCTCGATGGTGCGGGTGCGGAGCTCGCCGCGGAACTCGAGCTCGTCGAACAGCTCCAGCGCGGCCTGCCGGTCCCACGGCTGGAGCGCCATCTCGGAGGGCCGGACGCCGAGGTCGAGGTCCGTGACGAGCGCGTTGAGCCGGCGGTTGCGGATCACGTCGCCGAGGTGCTCGCGCAGCGCCTCACCCTTCTTGCCGGTGATCTCGTCAGCGTGGGCGATGACGTTGTCGAGCCCGTCGTAGGTGTTCAGCCACTTCGCGGCGAACCCCTGGCCGACGCCGGGGACTCCCGGCAGGTTGTCGGAGGTCTCCCCCACGATCGCCGCGAGCTCCGGATAGCGCTGCGGCGGGACGCCGTACTTCTCCTCCACGGCGGCGGGGGTCATCCGCGCCAGGTCGGACACCCCGCGCATCGGGTAGAGGACCGTCGACCGCTCCGTCACCAGCTGCAGCGAGTCGCGGTCGCCGGTGAGGATGAGGACCTCGAAGCCGTCGGGTCCCACGTCCTCGGCGGCGAGGGCCTGGGTGACCAGCGTCGCGATGATGTCGTCGGCCTCGTAGCCCTCGGCCGTGAGGTGCGGGATCGCGAACGTGTCGAGCACCCGCTGGATCAGGGGCAGCTGGCTGCTGAACTCGGTGGGCGTCTTGTTGCGCTTGGCCTTGTACTCGGAGTACTCGGCCAGCCGGAACGTCTGGCGCGAGAGGTCGAACGCGACGGCGACGTGGGTCGGCTGCTCGTCGCGGAGCACGTTGACGAGCATCGAGGTGAACCCGTAGACCGCGTTGGTGTTCTGGCCCGAGGCCGTGGAGAAGTTCTCGACCGGGAGCGCGAAGAACGCGCGGTACGCCAAGGAGTGGCCGTCGAGCAGGAGCAGGCGGGGGCGGGACTCAGGCACCCGCCGACTCTATCCATCGCCGCCGACAGCAGAATGTCCCCATGACCGACGCGAAGACCACGATCGACGAGTTCCTGGCGGTGCTGCCCGACGGCATGGGCGCCCTCAACGAGAAGCTCGGCATCGAGCTGGTCGAGATCTCGCCCGAGCGCGTGGTCGCGACGATGCCGGTCGAGGGCAACACCCAGCCGTTCCGGCTCCTCCACGGTGGCGCCTCGGTCGCGCTCGCGGAGACCCTCGGCTCGATCGGTTCGGGCCTGCACGCGGGCCAGTTCGGCAAGGTGTCGGTGGGCGTCGACATCAACGCCACCCACCACCGCTCCGCGACGAGCGGCGTCGTGACCGGTACGGCGACCGCGATCCACCTCGGCCGCACCAGCGCGGCCTACGACATCGTCATCACCGACGAGCGCGGCAAGCGGGTCTGCACCTCGCGCATCACCTGCGCTCTCGTCGACCCCCGCTGACGGGCGGGATCAGTCCGGGAACGGAACCGTCACGCGCGTCGCCCGCACCCGGCGCTGGTTGCGCCGCGCGGCGAGCACGCGGGGGGCTGCCCGTCCGGATCCCGGAGGAGCGGCCGGCGTGATCCGGCTGCGTACCAGCGAGGTCGGCGCGAGCCGGACGGTCGCGACCGGCGCGAGCGCGAGCCGGGCCATGAAGCGGTTCGACTCGCGGACCGTCGCCGGCACGGCGGTCGACACGTGCGGCACGCCGTTCTCCTCGGCGAAGACGACCGCCGCCTCCATCAGCGCACGCCCGACGCCACGGCGCCGGTACTGGTCGAAGACCCGCGGCTGGATCGACTGGACGCACGTCTCGAGGTTGAGCGGCGACACCGTCGTCAGCCGGAGGAACACGGCTCCGGCGAGCTGACCGTCGAAGTCGATGACCACGAACCGTTGTTCCGGCGAGGCGGCCGCGCCCTTGATGACGAGCTCGAGGTCGGCGACCTGCTCGGCGCGGTCGGCGCGCCGCAGCACGTCCGACCAGAGCTCGGCGAGCGCCGGGGCGTCCTCACGCCGGGCGATCCTCGGGGTCAGGCTCGATCGGCTCATGCACTCCCCCGCTCGTCGACGTTGTGGTGAGAGGACACCTTACGCCGGTCCGTGCCACGGGCGACAGGGCGTGGCATGCTGACGGGCGTCCGGACGGGCACGGAGAACTGTTCCCGTGTCGTTATCCGCAGGGGGTGCCCTCAGACCGGATCACTCATAAAGTTCGGCTGTTGGTTCCGAGAAGATCAGCTGCCGGAGCCCGGCACGACAGGAGATCCATGGCCATCGCCCTACGGAGGGGCGCCACCGCGACGACCGCGCTGGTCCTCCTCGGTGCCGTGCTCGCGGCGCTGCTCACCGTCATGGCGGGCTCGCCCGCCCACGCGGCCGAAACGAGGTGTGCTCTCGTCAAGCCGACGGACGACGACACGATCTCGATCCTGGGCCGGATCTGCGACCGCCGCGAGAAGCCGCCCGTCGCCGTCCCCGGCGTCCGGGTGACCGTCGAGGACGAGGCCGGCGAGGAACTCGGCGAAGCCACGTCCAGCGAGGACGGGACGTTCGTCATCGACCTGCCCGGCACGTCGATCGAGCACCTCGGCAAGTCCTACACGGTCGTGCTGGACGAATCGACGTTGCCGGAGGGGACCAAGCCCGAGATCACCAGCCGCACGATCGACATCAACCTGGACAACGACCAGACCGTGATCTTCCCGATCGGCGACGCGGGACCGGCCAAGCCGAGCAAGTTCACCGAGGCGCTCCAGCTGATGGTGGGCGGCCTCGTCTTCTCGGTCCTGCTGGCGATGGCAGCGCTGGGGCTCTCGATGATCTTCGGCACCACCGGCCTGACGAACTTCGCCCACGGCGAGCTGATCACCTTCGGTGCCCTCGTGGCCTTCTTCATCGACCGCTTGCCCGGTCGGATCGAGGTCGGCGGCACCGAGATCACCGTGATCGTGGGCGTCCTCGGGGCGTTCCTCGTGGGCGGTGTCTTCGGTTGGTTGAACGACACGGCGCTGTGGCGCCCCTTGCGGCGTCGCGGGACCGGACTGGTCGCGATGATGATCGTGAGCATCGGCCTGTCGCTCTTCCTCCGCAACATCTACCAGTACTTCGCGGGCGCCCAGACCCGGAACTACTCGCAGTACGGCGCCGTGGAGCCGTGGGAGATCGGCGACATCCTGCTGACGCCCAAGGAGCTGACGGTGATCCTGCTCGGCGTCGCCGTCCTGGTCCTCACCACCAGCCTGTTGCAGTTCACCCGGCTCGGGAAGGCCACCCGGGCTGTCGCCGACAACCCCGGCCTGGCTTCCGCGACCGGCATCAACGTCGAACGAGTGATCGGCACCGTGTGGATCGGGGGCGCCGCTCTCGCGGCGCTCGCCGGTGCGTTGCTCGGCGTCACCCAGGGCTTCGACTTCCAGCTGGGTTTCCGCATCCTGCTGCTGGTCTTCGCCGCGACCGTCCTCGGCGGCCTGGGCACGATCTGGGGCGCCATCGTCGGCGCGTTCGTGATCGGGCTGTTCACCGAGCTGTCGACGCTCTTCGTCGATCCCGAGTTCAAGTTCGTGGGCGCACTGCTCCTGCTCATCGTCATCCTGCTGATCAGGCCGCAAGGCCTGTTGGGCAAAGCGCAGAGAATCGGCTGAGGAGACCACCATGGACTTCAACGAGTTGCTCACCGGTTCGCTCCAGCAGGCGCTGGGTCCGACCGCCGTGGTGTACTGCCTGGCCGCGATCGGCCTCAACATCCACTTCGGCTACACCGGCCTGCTGAACTTCGGGCAGGCCGGGTTCATGATGGTGGCCGGTTACGCGATGGTCACCATGTCGACGATCTGGGGGCAGAGCCTGTGGCTCGGTGTCCTGGTCGGCGTGATCCTCACCGTCATCCTGGCGTTGATGCTCGGCGTCCCGACCCTGAGGCTCCGCGCCGACTACCTGGCGATCGTGACGATCGCCGCGGCGGAGATCATCCGCCAGGTCATCAGCGCCGCGAAGTTCTCCGACGACCTCGGCGGCCAGGACGGACTCACCGGCTTCATCAAGCCCTTCCGCAAGATGAACCCGTTCGACGAGCCCGTCGGCATCGACGGGGTGGTGATGTGGAGCCCCAACGACTTCTGGGTCATGACGGTGGGCTGGCTGCTGGTCGTCGCCGCCTGCCTGATCACCTGGCTGCTCATGCGCAGCCCCTGGGGCCGGGTGCTCAAGTCGATCCGTGAGGACGAGGACGCCGTGCGTTCGCTCGGCAAGAACGTCTACGCCTACAAGATGCAGTCGCTCATCATCGGCGGCCTCTTCGGAGCGCTGGCCGGGTTCGTGGTGGCGCTGCGCTCAGCCACCGTCGGGCCATCGTTCTTCGCCACGGACGTGACGTTCTTCGCCTACACGGTGCTGCTCATCGGCGGCGCGGCACGTGTGCTCGGCCCGGTGGCAGGGGCCGTCATCTTCTGGTTCCTGATCACCGTGCTCGACATCGCGTTCGGTCAGATGACGGCCGGCGCGGACCCGATCATCCCGGCCTCGATCATGGACAGCACCCAGGCGAGCCTGATGCGTCTGATCTTCATGGGGCTCGGCCTGATGCTGTTGATGATCTATCGACCACAAGGGATCTTCGGCGACCGAAGGGAGCTGGCAATCGATGGACGCTGAGCAGGAAGTCACGGGCCGGACGCCGGGCGTCGACGTCGAGGCGTCCCGACGCGCTCTGGCGGGCATCGAACCGACGCCCGGGGTCGCCAAGCCCGACCCGATCCTCGTCGCCGACAGCGTCACCCGCACCTTCGGCGGGCTGACCGCCGTCGACGTCGCCCACCTCGAGGTGCAGCGGGGGGTGATCACCGCCCTGATCGGGCCGAACGGCGCCGGCAAGACGACACTGTTCAACCTCCTCACGGGCTTCGACCGCCCGGACACCGGCACCTGGTCCTTCAATGGCACGTCCTTGGGTCGCAAGCCTGCCTACAAGGTCGCCCGGATGGGCATGGTCCGCACCTTCCAGCTGACCAAGGTCCTCTCGAAGCTGACGGTGATCGAGAACATGCGCGTCGGTGCCACCGCGCAGCGGGGCGAGAGCCTGCTCGCCGCGATGGTGGCGCCGTTGTGGCGGAGCCAGGAGAAGGCCAACACCGACCGGGCCGACAACCTGCTCGAACGGTTCCTGCTCGCCGAGAAGCGGGAGGACTTCGCTGGTTCCCTGTCCGGCGGCCAGCGCAAGCTCCTCGAGATGGCGCGGTCGTTGATGACCGACCCCGAGCTGGTGATGCTCGACGAGCCGATGGCGGGCGTGAACCCCGCCCTCAAGCAGTCACTGCTGGGCCACGTGAAGTCGCTGCGCGACGAGGGCCGGACGGTGCTGTTCGTCGAGCACGACATGGACATGGTGCGCGACATCTCCGACTGGGTGGTGGTGATGGCGCAGGGCAAGGTCGTCGCCGAAGGTCCGCCGGACACGGTGATGGCCGACCCGGCCGTGGTCGACGCCTACCTCGGTGCCCACCACGACGCTGAGCTCACCTTCGAGGAGGAGGAGAAGATCCTCGCGGAGGCCGAGGCAGAGATCCAGAAGGAGGCCCAGGGCCATGAATGACGGAGCCACCCTCACCCCCGAGCGGGAGGCACACCTCGCCGCGGCCGACGGCGCGGTGCTCCGCGCCGACGGTCTGATCGCCGGCTACCTGCCCGGCGTCAACATCCTCAACGGGGCCGACCTGTACTGCCAGGAGGGCGAGCTGGTCGGCATCATCGGGCCCAACGGTGCCGGCAAGTCCACCCTGCTCAAGGCACTCTTCGGCCTGGTCAAGATCAACGAGGGCACGGTGCAGCTGAAGGGTGAGGACATCACCAACCAGCGCGCCGACAAGCTGGTGACGGCCGGCATCGGTTTCGTGCCCCAGACCAACAACGTGTTCCCGTCGCTGACCATCCAGGAGAACCTGGAGATGGGTTGCTACCAGCGTCCCACCAGCTTCCGGAAGCGCTTCGAGTTCGTCGGTGAGCTGTTCCCGGCCCTCCTGGACCGGCGCAGTCAGCGTGCAGGATCACTGTCCGGCGGCGAGCGGCAGATGGTGGCCATGGGGCGCGCCCTCATGATGGAGCCATCAGTGCTCCTCCTGGACGAGCCGTCCGCAGGCCTCTCCCCCGTCCTGCAGGACGAGGTCTTCGTGCAGACCCGCCGGATCAACCGGGCCGGCGTCTCGGTCGTGATGGTGGAGCAGAACGCCCGGCGCTGCCTGCAGATCTGCGACCGCGGCTACGTTCTCGACCACGGCCGCAACGCCTACACCGGCACCGGCAAGGACCTCTCCAAGGACCCCAAGGTCATCGAGCTCTACCTCGGGACGCTCGGCGGTCACTGACCGTCCCCGAGCAGCAGTCGCAGGACAGATAAGCGAAAGGGCCCGGCCGAAGCCGGGCCCTTCCGTCTTGCTGCTACTGCTCGATCACTCGCCCTGCGGAACGACGCCGGAGACGGTGTCGATCTGCTCGTAGGCGTTGCCGTCGCCGTACTCGTACACGCCGTACGTGCCGGCCGCCAGGCTGCCGGTGTCGGTCATGTCAGCCGGACCGCTCTTGCCGTCGTAGTCGATGTCCTCGCCCTCCTCGAGCAAGGCCTTGCAGTCCGCGAAGGTGGTGCACTTGGTGCCCTCACGGCTGATGTCGACGATGTTGGCACCGATCGCCTCACCCGAGTCGTCGCCGGCCGCAATGGCAGCGAGCGCGCTCATGATGACGGCGTCGTAGCTCTCCGGGCCGTAGAGAACCGCGTCGTCCGGACCCATCGGCGGGGTCTCGAACAGGCGAGCCTCGAACTCCGCGTCCGGCGTCGCCGAGGTCGGCGCCGTGCCCTTCACACCGGTGAGGTCGAAGTCCTCGTCCGGGTAGTTGGACAGGTTGCCGTCCACGAAGTACAGCTGCACGTCCTGCGGGCCGAGGCCCTTGGCGATCAGCTGCGGGATGATCGTGGTGGTCTCCGCGAACGACACCAGGACGATGGCCTCCGGCTCAGCGGCGGCCAGCTTGTTGATCTCGGCGGTGAAGCCGGTCGCGTCCTTGTTGTAGAGGATGAACTCCCCGACGGTGGCGCCCTTCTCCTCGAGCACGTCGCGGGTGCGCTCGGCGAGGCCCTCGCCGTAGAAGTCCTGGCGCCCCATGATCGCGACGTTGTCGAAGCCGTCCTTGATGACCTCGTTGGCGAGGACCTCGCCCTGGAGATAGTCGGACGGTGCGGTACGGAAGTACAGACGGTTCGGGTCGATCTCGTCGGTGTCGAAGCCTGCCGCCGTGTTGGCCGGCGAGAACTGGACCGCACCCGCACCGGTGATCTTGTCGATGACCGTGATCGAGACACCGGAAGAAGCCGCGCCGACGATGACGTCGGAGCTGGCGGCGAGCAGCTTGTCCACCTGCGCGCCGGCGATGTCGGGAGTGCCGTCGCCGGAGTCACCCTTGACCTCGACGACGTCCTTGCCGAGGACGCCTCCGGCCTCGTTGATGTCCTGGACCGCCAGCGTGACGCCCGCGAACTCGGGGGGCCCGAGGAACGCGAGGTCACCGGTCGCCGGCAGCAAGGTGCCGAAGGTCAGGGTGCCGTCGCCCTTGGGCTCGGCGGAGGGCGACGTGTCGCTGCCGCCCGCGTTGTCCGTGTCGTCCTTGTCGTCACCGTCGTCACCACAGGCACTGAGGACGAGAACGGATGCTGCAAGCACCGCCGCAACGCGGCGGGCGGGTGTTTGGCGGATCATGAGACCTCCGGCTCGCTAGGAACTCCGGACAGCGTCCGGAATCAAAACTGCAGGTGCAACCTAACGCCGAACGAGGGTGTTGTGAGCGCCGATACGAAGGATCCTCCGCGTCGTTGCTGATTCGTGACCTTCGGCGGTCAGCCCGGACCGGCGATTCCCGTGCCGTGCTCGACCACGCCGACCGCTACGTCCTTCATCGACAGCCGAAGGTCCATGGCTGTCTTCTGGATCCAGCGGAACGCCTCGGGCTCGGTCAGCTGGAGCTGCTCCATGAGGATTCCCTTCGCCCGGTCGATGGCCTTGCGCGTCTCGAGCCGGTCCTGGAGGTCCTCGACCTCGGCCTCGAGCTGGCGGATCTCGGCGAACCGACTCACCGCCATCTCGATCGCTGGGACCAGCTCGGACTGGGTGAACGGCTTGACGAGGTACGACATCGCCCCGGCGTCGCGGGCACGCTCCACGAGGTCGCGCTGCGAGAACGCGGTGAGCATGACCACCGGAGCGATCCGCTTCCCGGCGATGGCCTCCGCCGCGGCGATGCCGTCGAGGACGGGCATCTTGACGTCGAGGATCACCAGGTCCGGGCGCAGCTCCTCGGCGAGCTCGATGGCCTTCGCGCCGTCGCCGGCCTGGCCGACGACGTCGTACCCCTCCTCGGCCAGCATCTCGGCGAGGTCCATCCGGATCAGGGTCTCGTCCTCAGCGATGACGACGGTGCGGGGCGCGGGCGTCTCGGTCACAAGGGAAGGTTATCGGGACCGCCATTACGGGCGGATGTCGCGGGGCGCCGCAGCGCGGACCTCCCTGCGGTCCGACGATGCTGGGTCCGTTACGGTTTCCCTGCGTTCGCCCCGGTAGTCCAACGGCAGAGACAATGGTCTCAAACACCATCCAGTGTGGGTTCGAATCCCACCCGGGGCACAACCGCAGTGGTGTTGTCGGGAGCCCGTCGTAGATTGGGCGTGTGCGACAGCGCCGACGTGTGGCCGGAGTCGTGGCGCTGGTGGTGCTCGCGGCCGGGTGCAGCGCGTTCCAGGAGTCCGACGACGAGGGCGACACCGTCACCGGCGTCGACGACACCTCGGGCGAGGGCGTGCTGGCGCAGTGCGTGGTGGCGGACCCGACGGGTGCGGTGATCATGCAGCCGGGCTCGCTGACGGTCGACGCCCGGACCCGGCTGCTCACCGTGTCGCTCGACGACGCGGTCAACCTCGAGGTCGTCGAGGACGTCGTCGCTCCCTACCGGGGGCCCGACGACCTGCAGGGAGTGGTCGCGGACTATCCCCCGGGAGCGAGCACGAGCTTCATCGAGGGGCTCACCGACTGGAACAGCAGGCGGACGCTCACCGGGCTGACCCTGCACCCCGACGACGGGAAGCAGGCGGTCCTCGTCGCCGTGCGGCTGACGGAACCGGACCGTCCCGCCCACGTCCGTGGCGTCACCATCAGCGCGGACACCCCCGCCGGACCGCGGCTGTACGGGTGGGAGCAGCTCGTGCTGGTGCTCCCCGACGGGAAGTGCTCGGATGAGGTCGTCGCCGAGACCACCGCGTGGACGGGCTGAGGACTACCGTGCGTGAGATGCGCACAGAACCGTCGGACAGGTGGGTCAGGGGCTACGTCGGCGACGAGGTCGTCGTCGACAGCAAGGACGCCCTGTTGTTCTGGGAGGACCGGTTCCCGGTGCCCGGCTACGCGTTCCCACGAGACGACGTCCGGACCGACCTCCTCCGACCGTCCGACGCCCGCTCGCACGTTCCGTTCTTCGGCCCGAAGGGACCGGTGAGCGAGTCGTACGACGTGGTGGTCGGCGACCGCGTGCTCGAGGGTGCGGCCTGGGTGCGCGACGATCCGGCGATCAGCGACCGGATCGTGCTCACCTGGCAGCCCGGCGTCCTCGACCGGTGGCTCGAGGAGGACGAGGAGGTGTTCGCGCACCCGCGCGACCCCTACAAGCGGGTCGACGCGATGCCGAGCTCCCGCCATGTCCAGGTCGCGATCGGCGGGACGGTGGTCGCCGACAGCCGTTCCCCGGTACTCCTGTTCGAGACGCACCTTCCGACGCGCTACTACCTCCCCCGCGAGGACGTCCGGCTCGACCTCCTGGAACCGAGCGGCAACCGGAGCGACTGTCCCTACAAAGGACATGCCGAGGAGTACTGGAGCCTGCCCGGGGTGCGTGACGCGGACAACGTCGCCTGGTCCTATGCCGACCCGGTCCGCGCCGTCGCGCCGATCACCGGCCGGATCGCTTTCTACAACGAGCTCGTCGACCTCACCGTCGACGGCGTCCCGCAGGCGCGGCCGGAGTCGATCTTCAGCAAGCGGGGCAACCGCCCCGTCGAGTGACCTGAGGGACGTCCGCGGCGCGCAGTGGCCAGGCGGAGGAGGGAGGCGGCCTCACAGCGAAGCGGGCCGTCGACCGATGACAACACAGCCAATGCGCGTCGCGGGCGTTCCTCAGCGGCGGCGGTAGGCGGGGGCGACCTCATTGATGGCGTCGCCCATCCGGTGGATGCGCAGGGCGTTGGTCGAGCCGGGGATGCCGGGCGGGCTGCCGGCGACGATCACGACGAGGTCGCCCTCGTGGACGCGGCCGATGCGCAGCAGCTCCTCGTCGACCTGGCGGACCATCTCGTCGGTGTGCTCGACGGTCTTGGTCTGGAACGCCTCGACGCCCCACTGCATCGACAGCTGGGACCGGGCCCGGGCCTCCGGGGTGAACGCCAGGACCGGGATGCTGCTGCGGAGCCGAGCCAGACGCCGCGCCGAGTCCCCTGACTGCGTGAACGCGACGACGTACTTGGCGCCGACCCGCTGCGCGACCTCTTCGGCCGCCTTGGTGATGATGCCGGAGCGTGTGTGCGGGTCCCAGTCGATGCGGCCGAAGCGGCTGAACGTGTCGTCGCTGAGCGCGTGGTCCTCGGTGGCCGAGATGATCCGCGCCATCGTCTCGACGGTGTGGATGGGGTGCTCCCCCACACTGGTCTCGCCGGACAGCATGAGCGCGTCGGCGCCGTCGAGGACGGCGTTGGCGACGTCGCTCGCCTCGGCGCGGGTCGGCGCCGGGTTGGTGACCATCGACTCGAGCATCTGGGTCGCGACGATGACCGGCTTGGCGTTGCGGCGAGCCGCGACGATGACCTTCTTCTGGAGGAACGGCACCTCCTCGAGCGGGCACTCCACGCCGAGGTCGCCGCGCGCCACCATGAAGCCGTCGAACGCCTTGACGACCTCGTCGAGGTTGTCGATGGCCTGCGGCTTCTCGATCTTGGCGATGATCGGGAGCAGGACTCCCTCCTCGCGCATGATCACGCGGACGTCCTCCGCGTCGGAGGCGTTGCGGACGAAGCTCAGCGCGATGTAGTCGACCCCGAGCCGCAGCGCGAAGCGCAGGTCCTGGGTGTCCTTGTCCGAGAGCGCCGGCACGGACACGGCGACGCCCGGCAGGTTGATGCCCTTGTTGTTGCTGACCTGGCCGCCGACGAGCACCTCGGTCTCGACGTCGGTGTCGGTCGCCGAGACCACCCGCAACCGGATCTTGCCGTCGTCGATGAGCAGCGGGTCGCCGGGCTTCACGTCACCAGGCAGCCCCTTGTACGTCGTCCCGCAGATCGTCTCGTCGCCGAGGACGTCGCGCGTGGTGATCGTCCACCGCTGGCTCCGGCGCAGCTTGACCGGGCCGTCCGCGAACCGCTCGAGGCGGATCTTGGGGCCCTGGAGGTCGGCCAGGATCGCGACGCCGCGACCGCTCGCGTCCGAGGCCTCCCGCACCAGGCGGTAGACCTCGGCGTGGTCGGCGTGGGCGCCGTGGCTCATGTTGAGCCGGGCGACGTCCATCCCTGCATAGACCAGCTCCCGGATCCGGCGCTCGGTGTTGGTGGCCGGGCCCAGGGTGCACACGATCTTGGCTCTCCGCACGGGAGAACCCTATCGGTCCTTTGGAACGTTAAGAGAGCAGGATCAGACGACGAGGGGGCGAGCCGTCGGCGGGATCGGCGCGGGCAGCGTCGTGGAGCCGGTGAGGTAGGCGTCGACCGCAGCAGCGGCGGCACGTCCCTCAGCGATGGCCCACACGATGAGCGACTGGCCGCGACCGGCGTCGCCGGCCACGAACACACCCGGGACCGACGACATGTAGGACTTGTCGCGGACCACGTTGCTGCGCGGGTCGAGCTCGACGCCGAGCTGCTCGACGAGGCCCGGGCCCTCGGGACCGAGGAAGCCCATCGCGAACAGGACCAGGTCGGCCGGGATCTCGCGCTCGGTGCCCTCGATCTCGACGAGCTTGCCGTCCTCGAACCGCACGTCGACCAGCTCCAGCGCCCGCACGTTGCCGTCGGCGTCGCCGAGGAACTGCTTGGTGGACACCGAGTAGACCCGGTCGCCGCCCTCCTCGTGGGCCGAGGAGACGCGGAAGATCATCGGGTACGTCGGCCACGGCTGCCCTGCGGGGCGACCCTCGGGGGGCTCCGGCATGATCTCGAGCTGCGTGATGGACGCGGCGCCCTGACGGGTCGACGTGCCGAGGCAGTCGGCACCCGTGTCGCCGCCGCCGATGATGACGACGTGCTTGCCGTCGGCGCGGATCTGGCCCTCGACGGTCTCGCCGAGCGCGACCCGGTTGGCCTGCGGGAGGAACTCCATCGCCTGGTGGATGCCGCCCAGCTCACGGCCCGGCACCGGCAGGTCGCGCGGGACGGTCGCCCCGATCGCGAGCACGACGGCGTCGTAGCGGTCCTTGAGCGCGGCTCCGGTCAGGTCGCCGGCGCCGACCTCGACGCCGGAGCGGAAGACGGTGCCCTCGCGCTTCATCTGGTCGATCCGGCGGTCGACCTGCTGCTTCTCCATCTTGAACTCGGGGATGCCGTAGCGGAGCAGGCCGCCCGGCTTGTCCTCGCGCTCGTAGACCGCGACCGTGTGGCCGGCGCGGGTCAGCTGCTGGGCGACCGCGAGGCCCGCGGGACCCGAGCCGACGACGGCGACGGTCTTGCCCGACAGCCACTCGGGCGGCTGGGGCGTCACGTAGCCGGAGTCCCAGGCCTTGTCGATGATCGAGACCTCGACGTTCTTGATGGTCACGGCCGGCTGGTTGATGCCGAGCACGCACGCCGTCTCGCACGGAGCCGGGCAGAGGCGACCGGTGAACTCCGGGAAGTTGTTGGTCGCGTGCAGGCGCTCGATCGCAGCCTGCCAGTCGTCACGCCAGACCAGGTCGTTCCACTCGGGGATGATGTTGCCGAGCGGGCAGCCCTGGTGGCAGAACGGGATGCCGCAGTCCATGCAGCGTCCGGCCTGCTCGACGATGATCGGCAGCAGGGCACGGCCCGGTCCACCGGGGTAGACCTCGTTCCAGTCCTGGACGCGCTCGTCGACCGGGCGACGCTCCGCGACCTCGCGGGTCGCCTTCAGGAATCCACGTGGGTCAGCCATTCTGTGCCCCATTCTCGATGGCCTGACGGCCCGTGCTGGAAGAAAAACGGTTGCACACGCCGTCATCCATAGAGGACCTCCATCACCTTGTTGGCGGCCTGGTCGGCGTCGAGGCCCTCGGCCTCCGCCTCGGCCTGGACCGCCAGGACCTTCGCGTAGTCGCGCGGCATGACCTCGGTGAACCGCGGCAGCGCGGCCTCCCAGTCGGCCAGCAGCGCCTCGGCGACCTCGGACCCGGTCTCCTCGAAGTGCTGGCGCACGAGCTCCGCGAGCTCACCGCCGAACTCGTCGCTGACGGGTCGCAGGTCCACGAGCTCGGGGTTCACCCGGTGCTCCTTGAGGTCGAGCACCCAGGCGATACCGCCCGACATGCCTGCTGCGAAGTTGCGGCCGGTCTTGCCGAGGACGACCACGCGGCCGCCCGTCATGTACTCGCAGCCGTGGTCGCCGACGCCCTCGTTGACGATGCTCGCGCCCGAGTTGCGCACGCAGCAGCGCTCGCCCACACCGCCGCGGATGAAGATCTGACCCGAGGTGGCGCCGTAGGCGATCGTGTTGCCGGCGATGATGTGCTCGTCGGCCTTGAACGACGCCGCCCGGTCGGGCCGGATCGCGATCCGGCCACCGGAGAGGCCCTTGCCGACGTAGTCGTTGGCGTCACCCTCGAGGCGCAGCGTGATGCCCGAGGGCACGAACGCACCGAACGACTGGCCCGCCGAGCCCACGAAGGTGAGGTCGATGGTGCCGTCGGGCAGGCCCGCGCCGCCGTACTTCTTGGTGACCTCATGGCCGAGGATCGTGCCGACCGTGCGGTGGACGTTGCGGATCGCGAACTGGCCGCGGACCGGGTCGCCGGACTCGAGCGCCGCGGCCGCCGCCGGGACCAGCTCGGTGACGTCGAGCGACTTCTCCAGGCCGTGGTCCTGACCGCCGGTGTTGCGGACCGCCTGCTCCGGGAAGTGGGTGTCCTCCACCCGGACCCGGTGCAGGATCGGAGCCAGGTCGAGGCCCGATGCCTTCCAGTGCTGCTCGGCGTCGACCGTGTCGAGCGCCTGCACCTGGCCGACGGCCTCGTCGATCGAGCGGAAGCCCAGGGAGGCCAGCAGCTCGCGGACCTCCTCGGCGATGAACTCGAAGAAGTTCACGACGTACTCGGCCTTGCCGGAGTAGCGCGAGCGGAGCACGGGGTTCTGCGTCGCGACGCCCACGGGGCAGGTGTCGAGGTGGCACACGCGCATCAGGATGCAGCCCGAGACCACCAGCGGAGCGGTGGCGAAGCCGAACTCCTCCGCGCCCAGGAGCGCGGCCACGACGACGTCGCGACCGGTCTTGAGCTGGCCGTCGGTCTGGACGACGATCCGGTCGCGCAGGCCGTTGAGCAGCAGCGTCTGCTGGGTCTCGGCGAGGCCGAGCTCCCAGGGACCGCCGGCGTGCTTGAGCGACGTCAGCGGGGACGCGCCCGTGCCACCGTCGTGACCCGAGATGAGGACCACGTCGGCGTGCGCCTTGGAGACACCGGCCGCGACCGTGCCGACGCCGACCTCGGAGACCAGCTTCACGTGGACGCGAGCCGCCGGGTTGGCGTTCTTGAGGTCGTGGATCAGCTGAGCCAGGTCCTCGATCGAGTAGATGTCGTGGTGCGGCGGTGGGCTGATGAGCCCCACGCCGGGCGTGCTGTGCCGGGTCTTGGCCACCCACGGGTAGACCTTGTTGCCGGGCAGCTGGCCGCCCTCGCCGGGCTTCGCGCCCTGCGCCATCTTGATCTGGATGTCGTCGGCGTTGGTGAGGTACTCCGAGGTGACACCGAAGCGACCCGACGCGACCTGCTTGATCGAGCTGCGGCGCTCGGGGTCGTAGAGACGGTCGGGGTCCTCGCCGCCCTCACCGGTGTTGGACTTGGCGCCCAGCCGGTTCATGGCGATCGCGAGGGTCTCGTGCGCCTCCTTGGAGATGGAGCCGTAGGACATCGCACCGGTCGAGAACCGCTTGACGATCTCGGAGACCGACTCGACCTCGTCGATGGAGATCGGCGCCCGGCCGAAGTCCGCCGCGTCCTTGAACTTGAAGAGCCCGCGGAGGGTCATCAGCTTCTCGGACTGGTCGTCGACGGCCTGCGTGTACTGCTTGAAGATGTCGTAGCGACCCGTGCGGGTGGCGTGCTGGAGGCGGAACACCGTCTCCGGGTTGAAGAGGTGCGGCTCGCCCTCGCGGCGCCACTGGTACTCGCCGCCGATCTCGAGCTCGCGGTGGGCCGGCGAGATGCCGCCCCGGGGGTACGCCGTGGCGTGCCGCTTGGCGACCTCCTCGGCGATGGTCTCGAGCTCGATGCCGCCGAGCTTGGACGTCGTGCCGGTGAAGTACTTGTCCACGACCGCCTGCGAGAGACCGACGCACTCGAAGATCTGGGCACCCGTGTAGGACGCCACGGTGCTGACGCCGATCTTGGACATGACCTTCAGAACGCCCTTGCCGAGCGCCTTGACGAGGTTCTCGACGGCCTTCTCGGGGTCGGTCTTGACGTAGTAGCCCTCGCGCGCGAGGTCCTCGACGGACTCCATGGCCAGGTAGGGGTTGACCGCGGCCGCACCGTAGCCGACGAGGAGCGCCACGTGGTGCACCTCGCGGACGTCGCCGGCCTCGATGAGGAGGCCGACCTGGGTCCGGGTCTTCTCCCGCACCAGGTGGTGGTGGACCGCACCGGTCAGCAGCAGGGACGGGATCGGCGCCAGGTCGGCGGTCGAGTGACGGTCGGAGAGCACGATGATCCGCGCCCCGTCGGCGATCGCCGTGCTGACCTCCCGGCAGATCTCCTCGATCCGCTGGGCCATGGCCGCTCCCCCGCCGTCGACGGCGTAGAGGCCGCGCGAGACGTGGGTGATGAAGCCGGGCATGTCGCCGTCACGGTTGATGTGACGGATCTTCGCCAGGTCGTCGTTGGAGATGACCGGGAAGGGCAGCACGACCTGGCGGCACGACGCGGGCGACGGCTCGAGCAGGTTGGCCTCGGGGCCGATCGTGCCGTTCAGGCTGGTGACGAGCTCCTCGCGGATCGCGTCCAACGGCGGGTTGGTGACCTGCGCGAACAGCTGGCTGAAGTAGTCGAAGAGCAGCCGCGGCTTGTCGCTGAGCGCCGCGATGGGCGTGTCGGTGCCCATCGAGCCGAGGGCCTCGCCACCGGTGTTGGCCATCGGCGTGAGGAGGATGCGGAGCTCCTCCTCGGTGTAGCCGAAGACCTGCTGGCGGCGGGTGACCGACGCGTGCGTGTGCACGATGTGCTCGCGGTCCGGGATGTCGTCGAGCTGGATCAGGCCGGCGTGCAGCCACTCGCCGTACGGGTGTTCCGCGGCGAGCTCGGCCTTGATCTCCTCGTCCTCGATGATCCTGTGCTCGTCGGTGTCGACGAGGAACATCTTGCCGGGCTGGAGCCGGCCCTTGCGCACGACCGTGGCGGGGTCGAGGTCGAGCACGCCGACCTCGGAGGCCAGGACGACGAGACCGTCGTCGGTCACCCAGAAGCGCGACGGACGCAGGCCGTTGCGGTCGAGGACGGCACCGATCTGCGAGCCGTCGGTGAACACGACACACGCCGGGCCGTCCCACGGCTCCATGAGCGCGGAGTGGAAGCGGTAGAAGTCGCGCCGCCTCTCGTCCATCTCGGCGTGGTTCTCCCACGCCTCGGGGATCATCATCAGCACCGAGTGGGGCAGGCTGCGGCCACCCATGTGGAGCAGCTCGAGGACCTCGTCGAACGACGCCGAGTCCGACGCCTCCGCGGTGCAGATCGGGTAGAGCCGGTCGAGGTCACCGGGGATGACGTCGCTCTGGAGCAGCGCCTCACGCGCCCGCATCCAGTTGCGGTTGCCCATGACGGTGTTGATCTCGCCGTTGTGCGCGATGAAGCGGAACGGGTGCGACAGCGGCCAGCTCGGGAAGGTGTTGGTCGAGAACCGCGAGTGGACGACGGCGAGCGCGGACGCGACCCGCTCGTCGACCAGGTCGGGGAAGAAGTCGCCGAGCTGGTCGGTCGTCAGCATGCCCTTGTAGATGAGGGTGCGCGACGACAGCGACGGGAAGTAGACCTCGGTCTCCCGCTCCGCGCGCTTGCGCAGGCAGAACGCGCGACGCTCGAGGGCCATGCCGGTGAGCCGCTGACCGGCGCCCTGGACGAAGACCTGGGAGAACGTCGGCATGACGCTCGCGGCCATGGTGCCGAGGATGTCGGGGTTGACGGGGACCTCACGCCAGCCGACGACGGTCAGGCCCTCCTCGGCGGCGATCTCCTCGATCCGCTGACGGGTCTTGGCGACGTTCTCCTCGTCGCCGGGCAGGAACGCGGTGCCGACGGCGTAGCAGGAGCGCTCGGGGAGCTCGAACCCGGCGTCGCGGGTGACCTCGCGGAGGAAGGCGTCCGGGACCTGAAGGAGGATGCCGGCACCGTCACCCGAGTTGACCTCGGCGCCGGCCGCACCGCGGTGGTCGAGGTTGCGCAGCGCGGTGAGGGCCTTCACGACGATGTCGTGGCTGGCCTCTCCGGTCATGGTCGCGACGAAGGCGACGCCACAGGCGTCCTTCTCGTGGCGCGGGTCGTAGAGACCCTCGGGCGGCGGGAACGCGTGCGAGTAGGGCACCAGAGTTCTCCCGTCGGCTACGTCTGAGGCTTCCTGCACGGAGCAGGGTCCCCAGAAGGTGGGGCGCAAGGGACGTCACTGGCCCACGCGGCGGAAGCGTCAGGTTACCACCGTGTGAAGGACCGACGTCACTCGTCAGTCCTCCTTGGACACCTCTGCAGGCGTGTCCTGCGCCTCATCCTCAGGCTCGACGGACGCCTCACCAGCACCACCGGCCTCAGGAGTCGGGTCCTCCGCGACAGGGGCGACGCGGTAGACGCTCTCCTCCTGCCCGGGGTGCCGTCGCGAGCTGATGACGAAGTAGATCGCTGCCGCGATGAAGAGCACGATCGAGGTCCACACGTTGAAGCGCAGGCCCAGGACGTTCTCGAGCTGGACGTCGTCGATGCGCAGGTACTCGATCCAGCCGCGGCCCAGCGTGTAGGCCATCACGTACACCGCCATGACCCGGCCGTAGCCGAGGCGGTACCGGCGCTCGAGCCAGATCACGACGGCGAACGCCGCGAGGTTCCAGAGGCACTCGTAGAGGAACGTCGGGTGGAACGTCGTACCGGTCTCGAAGATGCAGGTGCCGGAGCCCTCGGGGTAGTCACAGCTGGAGGGCCAGTGGCTGCGGTCGATCTCCAGGCCCCAGGGCAGGTCGGTCGGGCGCCCGTAGAGCTCCTGGTTGAACCAGTTGCCCCACCGGCCGATCGCCTGGGCGACGAGGACACCGGGGGCGAGCGCATCGGCGAGCGGCAGGAACTTGATGCCCTTGGACCGGCAACCCAGGTAGGCACCGACGGCGCCGAGGGCCACGCCGCCCCAGATGCCGAGCCCGCCGCGCCACACGTACAGCGCCGTCACGGGGTTCTCCCCGTCACCGAAGTAGCGCTCCCAGTCGGTGGCGACGTGGTAGAGCCGGGCGCCGACGATGCCGAACGGCACCGCCCAGATCGCGATGTCCTGGACGTCGCCGGGCTGTCCGCCCTTCGCGACCCACCGACGCTCGCCGATCCAGATCGCGGCGACGATGCCGAGGATGATGCAGAGGGCATAACCCCGCAGCGGCACCGGGCCGATGTTCCAGACCCCGTCGGACGGGCTCGGGATCGTGAGGATCAGGTCAGGAAGCACGTGTCAGTCCCTCAGTCGTTCCGGCAGTTCGTTCCGGTGGGTCATTCCGTCAGCAGCAGGTGGATGTCGGTCGCGTACTCGGCGGCCGAGGTCTCCTGGTTCCAGACGACCACGGCCTCGTCGTTGTCGTCGATGCCGAGCACGAACGTCGAGTGCCCGCCGAGATCGTAGCCACCCGTCGGCAGCATCTCGCCGTCGTTCACGTAGAGGTGCAGCGGGTCGCCCGCCGCGACGATGTCGTCGAGGTCGCCGGTCAGGCCGATGAAGTCCTCGCCGTAGCCGTCGAGGTAGTCGCGCAGCGCAGCCTCGTCGTCGCGCTCCGGGTCGGTGGTCACGAAGACCATGTCGACGTCGTCGCGGTCCTCGTCGTCGAGCCGGTTGAGGCCCGCGGCGATGTTGTTCATGACCAAGGGGCACAGGTCCGGGCAGTGGGTGTAGCCGAAGAACACGATCGTCAGCGGCTTGTCGGTGTCCTCTGCCAGGGAGTACGGCTCCCCGTCGGTGTCGGTCAGCACCACCGTCGGGGCGGTATAGGGCTGGTCGAGCCGGGCGCCGGTGAACGTCTCCGGGTCCGGCCCGCTGCAGGCAGCCAGGACGCAGGCGAGGCCGGCGAGGGCTGCGCCGACGGTCAGGACGGGGGTCGTGGTGCGCCGCACGGTCAGGCTCGTACGCCTTGGGCGAGGTCCTCGGTCAGCGCGGTCAGCGCCCGCCGGCCGGCCGGCAGGTCGCCGGGGTGGTCGAGCAGGGCCCGCACGAAGGCCGACCCGACGATGACGCCATCGGCGTAGGACGCGACCTCGGCGGCCTGGGCGCCGTTGCTGACCCCGATGCCGACACCCACCGGGAGACCCGGTGCACTGGACTCGATCGCCCGCTTGGTGCGGGCGACCAACGGCCCGGCCAGGTCGCTCGTCGCGGCCCGGGCGCCGGTGACGCCCATGACGGCGGTGGCGTAGACGAACCCGCGGCACGCCGCGGTGGTCATCGCGATCCGCTCGTCGGTCGACGAGGGCGCCACCAGGAACACCTTGTCGAGGCCCCGGGCGTCGGCGGCCTCGACCCACTCCGGCGCGAAGTCGGGCGTGAGGTCGGGCGTGATGAGGCCGGCGCCGCCGGCGTCGTACAGGGCCTGCGCGAAGCGATCGACACCGAAGCGCTCGACCGGGTTCCAGTAGGTCATGATCAGCGTCGGCGTACCGGTGGCCGCCACCGCCTCGACGGTGCGGAGCACGTCGGTGGTGCGGATCCCGCCGTCGAGCGCCTGCTGCGCAGCGGCCTGGATCGTCGGACCGTCCATGACCGGGTCGCTGTAGGGCAGACCGATCTCGATGACGTCGCAGCCCGCGTCGACCATCGCCTTGAGGGCGTCGATGCCGCCCTCGACGGTCGGGAAGCCGGCCGGCAGGTAGCCGACCAGCGCCGCGCGGCCGTCGGCGCGCGCCTTCTCGTAGGCGATCCCGACACCGTTGACGCTGGTGCTCACTGCTTCTCCCCCGTCGCCGTCCCCAGGCCGAAGTACTCGAGGGCGGTGCCCATGTCCTTGTCGCCGCGGCCGGACAGGTTGATCAAGATCGTCTCGCCCTGCCGCTCCTGGGCGACCTTGACCACTCCGGCGATGGCGTGGGCCGACTCGATCGCGGGAATGATCCCCTCGGTCCGGGCCAGCAGCGCCATCGCGTCCATCGCCTCGGCGTCGGTCACCGGGAGGTACGACGCCCGCCCGCTCGCCGCGAGGGCCGCGTGCTGCGGACCGACACCCGGGTAGTCGAGGCCGGCCGAGATCGAGTGGGACTCGACCGTCTGACCGTCCTCGTCCTGGAGGACGTAGGTGCGCGCACCGTGGAGGACCCCGACGCTGCCCGCGTGGATCGTCGAGGCGTGGCGGCCGGTCTCGACGCCGTCGCCGCCGGCCTCGAAGCCGTAGATGGCCACCTCGGGGTCGTCGAGGAAGCCCGCGAACAGGCCGATCGCGTTGGACCCGCCGCCGACGCACGCCGCGATCGCGTCGGGCAGCCGGCCGTCGAGGTCGAGACACTGCCGGCGCGCCTCGTCACCGATGCCGCGCACGAAGCTGAGCACCAGGCTCGGGAACGGGTGCGGTCCGGCGGCCGTGCCGAACAGGTAGGCGGTGTGGTCGACGCTCGCGACCCAGTCGCGCAAGGCCTCGTTGATGGCGTCCTTGAGGGTCCGCGAACCGCTCCGGACCGGGATCACCTCGGCGCCGAGCAGCTGCATGCGGGCGACGTTGAGCGCCTGGCGCTCCGTGTCGACCTCGCCCATGTAGACGGTGCAGTCGAGACCGAGGTAGGCCGCCGCGGTCGCGGAGGCGACACCGTGCTGGCCGGCGCCGGTCTCGGCGATGACCCGTGTCTTGCCCATCCGCTTGGTGAGCAGGGCCTGGCCGAGGACGTTGCGGATCTTGTGGGCGCCGGTGTGGTTGAGGTCCTCGCGCTTGAGGAGGATCCGCGCCCCGACGTGGTCACTGAGCCGGTGTGCCTCGTAGAGCATGCTCGGCACGCCCGCGTAGTTCTGGAGCAGCGACTCGAACTCGTGCAGGAACGTCGGGTCGAGCATGGCCTTCTGCCAGGCGACCTCGAGCTCGTCGAGCGCAGCGATGAGCGCCTCCGGCATGAAGCGGCCGCCGAAGCCGCCGGCGCCGCCGTACCACCCGTGCTCGTCGGCGTCGTACCCCTGACTCACGCCTCTACCCCTGTCATCGCGGCGACCGCCTCGCGCGGCGCACCGTCCTTCACCAGTGCCTCGCCGACGAGCACGACCCGCGCACCCTCGGCCACGAACCGCTTGACGTCGGTCGGTCCGCTGATGCCGGACTCGGCGACGAGCACCCGGTCGGCCGGGACGAGCGGCGCCAGCCGGCCGAACGTGTCGTTGTCGACCTCGAGGGTCTTGAGGTTGCGTGCGTTGACGCCGACGAGCTCGGCACCGATCGCGACGACGCGCTCGGTCTCGACCTCGTCGTGGACCTCGACCAGCGGGGTGAGGCCGAGCTCACGCGCCTCCTCGTGGAGGCGGCGCAGGTCGTCGTCACCGAGGACGGAGGCCATCAGCAGGACCAGGTCTGCTCCGGCCGCCCGGGCCTCGAGGAGCTGGTAGCTGCCGACGATGAAGTCCTTGCGCAGGACCGGCACGTCGACCGCCGCGCGGACCGCACGCAGGTCGTCGAGGCTCCCGCCGAAGCGACGCTCCTCGGTCAGCACGCTGATCGCACCGGCACCGCCCGCCGCGTAGGCGCTCGCGAGCGCGGCCGGGTCGGGGATGTCGGCGAGGTCGCCCTTGCTGGGACTGCGGCGCTTGACCTCGGCGATGACGCTCGAGCCGGGCGCACGGAAGTGGGGCATCGGGTCGAGCGGGGCGGCGACGTCGGCCAGCCGGGCACGGAGCTCGGCCAGCGACACGGCGGCCTCCCGCCGGGCGAGGTCCTCGCGGACGCCGGCGACGATGTCGTCCAGCACCGACATTTCCCCTCCGTAAATCCTGTGGAACCGCCTTGATTGCATTCGATCGGCGGGTTTCCAGTGTCCCACGGGGTGGATATCGTCTCGACACTGCCCGGGATCCGGCCGGGGCCTCTCGAAAGGACGACTCTCATGGGCGAGCACCCCAAGGGTCAGACCATCCTCATCCTCGGCATCCTGAGCCTCGTCTGCTGCGGCTTCTGGACAGGCGTCCCAGCGATCATCATGGGCAACAAGGCCGCGGCCGAGATCGCGGCCGGCCAGTACGCCGAGACGAGCACCGTCAAGATCGGGCGACTCCTCGGCATCATCGGAACGGTCCTGTCCGCGCTCGGCTTCGTCTTCTACCTGCTCTTCTTCGTCCTCCTCGCGTCGAGCTGAGCGCAGGTCGGGCTAGAGTCGCTGCCTCCGCCCGGAACCTGCCGGGCCTCCACCGAAGGGCCGATGCGTGAGCTACGAACCGCCCAGCTATGGCAGTCCTCCGCCCCCGCCGGGAGGCGGCTACGGCGCACCCCCGCCGCCGCCGGGCGGTGGCTACGGAGCACCTCCGGGTGGCTACGGCGGCTACGGCGCACCGCCGCCGGGTTATGGCGGCCAGCCCACCTCGACCTCCACCTTGGGCATCGTCTCCCTCGTCGCCGGCATCCTGTCGATCGTCTGCTGTTTCTGCTACGGCATCGGGATCGTCCCCGGCATCGCCGCTGTCATCACCGGTGTGATGAGCCGCAAGGAGATCGCCCAGTCCGGTGGCGCGAAGACCGGCTCGGGCCTTGCGCTCGGCGGCCTCATCACCGGTGGGGCCGGTATCGCCCTGAGCGTGATCGGCTGGATCATCGTGCTCGTCTTCGGGGCGATCGACTACACGACCTACTGATCCATCCCGCGGCCCACCACCGGGTCGCACTCACAGCACCACCGCGGTGGGGTCAGGGCGCGAGCCAGGACCCCACCGGCGTGTTCCGGAGGACGGTGAAGGCGAACAGGCCGACGAGGAGCACCGCGACCGAGATGTTCATCGACCGGTCCGACGGGCTCCACGACCGCCCGGACCACCGGCCCCAGACCCAGCGGCCGAAGATGTAGGCCAGGAACGGGATCGACGCGACGAACAGCAGGTTGCTCGACGCCGCGTCGAGCACCTGGAAGTGGGTGAGGTCGTTGACGGCGCGCAGGCCGCCGCAGCCGGGGCACTCGATGCCGACGAACGCCTTCGTCGGGCAGGCTCCCCAGGAGCCCTGCTCGTGCGGGTCGCGCAGGTACAGCGCAACCGTGGCCGCTCCCAGCGTGCCGAGGACGGCGCCCGGCAGCAACAGCCGGGACCAGCGGTGCGCGCCGCGCTCAGCCACCCGGTCACCCGGGGGGATCGGGGGCGCGGCGGTCACGGCAGCCTCGATCAGTGGCTGGTCTCGTGGAGGCCGGCCTTGTCCATCGCGACGAAGACGACGCCGGCCGCGAGCACGATCGCGACGCCGACCCAGAAGATGCCCATCTTGACCGGGTCGAACATGAGGCCGGCGCCACCGACGCAGAAGCCGAGCAGCGCCACGATGACGGCGGTCCAGGCCGCAGGGGTGTTGCCGTGGTTGTCAGACATGCAGGCGCTCCTCGTTTCGGGGTGACGACGAGATTCTAGGGGGACGACTCGTCGGTCGGGTCCTCGCCCTCGTCCATCGACTTCCAGAGGTCGAGGCTGGTGCGCTCCTCCGGGGGCGTGTCAGCCACCTGGGGGGCGCGGGCGGTCGGCGCGTCGTACCGGCTGCCCATCTCGGGCCACTCCGGCGCGAGCATCAGCGCAGCGACCGCCGCCATCACCGAGCCGACGGACGCGACGAGGGCGAGCCAGAGCCACCCGGTGGCCTCGACGGGCAGCTGGTCGCCGAGGGCCGACAGGCCGAGGCGTTCAGCCAGGCTCTCGGCGGCCTGGTCGCGCTGGACGAAGCCGGCGACGACGATCGTCGCGAAGGATCCGCCGGCCGCGAGGGCGGCGATCGCGCACATGGCCTGGCGGACCTTCCCCCGGACGACCAGGAGGACCCCCCAGGCGGCCAGCGCGACGAGCGCGCACGCGCCGACGAGCTCCATCCTGACCTCGCCGACGGTCGCGGTCGAGAGCAGCCGCTGCTGGTCCTCGGGGACGGTGAGGTGCGGCTTGTAGCCGGCGAGGGCGAGCAACGCCGTCGAGCCGAGCCCCGCCGCGACGACCGGGGCGAAGGTGCCCCGTCGACCAGCCGTGATCTTCGCCCCGGGGGTCTTCGCCTCGGGGGTCTTCGCCTCGGGCGCCCGGTCCTCGGGGGCGCTCACGCGAGCAACCCGTCGTCGAAGCAGGTGCGGGTGCCGGTGTGGCAGGCCGGACCGACCTGGTCGACCTTGACCAGCAGCGTGTCTCCGTCGCAGTCCATGCGGATCTCCTTCACGTGCTGGGCGTGCCCGGAGGTCTCGCCCTTCACCCAGTACTCCTGGCGGGAGCGGCTCCAGTAGGTCGCACGGCCGGTGGTCAGGCTGCGGTGCAGCGCCTCGTCGTCCATCCACGCCAGCATCAGCACCTCACCGGTGTCGTGCTGCTGGACGACCGCCGGGACGAGGCCCGCGTCGGTGCGCGAGAGCCGGTCGGCGATGACGGGATCGAGGGAGCTCACCGGACCAGTATCCCAAAGGAAAATTCGTCCGAGGCCCTCCCTCCCACCCGGCCACCGGGTCCAGGCTTCCCTCATGACCGGGAACGACTCCCTCGCCCAGGACGCGGTGGCCCCGCGTCGCGGAATCCTCAGGTACGCCGCCGCCGGCGCCCTCGGGGTCGGGACCGCCGTGGCGGCCGCCGCTCCCGCACGGGCAGCCAACAACGACCCCGTCCTGCTGGGCAACAACAGCGCGAGCACGAACACGGCGACCGTCACGACTCGGATCACCCACACGTTCGACTCCCCCAACGCCGCGTTCCTCGTCGACCGCAACGCCACGACGAACAGCGGAGCCAGCGTCTTCGCCCGCAACAAGGGTTCCGGGGCCGGGCTCATCGCCCAGAGCGTTGGCGGGACCGGCCTGGTCGCGTTCTCGGACAAGGCCGGGACCGAGGCGTCTCCGGCGATCGGCGTGGACGCCAAGGGCGGCACCGGCCCGGGCAGCATCGGCGTCCGCACCCGCAGCACCAACGGCACCGGGCTCGACGCCAGGTCCGAGAACGGCGACGGGGTGCGCACCGAGTCCGAGTTCGGGGTGGCGCTGTGCGCGCGGTCGTTCAACGGGACCGGGCGGGCCATCCTCGCCACGGCGCACAGCACCAGCGCGGCTGTCCTCGTGAGCAACACCAGCACCGGCGGCGGCATCGAGACGAAGGCGGCGACCGACGTCGTCGTCGCGGAGACGACCGCCTTCGGAACGGTCGAGGAGCCCACCAACGCGGTGGTCGCGGTGGCCAACCTCGGAGTGGCCCGCGCGGTCCTCGCGGTCGCGACGGGATCGGCGGGGGTGGGAGTGGAGGCCCGCGGCGGGTCGGTCGACCTGCACGCCAACGGGTCCGGCCTGATCCGCCGCAAGGCCTTCGCCTCCTCCCTCCCCCCGACCACGGGCGACTTCCTGGCCGGGGACCTCCTCACCCGCGGCGGCGAGTCCTGGGTCTGCATCGAGGGCGGCGACCCCGGGGTGTGGCGGATGCTCGCCGGGCCGGCGTCGGCGGGCGCGTTCCACCCGAAGGACGCCCGGGTCTTCACCAGCCCGGCGCCGGTGGGCACCACGATCGTCGAGGTCGACCTGAGCAGCGCCGTCCCGGAGGGGACGACGGCCGTCGTCCTCAACGTCACGGCCGTCGCACCCGCAGCGGGCGGGACGATCCGCGTCTTCCGGCAGGGCCTGACCTCGTCGCTGCCGTCCCTGAACTTCCACTCCGGCGGCAACCAGAGCAACCAGCGGACGACGGCGATCTCGGCTACCCGCAGGGTCGCGGTCACCGCCACGACGCCGACGAACGTGATCCTCGACCTGCAGGGGTTCTATCGCTGAGCAGACGCCCTCAGCCGTGCTGGGCGACCCACGAGGCGTGCAGACCGGCATAGACCGAGCCCGCCTGCTCGACCAGCACGCCGTGCGGGCCGCGCTGCACGACCCGGCCACGGTCGACCACGACCACCTCGTCGGCGGCCTCGGCCGTGGAGAGCCGGTGGGCGATCGTCACCGACGTACGGCCGCTCATGAGGCGGTCGAGGGCGCGGCCGATGCGCGTCTCGAGCTCGGGGTCGACCGCGCTGGTCGCCTCGTCGAGCACCAGCAGGTCGGGGTCGGCGAGCTGGGCTCGCAGCAGTGCCACGAGCTGGCGCTCCCCTGCCGACAGCGACTCGCCGCGCTGGCCGACGCGGGTGGCGAGACCGTCGGGCAGGCCGGCGAGCCAGTCACCGAGCCCGAGCTCGGCCGCGGCGTCGGCGATCTCGGCGTCGCTCGCGGCGAGCCGTCCGTAGCGGGCGTTGGCCGCGAGCGTGTCGTCGAAGAGGAAGCCCTCCTGCGGCACCAGCACCACGCTCGAGCGGAGCGAGGTCTCGGTGATGTCGCGCAGGTCGACGCCGTCCAGCAGCACCCGGCCCTCGGTCGGGTCCATCAACCGGGTCAGCAGCTTGGCGAGCGTGGACTTGCCGGACCCCGTCTCGCCGACGACCGCGACCCGGCGGCCGGCCGGGATGTCGAGGTCGATGTCCCGCAGGACCGGCGGCCCCCCGGGGTAGGCGAAGCCCACCCCCTCGAAGACGACGTCGAGCGCGCCCGGAGGCAGCACCGTGCCGTCCGGGCCCGGGTCGACCAGGTCGGCCGGGGTGTCCAGGATGCCGATGACCCGCCGCCAGCCGGCGATCGCGTTCTGGGCGTCGGTGAGCACCTGGGTGCCGAATTGGACGGGCCCCACGAACAGGGTCACCAGGAAGGCGAACGCCAGCACCTCCCCCGCGCTGATGTCGTGCGCCCAGAGCCGGCCCTGGCCCAGCCAGATCCCGACGACCAGGACGCCCGCGTTGGCCAGGCCCGCGGAGATGCCGCCGAGGGAGAACGAGAAGGCCGTGAAGCCCTGCGCCCGGGTCGAGGCCGCCTGGTGCCGCGACACCGCCTCGTCGATCCGCTCCTGGGTCCGGGCCTCGACGGCGTACGACCGGACCACGGCGGCACCGACGACCGGCTCGGAGATCGCCGACAGCAGCGCCCCGACCTGGCTCCGCACGGTCGCGTAGGCGACGGACAGCTTGCGCTGGAAGTAGCGCAGGCTGAGGAACAGCGGGGCGAAGCAGATCCACACCACGAGCGCGAGCTGCCAGCTGTAGAACACCATCACCACGGTCGCGACCAGGATCTGGCCGATGCTGACGACGAAGAGCAGGCCGCCGAACACCAGGAACTGGCTGACCTGGTCGACGTCGCTGGTCACCCGGGAGACGAGGGCGCCGCGGCGCTCGGTGTTCTGCGTGAGCAGCGGGAGGTCGTGGACGTGGCGGAACGCCTTGACCCGCAGGGTGGCGAGGCCGCGCTCGGAGCTGGCGAACAGCCGGGCCGTCATCGCGTACGACGCCCAGCTCGTCACCAGGATCGCGGCCGCTGCCACGACCGCCATCCAGGTGGTGAACGTCGCGTCGGGGCCGCCGTCACCACGCAGGCCGCGGTCGATCGTCTGCTGCACGGCGATGGGGACGACGACCTGGCCGACCGAGGCGAGCACGGCCAGCACCAGCGTCGTCCGGATGCCCTCGGTCAGCTCGGGCGAGTGGCCGATGCCGCGACGGATCGTCTCCCAGCCGCCGATGTCCTCGCCCGTCTCCATCCGGGTCCCCGCGGGTGCGGTGGTCGTCACGGCGCGCCCACCTCCTCGGCGACGTGGTCCTTCTGCTCGTAGGCGTTGACGAGGCGGGCGTAGTCGTCGTTGCGCGCCACCAGGTCGGTGTGCGGCCCGCGGTCGACGATCGCTCCGTCGGCGAGGAAGAGCACCTCGTCGGCCAGGCCGATGGTGGCCTTGCGATAGGCGACGACGACCAGGGACGCGTCGCGGTCGCCGCTCTTGAGGGCCGCGAGGATCCGCGCCTCGACCTCGGGGTCGACCGCCGAGGTGGCGTCGTCGAGGACGAGCAGGCGCGGCCGTCGGACCAGGGCACGGGCCAGGGAGATGCGTTGGCGCTGCCCGCCCGACAGCGAGGTGCCGCGCTCCCCCAGCCGCGTGTCGAGTCCGGCAGGCAGGGCGGCGACGAAGCCGTCGGCCTGCGCCGTACGGAGGGCTGCCCACACGTCCTCGTCCGGCACGTCGGCGCCGAGGGTGACGTTGCCACGCACGGTGTCGTCGAAGAGGAACGCCGTCTGCGGGACGACGGCGAGGACCTCGGCGAGCTCGCCGCGGGCGAGGTCGCGCAGCTCGACGCCGTCGAGGCGGATGCTGCCGGCGTCGGCGTCGATCAGGCGGGTCAGCAGCGTGGTCAGCGTGCTCTTGCCGGAGGCGGTGGCACCGACCAGGGCGACGGTGCGCCCCGGCTCGACGGCGAACGAGAGGTCGCGCAGCAGCGGCCGGTCGGACTGGTAGCCGTAACGGAGCCCGTCCACCTCGAGCCGGGCGCCGCCCGGGCCCTCGGGGGCGCGCTCCGCGCCGTACGACATCGCACCCTTGGCCCGCAGCACCGCCTCGACCCGGCGGTAGCCGACGACGCTGCGCGGGAACTCCCCCAGCAACCAGCCGATGGAGCGGATCGGGAAGGACACCACGGTCAGCAGGTAGGCGACCGTCACGACGTCCCCGGCGACGGCGGCCCCCGAGAGCACCCGGTGGACACCGATCACCAGGACCACGAGCACCGCGATGCTGGGCAGGGCGGCCAGGGTCGGGTCGAAGGCGGCGCGGATCCGCCCGACCTTGATGTTGGTCTCGCGCAGCGCGAACGCCTTGGCCTGGAAGCGTGCGGTCTCCTCCGGCTCGCGGCCGAGCGTCTTGACCACCATCGCCCCGTCGAAGGACTCGTGCGCGATCTCGCTCAGCTCCGCCCTGAGCTCCTGGGCACGGGTCGCCCAGCCCTGGGCGAGGTTCTGGTAGACGACGTTGGTCGCGATCACGAGCGGGAAGACCAGCAGGCCGACGATCGCGAGCACCACGTCGGCGAACAGCATCTGGATGACGGCGATGACCATCATCGCGACGGTGCCGACCGCCATGGGCAGCGGCGCGATCGGGCTCCACGCGGCCTCGACGTCGGAGTTGGCGTTGGAGAGCAGCTCACCGGTCGGGTGGCGCTGGTGCCACGACATCGGGAGCGAGAGGTACTGCCGGGTGACCGCTCGGCGGGTGCGGGCCTGCATCCGGTACTGCATGACACCGGCTCCGAGCCGACGCGCGACGATGCCGACGGCCCGCAGGATCGCGACCCCGAGGAACAGCCCGAGGACCGCCCAGAGCATCCCCGAGCCGATCTCGCCGTCACGGAACGCGGGCAGCACCACGTGGTCGGTCGACCAGCCGAGGACCCACGCGTCGGCCACGGTGAGCGCGCCGAAGAGGAGGCTGCCGATCGTGGAGACGGCGAAGACCCACGGCTCCCGCTTGATGGCGATCCAGAGGACGGCGAAGCCGGCGCTCGTCGTCGCGGCGCCGTGGTCGGGCTCGTCCGTCACTTCGGTCCTGCTCCTGTCCGTCGCCGGTCGCAACCGGGTCGGAGGGGCAGCGTATTCCCGCTCCGGCAGAAGTCAGGCGTCCCCGACGTGCTGGACCACCCGCACGCTCATGTGGAACATGCTCATCGCGCCCTGGATCACGACGAGGAACCCGTCCGGTCCGTCGCGGAAGACCTGGCGTCCCTGGGGAGCGAACGGGTCGGGCGGCTGGAAGCCGAACGCCTCCTGGTGGGCGGCGCGCAGCGCCCCCTCGCGGCTCTCGTGCCGGTGGCCGCGCACCAGCACGACGGTCGGGGGCTTCGCCTGACCGTCGTTGGCGTACTCGACGGCGACGTGCCATGGCCGCTCGTCACTGCCGGCGTCCGCCGCGGTCCCCGCGTCGCCGGGTCCCCGATAGACCTCGTAGCTCTCCGTCACGCCCAGCGTCCCTCTCTCCTCGTGGTCGTGCCATCCTGCCCCCATGACGTCCTTCGCACGGGCAGAGCGCGCCCGACTCTGCGACCTCGCGCTCGCGACCGGCCCGGACGCGCCGACGCTGTGCGGCGACTGGAAGGTGCGCGACCTCGTCGCCCACCTGGTGGTCCGCGAGCACAGCCCGCTGTCGGCCGGCATCGTGATCGCGCCGCTGGCGGGGGTCACCGAGAAAGCCACCGAGCGGGCCGCGGCCAAGGACTTCGAGAAGCAGGTCGCGAAGGTACGGCGCGCGCGCAACCCGATGGGCGCGGTCGCCGCCGTCGACAAGGCCCTCAACACCGCCGAGTACTTCGTGCACCACGAGGACATCCGCCGTGCCGGTCCCACGTGGGAGCCCCGCGTCCTCACGGCCGAGGAGCAGGACTCCCTCTGGAAGATCCTGCGGATGTCCGGCAAGGGTCTGGTCCGCCCCGCCGGTGTGCCGGTCGTCGCCCGCCGGGCCGACACCGGCCAGGAGACCACGCTCAAGCCGGGCGCGGACCCGGCGGTCGTCGTCGGCCTGCCGTCCGAGCTGGTGCTCTTCGTCTACGGCCGGCGCCAGACGCACGGCCTGGAGTTCTCCGGCCCCGAGGCCACCGTCGCGCGGCTGCGCGAGGCCAAGCTCGGCATCTGAGGCGCTGACACAGGCGCTCGGACCGCACCTGTGGATAAGCGGAGGCGCTGATCGACGGGAAGGCGCAGACTCGCCCTCGATCGCCGGAAACGGTAGGAGAGGAGTAGTAGTGTATTGACCATGCCTCGTGGCAACCCGTCCCCCAAGCTCGCCATCAGCGTGCCCTCCGAGATCGCGGAGGCGATCCGCGCCGCCGCCACCCGCGATGAGGTGAGCATCTCGCACTGGATCACCGAGGCTGTGCGCTACCGGCTCCGGATCGAGGACGGCCTGGCTGCCGTCGCCGAGTACGAGGCCGAGTACGGCGCGTTCACGGCCGAGGAGATGGCCGAGTCGCACCGGCGAGTAGCGGAACAGATGGGCTGGGACGAATGAGCGTCGTCTACGACGCCGGCGCGCTGATCGCCGCGGATCGCGCCGATCCGATGTTCTGGCGCGAGCACCGTGCTCGGTTGGAGCGGAGAATCCTCCCGATCGTGCCGGCGCCGGTCGTCGCCCAGGTCAGCCGCGCCCCGCACCAAGCTCCCCTGCGCCTCCTGCTCCGGGGGTGCGAGGTCGTCCCGCTGACCGAGGAGGCCGCCCACGCGAGCGGAGCGCTGCTCGCAGCGAGCGGAACCAGCGACGTGGTCGACGCCCACGTCGCACTCACTGCCATCCGCCGGCACGCACTGGTCCTCACCACCGACCCCGACGACATCAGCCGATTGGTCGCGGACGAGGAGGACCCGCCGCGCGTCGTGGGAATCTGACGCCCCGACGTCAGCGGACGGGGTGGCCGGCGCCGGCCAGGCCCTGCTTGACCTCGGCGATCCGCAGGGTGCCGAAGTGGAACACCGTCGCCGCCAGGACCGCGTCCGCGCCCGCCTCGACCGCCGGCGGGAAGTGCTCGACCGCGCCGGCGCCACCGGAGGCGATGACGGGGATCGACACCTCCCGGCGCACGGCGCGGATCAGCTCCAGGTCGAAGCCTGACGTCGTACCGTCGGCGTCCATGGCGTTGAGGAGGATCTCCCCCGCGCCCAGCTCGGCGGCCTTGACCGCCCAGGCGATCGCGTCGAGGCCGGCCGACTTCCGGCCGCCGTGCGTGGTGACCTCGAAGCCGGAGTCCGTGCCGGCCGCGCGACGCGCGTCGACCGACAGGACCAGCACCTGGTTGCCGAACCGGTCGGCGATCTCGGCCACCAGCTCGGGGCGGTCGATCGCGGCGGTGTTGACGGCGATCTTGTCCGCGCCCGCACGAAGCATCGTGTCGACGTCGCCGACGCTGCGGATGCCGCCCCCGACCGTGAGCGGGATGAAGACCTGCTCGGCGGTGGCCGACACCATCTCCAGCGTCGTCGCCCGCCCCTCGTGGGAGGCGGAGATGTCGAGGAAGGTCAGCTCGTCGGCGCCCTCTGCGTCGTAGGTCCGGGCCAGCTCCACCGGGTCACCGGCGTCGCGGAGCTCCTTGAAGTTGATGCCCTTGACCACGCGCCCCGCATCGACGTCGAGGCACGGGATGACCCGGACCGCGAGGCTCATCGTCCGGTCCTCATCGGCCGGCCGGGAGCGTCAGCGCGAGCGCGTCCTCGAGGGTGAACTGACCCGTGTAGAGGGCGGTCCCGGCGATCGCGCCCTCGACGCCGAGCGACACGAGCTCCATGAGCGCGCGGATGTCGTCGAGCGTGGTGACGCCGCCCGACGCGACGATCGGCCGGTCGGTGGCCTCGCACACGTCGCGGAGCAGCTGGAGGTTCGGGCCCTGGAGCATCCCGTCCTTGTTGACGTCGGTCACGACATAACGGGCGCACCCCTCCGCGTCGAGCCGGGCCAACGTCTCGTAGAGGTCGCCGCCCTCCTGGGTCCACCCGCGGGCGGCCAGGGTGCGGCCGCGGACGTCGAGGCCGCCGGCGCCCCGGCCGCCGTACGTCGCGATCGCCTGGGCGCACCACTCGGGCTGCTCGAGCGCTGCCGTGCCGATGTTGACCCGGCGGCAGCCGGTCGCCATCGCGGCCTCCAGCGACTCGTCGTCCCGGATGCCGCCGCTCATCTCGACCTTGATGTCGAGCCTGCCGACGATCTCGGCCTGGAGCGCCCGGTTCTGGCCCACGCCGAACGCGGCGTCCAGGTCGACCAGGTGCAGCCACTCGGCGCCGGCCTCCTGCCAGCGCAGGGCGGCCTCGATCGGGTCGCCGAAGACCTTCTCGGACCCGTCGACGCCCTGGACCAGCTGGACGGCCTGGCCGCCCTTGATGTCGACGGCGGGGAGGAGCTCGAGGTAGTCAGACAAGGGAGGTCACCCAATTCTTCAGCAGCTGTGCTCCGGCGTCGCCGGACTTCTCGGGGTGGAACTGGGTCGCGCTGAGCGGCCCGTTCTCGACGGCGGCGACGAAGCGGTCGCCCCCGTGCTCGGCCCAGACCACCCGCGGTTGGTAGGCGTCGGGGGTCCGGTCGTTGGTTTCCAGCGTCCAGGCGCGCACGCCGTAGGAGTGCACGAAGTAGAACCGCTCGTCCTCGATGCCGTCGAACAGTTGGGTCCCGGCGGGCACGTCGACGGTGTTCCAGCCCATGTGCGGGACGATCGGCGCCTGGATCCGCTCGACGACGCCCGGCCACTCGCCGCAGCCCTCGGTCTCGACACCGTGCTCGATGCCGCGCTCGAAGAGGATCTGCATGCCGACGCAGATGCCGAGGACCGGGCGCCCGCCGGAGAGCCGGCGCGCGATGACCCGCTCGCCCCGGATCGCGCGCAGGCCCTGCATGCACGCGGCGTAGGCGCCGACGCCGGGCACCAGCAGGCCGTCGGCGTCCATGGCCTGGTCGAGGTCGGCGGTGAGCGTCACCGACGCCCCCGCCCGCTCGACCGCGCGCACGGCGGAGCGCAGGTTGCCCGACCCGTAGTCGAGGACAACCACCGAGGGTTGGGCCACTAGAGAGCGCCCTTCGTCGACGGGATGCCCGTCTCGCGCGGGTCGATCGCGATCGCGTCACGGAACGCCCGTGCGAACGCCTTGAACTGCGTCTCGACGATGTGGTGCGGCTCGCGGCCGGCCAGGACCCGCACGTGCAGGGCGATGTGGGCGTGGAACGCGATCGTCTCGAAGACGTGCTTCGTCAACGAGCCGAGGTAGGAGACGCCGGACCCTCCGAGCTGGACGTACTGCTGCCCCTCGGGCTCGCCGATGTGCACGCAGTACGGACGACCGGACACGTCGACGACGGCCTGGACCAGCGCCTCGTCGAGCGGGACGGTCGCATCGCCGAACCGACGGACGCCGGCCTTGTCGCCGAGCGCCTCGCGCAGCGCCTGGCCGAGCACGATCGCGGTGTCCTCGACGGTGTGGTGGGCGTCGATGTGGGTGTCACCGGAGGTCTGGACGGTCAGGTCCACCAGGGAGTGGCGGGAGAAGGAGATGAGCATGTGGTCGTAGAAGCCGACCCCGGTGGACACGTCGTGCCGACCGGTGCCGTCGAGGTCGACCTCGACGACGACCTTCGACTCGCTCGTCTGCCGCTCGATCCGTGCGGTCCTGCTCATCCCGTGACCTCCATCAGTGCCTTCTGGAAGGCAATCATCTCGTCCGCCGTGCCGACGGAGACCCGCAGCCAGCCGTCGGGACCGGTCTCGCGGATCAGGACCCCCCGGTCGAGGAGCCCCTGCCAGACAGCATGACGGTCGTCGAACTGCCCGAACAACACGAAATTCGCGTCGCTGTCGGCCGCGGTGAAGCCCTGGTCGCGTAGCCACGCCACCGTCCGGTCCCGCTCGGCGCGCAGCTCGTCGACCTTGCCCAGCAGCTCCGGCGCGTGCCGGACCCCCGCCAACGCGGCCGCCTGGGTGACGGCCGACAGGTGGTACGGCAGCCGGACCACGCGGATCGCGTCGCAGATCGCGGGGTCGGCGGCGAGGTAGCCGAGCCGGAGGCCGGCCCCCGCGAACGCCTTGCTCATCGTCCGGGTGACGACCAGGTTCCGGTGGCTGGACAGCAGCTCCAGCGCGCTCGGGACGCCGGTGCGCCGGAACTCGCCGTACGCCTCGTCGACCACGACCACCCCCCGCTGGCCGACCGCCTCGCACAGCACCGTGATCGCCTCGGGCGGCAGAGCCGTCCCGGTGGGGTTGTTGGGGCTCGGCAGCAGCACGACCTCCGGCTGCTCCGCCTCCACCAGCGCGCGGGCACTGTCGAGGTCGAGGGAGAAGTCATCCTCACGGTGCCCCGCGAGCCACCGGGTGTGGGTGTCGCGGGCGTACTCCGGATACATCGAGTACGTCGGCGCGAAGCTGAGCGCCGTGCGGCCCGGGCCACCGAACGCCTGCAGCACCTGGAGCATGACCTCGTTGGAGCCGTTGGCCGCCCACACCTGGGCGGGGGTGATCTCGCCCGCCACGTCGCGCGAGAGGTACGACGCCAGCGCGGTGCGCAGCGCGACGAACTCACGGTCCGGGTAGCGGTTCAGCGTGCGCGCGGCGTCCGTGACCGAGGCGGCGATGTCGGCCAGGCAGGCGTCCGAGGGCCCGTAGGGGTTCTCGTTGACGTTGAGCTGGACGGGGACCCTGTCGCTGGGGAGCTGGGGCGCGCCGTACGGCTCGATGCCTCGCAGCTCCTCGCGGATCGGCGGGAACGTGTCGCTCACTCCGAGAACCTGACGCTCACGGCGGCGCCGTGACCGGGCAGGTCCTCGGCACCCGCGAGGGTGACGACGTGGTCGGCGACATCGGCCAGCCCCTCGCGCGAGTAGTCGACGACGTGCACCGACTTGGTGAACGCGCGCACGGACAGTCCCGACGAGTGGCAGGCGCAGCCCGCGGTGGGCAGCACGTGGTTGGAGCCGGCGCAGTAGTCGCCCAGGCTGACCGGCGCGTAGGGGCCGACGAAGATCGCGCCGGCGTTGCGCACGCGGGCGGCCCAGGACGAGGCGTCCTCGGTGTGGATCTCGAGGTGCTCCGCCGCGTAGGCGTCGACGACGGCGAGGCCCTGCTCGAGGTCGCGGACGAAGACGATGCCGGACTGGGGACCGCCCAGCGACGTCCGGATCCGCTCGACGTGCTTGGTCGCGGCGACCTGCTTCTCGATCTCGGCGTCCACGTCGTCGGCCAGGGTCTCCGAGGTCGTGACGAGCACCGCCGCGGCGAGCGGGTCGTGCTCGGCCTGGCTGATCAGGTCGGCGGCGACGAACGCGGCGTCCGCGGTGTCGTCGGCCAGGATCGCGATCTCGGTCGGACCGGCCTCGGAGTCGATGCCGACCTGCCCCTTGAGCAGGCGCTTGGCGGTGACGGTGTAGATGTTGCCGGGGCCGGTGACGAGGTCGACCTTGTCGACCTTCACGGTGTCGTCCTCGACGCCGTAGGCGAACATCGCGATCGCCTGGGCACCGCCGACGGCGTACACCTCCTCGACGCCGAGCAGCGCGCAGGCGGCGAGGATCGTCGGGTGGACGGCGCCGCCGAACTCCTTCTGCGGCGGGCTGGACAGCGCGATCGACTCGACGCCGGCGATCTGGGCGGGCACGACGTTCATCAGCACGCTCGACACCAGCGGTGCGAGGCCGCCCGGGACGTAGAGACCGACCCGGCCGACCGGCACCTTGCGGTGGGTCACCCGGGCACCCGGCCCGAGGTCGGTGACCGCATCGGTCTCGAGCTCGTTGGCGCAGGTCGCCCGCAGCCTACGGATCGACTCCTCCAGGCCGGCGCGGATCTTCGGGTCCAGCTGCTCGAGCGCGGTCGTCAGGGCCTCGGGAGCCACCCGGATGTCGTCGACCCGGACGCCGTCGAAGCGCTCACCGAGCTCCCGGATCGCCTCGACGCCCCGGACCCGCACGTCCTCGCAGATCGCATGCACCGCCGGCACCGCGGCTTCGACGTCGAAGTCGGCGCGGGGCACGGCTGCGCGGTAGTCGGCCGCTGACAACGGTGCGTCAGCGGCATCGACGACCGGGCGCAGGTCGATGCGACGGATGAGGGCCATGAGGCGATTCTACGGTTCGGACGTCTCTCCGCCGCACACGGCAACGTCCTGCGGACGGAGCGCACGTGCACCCCGCCCGCAGGACGCGACCGGTCCCCACCTACCGGTCGGTTCGCACCGTCAGCGCGACCGCCACGGCCCAGATCGGGAGCAGCAGGGCGCCGACGAAGCCGAGCGGCCCGAGCGGAGCGATCGCGCCGATGACGATCGACGGCACGGCGAGCCACTTGGGCAGGCTGCCCGAGGACAGGCCGGCGAGGCCCGACCCCACGTAGATGGCGATCATGCTGGCCATCAGCGGCAGGAACGAGACGTCGCCGAGGACGAGCAGCGCCCGCACCGCGGACTCGTCGCCGTACTCGACGGCGCGCCAGAGTGCGGCGTCGATCACGCCCCAGGAGGCGAACGTGGCGGCGAGCGCCCCGAAGCCGAGCAGGACGACGTCGGCGGTCCAGGTCGCCCCGGATCGGCGGAGCGCGTTGCGCAGCCCGGCACCGAAGAAGAGCACCAGCGCGACGAGCACCATGCCGGCGTACGAGCCGATCTGGCTGGCGCGCTCGCTGATCCCGCCGAAGTGGTCGGTGACGTCGGCGAGCTTCGCGTCGTGCTCGAAGTCGCCGCCGCTGGCCATCATCGCGCCGTAGAGGACGAGGAAGCCGACGGCGACACCGACGAGGGTGCGCCGGCGGAAGCCGGGCGCGGAGCGGGAGGGGGTCTCGGTGGGGGCGGTGAGCTGGGTCATGACGGTTCCTTTCGGGGAGCGATTTGCAGGACCCCAATCTCCGCCGCCGACCCCGGCCGCCGCGTCGGAGCGCCCACCCGTCCTCGTTTAGGTGTGAACCCTGACGCCGACCGGCCCGGACGCTGCCACCATGAAGGGCATGGGGATGTCCAGGCGCTCCGCCACGGCACTGGCCGGAGGCGTGCTCGCCGCCGAGGTCACCGCGGTCGTGGTGATGCTGCTGCTCGACCTGCGCCTGGAGCGCGACGGGTACGGCGAGCACGTCGACTCCCTGCTGGACCCGTGGGTGTGGCTCTTCGTCCTCGCGGCGTTCGGTCCGGCTGCCGTCGGACTCGTCATCGCGCGCAGCCACCCGCGGCACCCGGTCGGCTGGCTGTTCCTCGGCCTCTCGGTGTCGGTCCTGGCCGCCGGCGTGGTCGAGGAATGGTTCATCCATGCCGCGATCGTCGACCCGCCCGAGATCGGCGGCGCCGAGGCCGCGGCGGTGGTCGCCGACAAGATCTTCCTGCCCTGGTGGACGCTGCTCACCCTGATCCTGCTGCTCACCCCCACCGGCACCTATCTCTCGGACCGCTGGCGACGGGTCGGCGCCGTCACGATCGTGGCCTCGGCGGTCTTCCTCGCGCTGTCGGTGATCAGCGACCAACCCTTGAGCTCGCCCTACGACCGCGTCGGCAACCCCTGGGCGATCCCGTCGATCGCGCCGTACCCGACGATCGGATCCCGGTTGGCGTTCGGCGTCGTGGCTGTCGGCCTCCTCCTGGGTGGCGCGTCCCTCGTCGTCCGCTGGCGCCGGGCCACGGGCGACGAACGGCAACGGCTGCTGTGGCTGGTGCTCGCGGTCGTCCCCCTCCCTGCGGTCATCCCCGTCCACCTCTATGCGGTCACGACCGACAACGGCGCGTTCATCGTCGGCACGCTCGCCCTGTTCCTGGTGCTGATCCCCGCGGTCGCCGGGATGTCCGTGCTCCGTTACCGCCTGTACGACGTCGAGCGTGTCGTGGCGACCACCCTCACCTACTCGTTGGTGTCGGCCGTCCTCGTCGCCATCTATGCCTGCGTGGTGTGGCTCGGCGCCCACGTCGGGGCGGCCTGGTCACCGTCACCGGTCGCGACCGCCACGACGGGCGCGGTCGCGGCCGCCCTCGCCGCGGGGCCGCTCCGCCGAGGCCTCCAGGACGCCATCGACCGCCGCTTCAACCGCCGCGGGTACGAGGCCGCGCAGGTGGTCCGTGGCGCCGTGGCCGAGGCGCGCGCCGGGCTCGACCCGGAGGCGCTGCTGCAGCGCGCGCTCGGGGACCCGACGCTCACCGTCGCCTACCCGGGGCCCGGCGGCTGGGTGGGAGGAGCCGGTGAGCCGACGGTCACGCCCGCGGAGCACGTCGAGGTCACCCGCAGCGAACGGGTGGTCGCGCGCATCGGCTACGACCCCCGCGCCTGTGACCGGGCCACGGTCGCGCAGGTCGGTCGGATCGCCGCCGCCGAGCTCGACAACACCCGGCTCCGCGCCGAGCTCGGTCGTCGGCTCGTCGAGATCGCCGCCTCGCGGCGTCGCCTGTCCCAGGCCCAGCGCGAGGAACGTCGGCGGATCGAGCGCGACCTGCACGACGGCGCGCAACAGAGCCTGCTGGCGCTCGCCTTCGAGCTCCAGGCGGCGCAGCTGGGCGGGGACCCCGGCACGATGCGCGACGCACTGGTCCACGGCGCCGAGGAGGCCAGACGAGCCGCCCAGGAGCTGCGCGACCTGGCCAACGGCCTCCACCCGGCGGCGCTCGTGGACGGTGGGCTCGCCGGGGTGGTCGACGACCTGGCCCGTCGCTCCCCCGTGCCGATCGAGGTCGACGTCGACGCCGCCCGCTTCGACCCGGCCGCGGAGTTCACCGCCTGGCTGGTGGTCGCCGAGGCCGTCACCAACGCCCACAAGCACGCGAACGCGAGCCGGATCCAGGTCCTGGGCACGCGGGGCGGCGACGGGGTGCTGCGGCTCCGGGTCTCCGACGACGGCCTCGGCGGCGCCGACCCGACCGGCTCGGGTCTGCGCGGTCTCCACGACCGGGTCGAGTCGGCCGGCGGCACCCTCCAGGTCCGTTCGGACGACGACGGGACGACGGTGGAGGTGACGCTGCCGTGCGGGTCGTGATCGCCGACGACTCGGGCCTGCTCCGGCAGGGGCTCACCAGCCTGCTCACCCAGGCCGGTGTCGAGGTCGTGGGAACCGCACCCGACGCCGACGCCCTGCTGACCCTCGTGGACGAGGTGGCGCCCGACATCGCGGTCGTCGACATCCGGATGCCACCGACGTTCACCCACGAGGGCGCCCGGGCCGCCGCGGACCTCCGCGCCCGCCATCCCGGGCTCGGCATCCTGCTGCTGTCGCAGTCCCTCGAGAGCCGCTACGTCGCCGACCTCGCACGGGACGCGCCGCGCGGGTTCGGCTACCTCCTCAAGGACCGCGTCGTCGACGTCTCCGTCCTTGTCGGCGCGCTGGAGACCGTCGCCGGCGGCGGCACCGTCATGGACCCCGACGTCATCGCGCACCTGCTCGGCCGCCAGTCCCTGGCGATCCGGCTGAGCCGGCTGAGCGAGCGGGAGCGCACCGTCCTCGAGCTGATGGCGCAGGGCTGCTCCAACGCCGGCATCGGCGAGCGGCTGGTCATCGAGACCAAGACCGTCGAGAGCCACGTCGCCCGGATCATGGCGAAGCTCGACCTCCACCAGACCCCCGACGAGCACCGCCGAGTCCGAGCGGTCCTCGCCTGGCTGCGCGAGGGATGACCCGACCTACCCTGCGGCCCGCGCGTAACGAGGGTCACGTCGCAGCCCCGTTGCCCGGGCGGGCGCCGCGGAGGAACGTGGTCCCATGGCACGACGCAGCTCCCCCGTCGTCGCACTCGGGTTCGCGACCGCACTCCTGATGACCGGCTGCTCCGGCTCCGCGGACAGCCAGGACGCCGGCGCCGACCGGCAGCCGAGCACCGAGCCCAGCACCGAGCCCAGCACCGCCGACCCGTCCTCCGCGCCCGGTTCGGTGGCCGACGTGAACGAGTACGTCGACGCCGGCGACTACGACGTGTACGTCCGCTGCTGGGGCGACAAGGTCGACGACGAGCCGACGGTGCTGCTGGTCTCCGGCGCGACCCTCACGATCGAGTCCTGGTGGCCGATGGCGCTCGACCTCGCCCGCGAGGGACACCACGTCTGCGGCTACGACCGGGCCGGCGTCGGGAACAGCTATCCACCGGTCGCCGAGGAGCGCGACCTCGAGGACCAGGTCGGCGAGCTCGAAGCGGTGCTCGACGGGTCCGACCTCAACGAGCCGGTCGTCCTGGCCGGCCACTCGGCCGGTGTCTTCCCGATCATCGGTGCCGCCGGAGCCTACGCCGACCGGATCGCGGGCATCGTGCTCGTCGACGCCCAACCGCCACGGCTCAACACTGCCCAGATCGCGGCGCTGCCGCCCGAACGACCGGGTGAGAGCCAGGCGCTCCAGGACGAACGGGTGTTCCTGGGCGAGGTCATCACCCACCCGGAGCACAACCCGGAGCGACTCGTCGAGATCCGACGTGACGAACAGGCGATCGCGCTGCTCGACCAACCAGGTCCCCTCTTCGGCGACCTCCCGGTGGTGGTCCTGCAGGCTCCGCTGCCGACGCGTCCCGAGGGACTGCCGGACAGCTACCACGAGGCCACCGTTGCGGCGATCAACGCCTCGCACGAGGAGCTGGCCGCCGAGTCGTCGAACGGCGAGCTGATCTTCGTGAAGGACACCGGCCACTCCATCCAACAGGACCGGCCCGAGGTCGTCATGCGCGCGATCCGCGACGTGCTTGCCCGGTAGCCGCCGCCCGGGCCGCTAAGTTGGCGGTGTGAGCGACCGGATCCCGATGTTCCCGCTGAACAGCGTGGTGTTCCCGGGTGTCACGGTGCCGCTGCGCGTCTTCGAGGACCGCTACCGGGCCCTCATGCACCACCTGCTGCGGATCGAGGACCCGGCCGAGCGCATCTTCGGGTCGGTCGCGATCCGGGAGGGCTACGAGGTCGGCGACCACGGCGCCCAGTCCCTGTTCCGCGTCGGGGTCCGGCTCCAGCTCACCGAGGCGGAGGCCCACCCGGACGGGACGTTCGACATCGTCGCCGTGGGTCGCGACCGGATCCGCCTCGACAAGCTCGACAAGGGCGACCTGTTCCCGCTCGGCGAGGTCGAGGAGCTGCCCGAGCCGACCGTCCCGGTCCCCGACGAGCTGCTCAACCGGGCGCGCGCCACGTTCACCGCCTACCGGATGGCTCTCAGCGAGATCTCGGCCGACCCCTACCGCGGCGCGCTGCCGACCGACCCGACGTACCTCTCCTGGGTGCTGGCGGCCTGTGCCCCGTTGCCCATGGCCGAGCGCCAACAGCTGCTCGAGGCCTCGGACGCCGAGGAGCGGCTGGTGCTCGTGACCGAGCTCCTCCGGACCGAGCTGCGGGCGATGAACGTCATCACCTCGCTGCCGGCGACCGAGGTCGCCCGGACGCGCTGGTCCCCCAACTAGGCGGCCCCACAGTGGCGAAGAAGCAGCGCGCCGGGACGCCGGCGACGACCGCGCTCGCCGCGGCCGGGGTCGCTTTCACCGTCCACGAGTACGACCACGACCCGCGGTCGGACTCCTACGGGGAGGAGGCCGCGGCGGCCCTCGGCATCGAACCGGCGCGGGTGTTCAAGACGCTCCTCGCCGACGTCGACGGCACCCTGACCGTCGCCGTCGTCCCGGTCTCCGGGCAGCTCGACCTCAAG
>NZ_JACEFC010000209.1 GCF_014180715.1 Nocardioides stalactiti | reverse complement strand
CGCCCCAACCCTGCGGGTCCGTCGACCCAACCCTGCGGGTTCGTCGAGGGTCAGCCGATCTCGGATGCGATCGTCATCCCCTCCGGCAGCACCTCGCCGGCGGGGGCGAAGAGCTCGAGCGGCTCGGCCTTGCCCTTGAGCGGCAGGCTGCCGCGGGACACGAGCGGCACCTCGGCGCGCAGCATCGCGGCGGTCGCCGCGGTGATGAGGACGTCGTCGCCGGTCTGGCGGGTCGCAGCCTCGACCCGGGCGGCGACGTTGACCGCGTCACCGATGACGCTGAAGTTGAGGCGGCCGGCGCCGCCGATCGATCCCGCCACCACGCGGCCGGTGTTGACCCCGGCCGCGACGCTGAGGCCGGTGCCGATCGACGCGGTCGCCTCGACGATCTCCCGAGCAGCGGCGAACGCCCGGTCGGCGTGGTCCTCGAAGACCTCCGGGGCGCCGAACACCGCAAGCAGGCCGTCGCCGATGAACTTGTCGACGTGGCCGCCGTGCCGGTCGACGATCGGCACCATCACCGAGAACAGTCGGTTGAGGGTGGCGACCACCTCGGTCGCCGGCGCGCGCTCGGCGTACGACGTGAACCCGCGGACGTCGCAGAACATGATCGAGACGTCGACCTCGACGCCCTCCTCGGGGAACTGCCCGGAGAGGATGAGCGCCGCGACCTCCTTGTCGACGTAGGTCCCGAACGCCTCGCGCATCTGCTCGCGCTCCTCGAGCCCGCGCGCCATCAGGTTGAAGTCGTGGGCGAGCTCGCCGAGCTCGTCGGCGGTGGTCACCGGCACTCGTACGCCGAGGTCGCCGTGGGCCACCTGGTGCATCGCCTTGCGGACCCGGTCGATCGGCACGGTGATCGCGTCGGCGAGCAGCATCGACAGCTCGTGGGAGAGCGCCAGGCCGACACCGATCGACGCGACCACCGCCAGCACCAGGTTGTCGGAGCCCTCGCGCGCACCGACCAGGCTGGCGACGAGCAGGCCGCTCGCGATCGTGTAGATCGACGGGCCGAGCAGGATGCGCTTGCGCACCGGGAGCCCGACCCGCCGGAACGGGAAGTCGTCGGGCAGCTCCTTGGCGATGTCGGTCACCAGCGGGCGCGACAGCAGCTCGCCCGCGGAGTAGCTCATGATCGTGGCGTAGGCGGCCGGCACCACACACGCGAGGACCAGGACGAAGAAGTCCTTCCATCCCAGGTCGAACAGCTGGATGCTGAAGAGAGACGTCGGCAGCACGACGAACGGGTTGACCCACCAGGAATTGCCCCGGTACTGGCGGTAGGTCAGCGTCGCCGCCGTCTCCCACGCCGTCACCGTCTCCTCCGGCGTCGGGTCGGGGGTCTCCCGCCAGGTCCGGATCGCGCAGAACGCGTTGCGGGTGCGGAGCGAGGCGAGGAGCGACGCGATGACCGTCAGCAGTGCCGCGAAGCCCGCCAGCCGGGCCACGCCGTGCGGGTCGGCGTCGTAGTAGGAGGCGATGATGACGATCGTCAGCAGCGCGACGAGCACGCTGACGGCCGCCTGGCCGATCGCGAGCACTGCCCAGTACCGCGACCCCAGGCGCTCGTACAGACCCGCGGTGATGCGATCGAGCACCCCTCGAGTCTGACCTCCCGGCAGGTGCCCCGTCCACCGAAACGCCGTGTCTTCCCGGTCACGGCGCGGGAGCACCGCCGCGACCGCCCCGGCCCGTACGGTTGCCGGTCGTGAACGATCGCTACGGGACCGACGTGCTGTCCGGGGACTGGAACAAGCCCAAGAACGGGCGGGCGGTCGAAGCCCCGGCGGAGCTCGGCGCCGTGGTCGAGGAGGTCATGGGCGATTTCTGCGGCGAGATCGTCGCCGTCGACCGGGACCTGCACACGCTCACCCTGGAGGACCGGCGCGGCAAGCGCCGGACGTTCCCGCTCGGCCCCGGCTTCCTGCTCGAGGGCAAGCCGGTCATCCTCACCGCCCCGGTCCGTCGTACGGCGGCGCCGGCGAAGCCGACGCGCACGGCGAGCGGCTCGGTCGCCGTCCACGGCGCCAAGGCGCGGGTGGCGCGGGCGAGCCGGATCTTCGTCGAGGGACGGCACGACGCCGAGCTCGTCGAGAAGGTGTGGGGCGACGACCTGCGCATCGAGGGTGTCGTGGTCGAGTACCTCGGGGGGGTCGACGACCTCGCCGACCACCTGGTGTCGTTCAAGCCCGGCCCGCAGCGCCGGGTCGGCGTCCTCGTCGACCACCTGGTCCGCGGCTCCAAGGAGTCGCGGATCGCCGACGCCATCGTGCGCGGTCCGAACGGGCCGCACGTCCGGATCGTCGGACACCCGTACGTCGACATCTGGCAGGCCGTGAAGCCCGAGCGGATCGGCCTGAAGGCGTGGCCGACGATCCCGCGCAACGTCGAGTGGAAGAAGGGCGTGTGCCAGCACCTCGGCTGGCCGCACCGCGACCAGGCCGACATCGCCCGCGCCTGGCAGCACATCTTGTCGAAGGTCGGCTCGTTCGCGGACCTCGAGCCCGAGCTGCTCGGCCGGGTCGAGGAGCTCATCGACTTCGTCACCGTCGACTGAGCACCCCGGACCCGACCGACGAGTTCAGCGCAGCAGGCGCCCGTCGGCGTCGGTGAAGCGCTTGTTGGTGAGCATGAGGATCCCGTCGACGAGGCCCCAGATCCAGATCGGGACCGCCCACAGCAGGCCGATGAGCAGGCAGGTCATCACCCAGCCGCTGATGGTGCCGACGAGCATGACGATCCCGATCGCCGTGTGGCCCGTGTAGAGCCGACCGACGCCGGCGACCCCGACCATCAGCGGGAGCAGCTGGAGCAGACCCGCCATCAGCCGCTCCTTGTCGGAGTACGGCAGGCCGGTCTCGGGGTCGATCTGGCCCGGCACCTTCGCCGACGACGCGATGCTGATCGGGAAGCCGCTCTGGGGCGGCGAGGTGCCGTAGGGCTGGTAGGCCTGGCCGGGCGGCTGCGCGAAGCCCGGTGCGGGCGGCACGCTCGGCGGCGCCGGGTACCCCGGGGCCGGCGGCGGGGTCATCCCTGGTGCCGGCGGGGGCGTCATCCCGGGGCCCGGCGGCTGGGTGGGCGACGGGGTGGGCAGCTGGGTCGGCGCCGCGGAGGGCGACGGATCGGGCTCGGGGGGCGGGACCTGGTCGGACATGGCGCCGACGGTAGTCGACCGGACCGCCGGATCTCAGGCGATCAGCCGTCTCACGACCGCGTCGGCGAGCAGCCGACCGGTCCGGGTGAGGACGACGTGCCGTTGCGCCTCCCACGGGCCGGCCTCGACCAGCCCGTCGGCGACCAGGCGGGGCACCTCGGCCCGGCCCTCGTCGTCGGGGG
>NZ_JACEFC010000208.1:1219-3350 GCF_014180715.1 Nocardioides stalactiti | reverse complement strand
CGACCGACTCGTCTCCGCCGTACTCGACGACGAGCGCGTGGCTGCCAGGGCTGAGATCGCCGGCAGCCACGGTCAGGCTGGCGGTTCCGGCGGAGAGCGGTGAGGTGTCGATGACCCGGGCGCCCTCGCGGAGGGTGACCGTGCCGGTGGCCGGTGCGCCGTCGCCGGTCACGGTGGCCCCGATCGCGGCCGCCTCTCCGTAGCGGAGCGCCGGGACGGTGACGGTGAACGCCGGCGTCGCCAGGTCCGGTCCGGGATCACCGACCGAGGTGGCCGGTCCGTTCTCGTAGGCGCCGGCGTCGACGGCCGGGCCGTTGACGGGCCGACCGAGCGCGAGCTGGTCGGGCACGTACTGGTAGGCCAGCGCGTGCCGGGCCGGCACCGCGACCGGTGCGGTGGCGCCGACGTCGACGAGCGGCGAGACGTCCGTCGGTCGGAAGTCGGATCCGGGCAGGTCGGTGAACCCGAGGTTCGCGGCGGTGACGCGACTCGACCAGCCGGTGATGGATCCGGTGTGGGTGTCGCTGCGCCACTGCACCATGGCCGGGCTCATGACGTTGACGCCGAGGTGGTGGACCCCGCTCCCACGCTCGAGGGAGAGCTCGAGAGGAGTGGCTCCGGTCGTCGCGGGCCCGGCGGAGAAGACGTTGCCCCAGATCTCCGCGGTCTCGTCGGGGGTGGCGAGGTCGAAGACCGACGCGTTGTACTGCTCACTCTGGTCGAACCGGTAGACCACGGTGTTGTTGAAGAAGTAGAGCGTGCCCTTGCGGTAGGTGTCCTCGCTGCCGGAATCGCCGCCGTAGTGGATCGCGTACGCCGCGTCCCCGTGGGTGAGGTCGACGACGTTGCCGTAGACCCAGGTCTCGCGGTACGCCGGGAGGTCACCGAAGATCGGGAAGCTGTCCTGTGCCTCGACAAGGTCCACCGCCCGGAGGCCGCCCTCGATCTCGTTGAACCGGACGACGGTGCCGGTCGAGCGGTCCTTGAGGGCACCGCCGAGCGATCCGGCGCGAGTGTCGCCGTAGTGGTTGAACTGGTAGACGACGTCCTCGGCCTCGATGTAGGAGTGGTGCTCCCGGTCCCGGCCGACGACGCTGTTGTCGAGGAAGGCGTTGCCGTCGACGAGCACGTGCCGCGAGACGCTGGCCTCCTCGTCGCCGGACGCGACGAACAGCCCGTTGGCGTTGCCGCGGATGACGGTGTCGCGCACGGTCACCCACTCGCCGCGTTCGACGAAGATGCCGGCGACGTTGTCGGGATAGGTCCGGGTGATGCCCGCCCAGTCGGTGAACGTGTTGCCGGGGTAGCCGCCCGTGACCTCCAGCCCGTCGATGACGACGTACCGCGGCTTGGTGCCCCACGGAGTGCCGTCGGGCGCTGCGAGGGTGATGACGCCGCGCTGCTGCGTCGCTTCGAAGTCTGAGCGCATGTCGGGCCGGGTGGTGGCGTCGGCGCCGTCGATGACAGGCCGGTTGCCCTCGCTGTCGGCGACTCCGCAGACGCTGAGCGGCTCCGATTCCGTGCCTTGGCCGACGACGAGGATCTTCTCCTTGTACGGGGCTGGACGTGCGTGGATCCGCACCCGGTCCCCAGGGCCCAGGCTCAGCCACGGGACCGCGCCGATCGTCGTGTACGGCCGCCCGGGACCGACGTCGTACGTCGTGCCGGTGGCGGGGTCGTCGCAGCTGCCGTCCCACACGTCAGCGGCCGGCGGTGGCAGGCCCGGGACGGGGTCGTCGGCGTGGACGGGCGCAGGGAGGAGGGTCGCCACGGAGCAGGCCAGCGCGAGCGTGACCGCTGACGCCGTGCGCCCTCTCATCGCCGCACCCGGAACCGGACGACCGTCGCGCTCAGCGGGAGGTACGAGCTGTCGCCGAGGTAGCGGGCCGCCGCGCGCCACCGCCCGAGGGAGAGCCGCGGCAGGACGATGGTGACGGCGCCTCCCGCGAGCGTGCCGACGACCTGCTTCCGGGTGCCGTCCTTCTTGATCAGCCGGACCCGCACGTCGCCGGTCGCCGCGGGCCGGTCGTCGGGGACCGCGACGACGACCGTCGCCAGTCCGGTGCGACTCGGTTTCGGGACCCGGCCCAGCGATGTGGTCACCGACGTCGGCGTCGTGGGCGGCGGGGGG
>NZ_JACEFC010000208.1:0-1203 GCF_014180715.1 Nocardioides stalactiti | reverse complement strand
GGGCGGCGGGGGGCCGTCGTCGCTGGTGGTCGCTTCGTCGGTGCCGCCGTAGGCACCTGCGTTGCGGCGTCCGCCGTTCGGTGCCGGCTCGGAGCCGACGGTCGAGGCCGGGTCAGCGGCGTCGACGGCCGGGCTCGCGGGTTGGAGGTGGAAATCGTCGCCCGCCGCGGCGACGAACAGCGGCGCGCCGGTGACGACGCCGGTCCCGCGGGTGACCGCGCCGGTGCTGGGCCCGACCAGGCTGTAGGTGATCGTCGAGTTGGACGCCGGTGGCGTCGACTGGCACGCGTTGCACTGCCAGACCTCGGTGTCCCCGCCGTTCCCGGTCACGATGCTGTTGCGGAGGTCGAGGCGGGAGCCGCCCTCGGCGAGGATCCCGGCGCCGTCGGCCCCGGCCGGGCACGAGTTGGCGGTGATGGTGACGTTCTCGACGAGCGCGGTCGAGCCGTACGACGAGCCGCCGTCCAGGTAGAGCACCCCGTCGACGTTGCACACGTTGTCGTGGAAGAGGTCGCCGACGATCTCGGCGTGCGCGGCCTCGTCGACGAAGAAGGCGCTGCCGTGGCTCGGGGACTCGTTGCCGATCCACCGGTTGGCCTCGAGGAGGGCAGCGGGCTTGGTCTCGGTGTCGCTCCCGGTGAAGATGCCGCCGCCTCCCCAGCCGTACCCGGCCTGGTCGCCGACGCTGTTGCCACGGACCAGGTTCTGGCGGAGCACGGTGCCGTCGCCGGAGAGGAACAGCGCGCCGCCGTGGTCTCCACCGGCGGCGTTGTCCTCGATCAGGTTCTGCTCGAGCAGCAGCTCCACCGACGCGAAGACGGCCGCGGCCATGACGGCCCGGTTGTCGCGGATGACGTTCTCGCTGATCGTCGCGCTGCTGTTGTCGTCCCACGCGCCGACGGCGATCGCGCCGCCGAAGACGCAGCGGTCGCAATCGGTGAAGTCCTGGCCGTCGTCGTTGCCCTCGAAGACGTTGTGGGTGATCGTCATGTGCCCGGGGGTGTCCTGGTGGTCGACGTAGAGGCCGGACCCGTAGCCGCGGCCGAACTCGTCGAGGGGCGCCTCCCCGCCGGTGATCCGGAATCCGTCGAGGACGGAGTCCCCGGGACGGATCCAGGTCAGCGTGGTGCCGGCGAGCCCGCCGTTGATCGTGGTCACCCGGGTCGCCGGGTCGCGGCTGCCGAAGCCGGCGGGGGAGCCGCC
>NZ_JACEFC010000207.1 GCF_014180715.1 Nocardioides stalactiti | reverse complement strand
ACTTGCCACACAAACCCCCAACACAACCAACAAACCACTGGTTTGACGTTTGTGTGCTGGGTTTCAGCGTAAACACACTACAAATCGCGTCCACGATCCAACCCCCACCCACACACGTGGGCCACAAGAGGGGTTCATAGAGTTACGGCGGCCATAGCGACAGGGAAACACCCGGCTCCATACCGAACCCGGAAGTTAAGCCTGTCAGCGCCGATGGTACTGCAACCGCGAGGATGTGGGAGAGTAGGACGCCGCCGGACATTCTTTCCAACGGGCTATCAGAATTCTTTCTGATAGCCCGTTGGCTATTTTTCGGCGTGTTCCCGACATTCTTCGTGGCAGCTCGTGGCCCGCTCTCCGTCCCGCCGAGCGAGCGGCGGTGGCGCTTTCCACATCCGCACCTCCGCGGTGGTGCGCGGCGGCGGGCTCTGCTCGTTGATGGGTCTCGAGGAGGTGCCGGATGAGCATGAGAATTGATCCGGGCGCACAACCCAACGAGGTGCGCCTGCGCGGCACGGTGTCGGGAGACCCCGAGGTGCGCGTCCTGCCGAGCGGTGACGAGATGTGTGTCTTCCGCGTCATCGTCGCTCGGTTGCCGGTCCGTGCCCGGACCGACGGCCGACGAAGCCCGAGCGTGGACGTCCTGGACTGCTGCGCGTGGGAAGCCCGGACCAGGAGGTCGGTGTCGGGCTGGCGACCGGGCGACGAGGTGCAGGTCGCCGGCTCGTTGAGGCGACGGTTCTACCGGTCGGGCGGCGCGACGGCGTCGCGGGTGGAGGTCGAGGTCAGGTCGGCGCGTCTGATCCGTCGCGGAGCGACCGGATGAGGACGCCCAGGCTCGGCTTCGGCTGGAACGAGGTGGCCTTCTCCGGCAGCAGGCGGTCGTCCTCGGCGATCTGCTGGACGAGGTCGACGCTCGGCGCCGGCATGAGGACGGCGAGCGCGGAGCGCGGGTTGGCTGCGGCGAGCGCGTCGTCGACGGTGTGGTGGTACCCGGTGCTCGTGGGGCCGTGGGCCAGCGCCGGCACCAGCTGGCGGTGGAGGACCTCGACGGCCGCACGGTCCGGCGGGACCTCGAGCCGGAGGACGGCCCAGTCGTCGCCGTCGGTCGCGGCGAGCGTGCTCGGCCCGAGCGCGGCGACCGCCTCGGACTGGGTGCGGGACTCGCAATGCATCCCGATGCTCTCCGCTGCGCCGCGGAGGTCCTCGAGGCTGGTGCCCGTGAAGCTGCGGTGGATCGGTCCGAGGAACAGGGGAGTCGCGCGCTGGTCCACCAGCATCGCCAGGCCGAGGTCGCACGCGCCCCCCGGGTGGCGGCGCTGGAGCCGCAGGTAGGCCGCGTAGCGGTGGTGCCCGTCGGCGATGAGGGCGCGCGATCCGCTCAGCTGGTCGGCGACCTCGGCCAGGACCGCCGGGTCGCGCACGGCCCAGATCCGGTGCTGCTGCTCGCCCCGGTCGGTGAACTCGTGCTCCGGTGTGGCGGCGACGACCGTCCTCACGAGCTCGCCGAGACGGGCGGTGCCGTTGTGCACGAGGAGGATCGGCGCCGGGTTGAGGCCCATCTCCGACATCCGGTCGGCCAGGTCGTCGGCCTGTGCGGGGTGGATGCCTTCGTGCGGGAGCACCGCCCGGTCCTCGGGCCGGGTGGCTCGTCGGGACACGTCGAGAGCGCCGACGAGGCCGCGGATCGTGATGCCGGCGGCGGTGTACTCGTGGACGTAGAGCGCGGGCTCGTCGTCCCGCCGGAGCAGCCCTCGGGCCTGCCACCGGAGCAGCCGGGCGGCGACGCCGCGGTAGGGGCGGGCGAACGCGCGCCCGGTCGACGGATCACCGACGCGGTGGGGCGCCAGCATGAGTCCCGGGAACGGCAGGAGCCGCAGCGGGCCCGCGACGTACGGCGGGGTCACCACCTGTCCTGCGTCCATCAGGGCATCGTACGGAGGAATGGACGGCCGACCTGAGAGGCTGGCCCCGTGTTGGCCGCATCGACCGTTCCGCTGACCGTCGCCTACGACGTGGCGATGCTCGATCTCGACGGCGTTGTCTACGTGGGCCGTGACGCGGTCCCGGGCGCGGCCGACCATGTGCGGCGGGTACGAGCGAGCGGGATGCGGACGGCGTTCATCACCAACAACGCCGCCCGCACGCCTGCCTCAGTGGCCGAGCACCTCACCGAGCTCGGCGTCCTCGCCGCCACTGGTGACGTCGTGACGTCGGCCCAGGCGGCTTCCCACCTGCTCGCCGAGAGGCACGGCACCGGCTCCGCGATCGTCTGCCTGGGCGGTGACGGACTGCACGCCGCGCTGCGCGAGGCCGGGCTCGTCCCCGTCGGGGTCGACGACGACGCGGTCGCGGTCGCGACCGGCTACGGGCCTGACGTGCTCTGGCGCGACATCATGCGGGTCGCCGTGCGCGTCCGGGACGGTCTGCCCTGGCTCGCGAGCAACGCCGACGGCACCATCCCGACCCCGTTCGGGCTGGCGCCGGGCCACGGCGTCCTCATCGACACGCTGAGCCGGTTCACCGGCGTCACCCCGGTCGTGGCGGGCAAGCCGCAGCGGCCGCTGATCGACGAGACCGTGCGCCGGGCCGGCGGCCGCCGGCCGTTGATGGTGGGCGACCGGCTCGACACCGACATCGCGGGTGCGCGGAACGCCGGGATCGACTCTCTGCTCGTCCTGACCGGGGTGACCCGCCTCCCCGAGCTGGTCGCGGCTCGTCCCGAGGAGCGCCCGAGCTACCTCTCGTCCGACCTGGGCGGTCTCGTGGTGCCGCACCCGGCACCCGGACGTGCCGACGACGGCTGGTCGTCGGGCGGCTGGCGCGGGGTCGTCCGCGACGGTGCGCTCGTCATCGACGGGGACGGCGCCGCCGACGACTGGTGGCGGGTCGCCGCGGTCGCAGGGTGGGACCACCGGGACGTCACCGGGACGGTGGCTGACATCACGGGGCTGGGGATCCCGGCGGTGGCCGGGTCGGGACGGTAACCTCGCTGCCATGACCGAGGAACCCGGAGGCGCGGCGGTATCGGACGGAACGGGGCACCTCCCGGCGCCGACCGGCATCACCTCCATCGACAGCGTGCTCGACCTGGTGGCGGGCCTGGACGCCCGACCGCTCGACGAGCACGCGGCGGTCTTCGAGACCGCCCACTCCGAGCTGCGTCGGGCGCTCGACGACCCGGACCTCGGGTCGGACGCGACGCCGACGCGGCCGGCCTGACGGCCGAGGCGGAGGTGCCCCCGCGGCGGCTCCGGCTCGACGCAGAGCTGGTACGACGTGGCCTCGCGCCGTCCCGTGAGCGGGCGGCGCAGCTCATCGCCGACGGCCGGGTCAAGGTCTCGGGCGCGAAGGCGACCAAGGCGGCGACCGGGGT
>NZ_JACEFC010000206.1:1504-3510 GCF_014180715.1 Nocardioides stalactiti | reverse complement strand
TTCTCGAGGAGCTCGCGCTCCCACTCGGCCAGCGGCTCCTCGGCGGCGGGGGCCGCACCGTCACCCTTGACGCCGGAGCGGGCGATGAGGCCCTCGGCGACGGCGTCGGCGACGACGCGGGTCAGCAGGCCGACCGCGCGGATGGCGTCGTCGTTGCCCGGGATCGGGAAGTCGACGTCGTCCGGGTCGCAGTTGGAGTCGAGGATGGCGATGATCGGGATGCGCAGCTTGCGCGCCTCCTCGACGGCCAGGTGCTCCTTGTTCGTGTCGACGATCCACACCGCGGAGGGCGTCCGGGTCATCTCACGGATACCGCCGAGCGACTTGTTCAGCTTGTCGCGCTCGCGGCGCATCTGCAGCAGCTCCTTCTTGGTGCGGCTGCTGCCGGCGACGTCGTCGAAGTCGATGTCGTCGAGCTCCTTGAGGCGGTTGATCCGCTGGTGCACCGTCTGGAAGTTGGTGAGCATGCCGCCGAGCCAGCGCTGGTTGACGTAGGGCATGCCGACGCGGGTCGCCTGCTCGGCGATCGCCTCCTGGGCCTGCTTCTTGGTGCCGACGAACATGATCGTGCCGCCGCGCGCCACGGTGTCCTTGACGAACGCGAAGCTGCGGTCGATGTAGGCCAGCGACTGCTGCAGGTCGATGATGTAGATGCCGTTGCGCTCGGTCATGATGAAGCGCTTCATCTTCGGGTTCCAGCGACGGGTCTGGTGTCCGAAGTGGACGCCGCTCTCGAGGAGCTGGCGCATAGTGACCACAGCCATGGTGGTGTTCTCCTATTGGGGTTGTTTTCAGTTCGGTCCTGGCGCCTGCGTGCGGCCCGACCCGATGACTCGGGACTGAGGGCCGTCACCCACGGGCGGTCGGCACCCGGAGGGGGCACCGTCGTGGTCTGCTGACGCGCGTATTCCGGTTCGTGGGCAGCCCTGACGGACGGTCCGGAACCGGTCCGCCCAGACTACCCGTCCCCGGCCCCCTTCCCCGAATCGCCAGCAGTCGTCCCCAGGGTCCTCCGCGGTCGCCGTTGTCCCCAGGGCCGGGGTGGTGCCGCAGCGGCTCCGGTGGCGGGCACGCGACGCTCGGCCGGTGACCCTGCGCGCGCGGCTCTGCGGAGCCCTTCTCCCCCACCTGCTCCTCCTGGCCCCGGCAGCCGCGGAGCCCTCCGACCCCGTCGGCAGCTGGCCCCTGCGGCCCGAGCCGGAGGTGGTCCGCGGCTTCGACCCGCCGGCATCGACGTACGGCGCGGGGCACCGCGGCGTGGACCTGCTCGGCACCCCGGGCCAGCAGGTGCACACGGCGATGGCCGGCACCGTCACCTTCGCCGGGCCGCTGGCGGGGCGCGGGGTGGTCGTGGTCAGCCACGGCGCCACCCGCACGACCTACGAGCCGGTCGGGGCCGACGTGGTCATCGGGGAGCGGGTCGCAGCGGGGGCTGCGCTGGGGACGCTCGAGGCGTTCGCCTCCCACTGCGCCCCGCGGGCGTGCCTGCACTGGGGCTGGAAGCGGGACGACACCTATCTCGACCCGCTCTCGCTGGTGGGCGAGGGTCCCGTGCGCCTGCTGCCGCTGTGGCGGGACAGCGGGGTGGACGCGCGGCCCTGGACTCCCCCGCTGGCCGTGCTGCCGTACGACGCCTGGCGCCCGCCGGCGCGCCCGCCCGCCTGGTGAGCGTCAGGCGCGCGGGTGGGCCTGACGGTAGGCGGAGCGCAGCCGGTCGGTGGTGACGTGGGTGTAGCGCTGGGTGGTCGCCAGGGAGGCATGACCCAGCAGCTCCTGCACCGAGCGGAGGTCGGCGCCGCCCTCGAGCAGGTGGGTGGCGGCGGTGTGGCGCAGTCCGTGGGGCCCGAGGTCCGGGGCGCCCGGCACCTCGGCGATCCGCTGGTGCACGAGGGTCCGGACGGCGCGCTGGTCGATCCGGCCGCCCCGCGCGCCGAGGAACAGCGCCGCTGCCGAGCCCGGCCGCGCGACCGACGGTCGGCCCCGGACCAGCCAGGCGTCGACCGCCG
>NZ_JACEFC010000206.1:0-1499 GCF_014180715.1 Nocardioides stalactiti | reverse complement strand
CTGCCGAGCCCGGCCGCGCGACCGACGGTCGGCCCCGGACCAGCCAGGCGTCGACCGCCGCGGCGGCCGGTTGCCCGAAGGGCACGGTCCGCTCCTTGCGCCCCTTGCCGAAGACCCGGACGACGTTGCGGTCGCGGTCGACGTCGTCGACGTCGAGCCCGCACAGCTCGCCGACCCGCATCCCGGTCGCATAGAGGAGCTCGAGCATCGCCACGTCCCGCAGGCCGAGGGCGCTGCCGTCGTCGGCGAGCGCCGTCGCGGCGGCGATGAGCTCGCGGGCCTCGTCGACCCGCAACACGCTCGGGAGCGTCTGGTGGGGCTTCGGCGACCCGAGCGCCGATCCGGCGTCGGTGGGGGCCCGGCCCGTACGCGCCAGCCAGGCGGTGAAGACCCGGGCCGCGGTCGCGCGGCGGGCCAGGGTCGTCCGCGAGCGCCCCATCGTCTGCTGCTTGGCGAGCCAGCTCCGCAGCGTGCGCAGGTCGAGCTCGGTGACGTCACCCATCCCGAGCCGGTGGGCGTGGTCCAGCAGGTTCGCGATGTCGCCGCAGTAGGCCTTGACCGTGTGCGGCGCCAGGTCGCGCTCGGAGGCGAGGTGGCGCTCGTAGTCGCCGATCACCCGCGCCAGTGGCTCGGGGAGGCCGACGGGTTCCGTCGTCTCCCCCGGCTCCACAGACCCGGCGCTCACCCTCGGAGTCTAGGAAGGCCGGTGCCCGCGCTCGGGGAGCCGCGCGGACCCGGTGGGTGGTCTCAGGACTCTGCACGGGCCGCCGATCCTAACCGCCACCCTCCGGTGACGTCCTCGACGAACCCCGCCGCCGCCAGCCGCAGCAGCGTCGGCCGGACCTCCGCCTCGTCCAGCCCGGCGACCCTGGCGATCGAGGCGGGCGGAGCAGCGGCGACCGCCGGCACGGCGTCGAGCACCCGCTTCTCGAGCAGCCCGAGGCCGTCGCGGGGACGCACGGGTGCGCGCGGCACGGGTGGAAGGTGCTCCCCGGCGGCACCGACGAGCTCGAGCACGTCCGCGCCGCCGGTCACCAGGGCCGCTCCACCGCTGCGCAGCAGCTGGTGGACCCCGACGGACGTCGCGCTGGTGACCGGACCCGGGACGCCCATGACCACCCGGTTGAGCCGCTGCGCCCAGCCGGCGGTGTTGAGGGCACCGCTGCGGACGGCGGCCTCGACGATCACCGTGCCCGCAGTGAGGGCCGCGATGAGCCGGTTGCGAGCGAGGAACCGGATCCGGTGGGGCGCAGCACCGAGCGGAGCCTCGGACACCACCGCGTGCTCGCGCCCGAGGAACATGAGCATCTCCCGGTGGGCGGCCGGATAGATCCGGTCGGCGCCGCAGGCCAGGACGGCCACCGTCGGCGAGCTCGTGCTCACCGCTCCGCGGTGACTGGCGTAGTCGATGCCGAAGGCGCCGCCGGAGACGGTCGTCCGGCCACCGAGCCCGACTGCGGCGGCGATGTCGCCGGCGACCTCCGCACCGTAGGACGTCG
>NZ_JACEFC010000205.1 GCF_014180715.1 Nocardioides stalactiti | reverse complement strand
GGCAGGTCCAGTCGTTGGCGCCCTTCGGCGGGCGCTCCAGGGTGGTGACGGCAGCCGCCGGGCCGGGAGCCGACAGTGCGCTCACCAGCCCGCAGGTCACGAGACCGAGAGCAAGGCAGAACGACGCGAGCAGACGCATGGACCCTCCCTCCGAGGTTCCGCTCACCCTAAGGACCGGGTCCGCAGTCGAAAACCTCCCTTTTCGGATGGGTCAGCGGGCGAGGGCGAGCTCCCAGGCGGCGGGGTCGGCGACCGTCAGGCCGAGCTCTCCGGTCGCCGTCTCGACGACGAGGACCGGCTGGCCGTTGCGGTAGGTGTTGAAGCTGTTCTGGACCCGGGTTCCGGTGATGTCCGCGACCGGCAGCGAGATGGCGGTCCCCCAGATCGGTCGGACGGCGAGGGCGTGGGGAGTGAGCACGATCCAGCTGGTGTTGCGGGTCCGCGGGAACCCGCCGGTGCCGCCTCGGTACTGGCCGAGCTCGGGACCGGCGACGGCATCGGGGAACGCGCGTCGTACCTGCTCCCCCTTGTCGGCCGAGGCCCTGCTCAGCACGCGCAGCAGGACGAACAGGAGGGCGGCGACCGCCCCCAGACCGACGGCGAGCGCGACCACGACGATGACGACGACCTCCACCCGGGCATTGTGCCCGGTCAGCCCGCGAGGAATCCCCAGGAGCTGTTGGACAGCGGGATGTCGCCCAGCTCGACGCGCTCCCCGTCCGGGCTCTCGACCACGACGCCCCTCAGCTCGGCCTCGACCGGCTGCTCGGTGGTCTGCGCCTCGTCCCAGTCCGCCGGGGGCACCTCGTCGGCGAAGGTGAGCGTGCCCTCGACGACCTCCCAGGTCTCCTCGACCTCGGCCTGGGGCTCCTCGATGACGTCGTTGCACCAGTTCGCCGTGAGATTCGTCCCGACCGTCAGCTGCGCCTCCCAGCCGGCGGCCGGCAGGTCGACGGAGCGGGGGATCGGGGAGGCGTCGGACTGGTGGAAGAGGGTCAGCAGGGTCTCCCCCGCAGCATCGGCGCGGGCGAAGCCGAACCCGCACCCGAGGTCCTCGGTCAGCTCGAACGCCGGCCCGGCGACAGCCGGCTGGTCGACGCCCTTCGCGCCACCGTCGTCATCGTCGCCGCACGCGGTGAGGACGACGAGCATCGCCGGGAGGAGGACCGTGAGGGAGAGCATCCGCGTGTTCATGGGGGTCAGACGCACCATCAGCCGCATCGGTTCCGATCCGGAGGTCAGGAGCTGTGCGAGCACGTGGCTCAGGGGCCGCCCATCTGTGGGGTGATGCGCGGCCCCTGGCACTGTCCCGAGACGTCTAGGGGGTGCTGAGGTTCAGGCCCACGTCGTCGACGTGGAAATTGGTCCAGTTCGACGAGTCCTCGACGCTGGTGAACGTCAGGTCGAAGGTCTTGCCCGACAGCGAGGCCGGCAGCACGTAGGTGTGCTTCACCCAGGTCGCCGTGGCGTCGACGTTGCTCTGCGTGTGGACGAGGGTCGAGCCGGCCCGCACCTCCAGGTAGTCGAAGGGACTGCTCATGCCTTCTGCGGTGTGCGACTTCACCCAGAAGCTCAGCGTCGCCTTGCAGCCGGCAGGCACCCGCACCGACTGGCGCATCGTCTCCGTGTAGGGGGCGCTGGCCCCCCACCCGCCGATCCAGGCGAACTTGTTGCCCGTGTGCGCCAGCGACGGGTTCGTCTCCTGCGACCCGCCCTCCATCACCCACGGTGCGGGCGTGGGGTACTCGAAGCCGGCGTTGCCGACCCGTTGGTTCGAGCACGCGTTGGACGTCGCGTTGCTGACCTGGAAGGTGAACCAGCCACGCCCCAGCCGGCCCACGTCGTCCGTCGCGGTCACCGCGACGGTCCAGCTGCCGCCCGTGTAGGTGGCGAGGCTTCCGGACACCTGCCCGGTGGCCGCGTTGATGCCGAGGCCGGCGGGCAGCCCGGTCGCCGACCAGGTGTACGGCGTGGTGCCGCCGGCGGCCGTCATGGTGAAGGGGGTGATCGTCGTCCCTGCGGTCGCCTTCCGGTGGATCGCGTTGGTGACGCGCACCGACGCCTCACCGACGGTGCAGGTCCCCTCCCCTGCCTGGGCCGGCACCGAGACGGCGTTCCACGCAGCCTTCACCCGGTTGAACTCGGTGCAGGTCGACTGCCCGTACAGGTGCCGTGCGGCGACCAGCGTCCAGAGCCGGTACTTCTGGTAGCTCGAGGCCGAGGTCTTCATCAGCATCGCGGTGTACAGGACCTTCATGACCTTGGCGATGCCGATGCCGAACACCCGCGGGCCCGAGCAGACTGGGCTCACCGGGCCGCTGGCGGGCTGGCTGCCCTGGGAGGCGAGATAGAACCAGTGGTCGCCCGGCCCGGAGTCGGTGTGCACCAGGTTGTGGCTGTGCGAGTCGATCGCTGCGGTGTAGCAGTTCGGGTCGCCCTCCAACGAGGGGTTCGCCATGTTCCGGATCTCGGCGGTCCCGTCACCGGTCCCCGCGAGCGCGACCTCCTCCCCGATGAGGAAGTCGCGCACGTCGTGGGGCGAGGCCTGGTTGTCCCACCACTCCGTGGCGGTGCCGAACGTGTCGGCGATGAACTCCGAGGTGTTGCCGCGGGACAACCCGCCCGGGGTCTGGTCGTCCACGCCGTGCCCGAACTCGTGGCCGGTGATGTCGAGCGAGGTCACCCACTGGCCGGAGGGATTGCGCCCGAACTCGACGTGGGTGCCGTAGTAGAAAGCGTTCTGCTCGTCGAGCCCGACCCTGATCGGGAGCCAGCCGCCGTTGCCGTTCATCCCCTGCCGACCCAGCCAGGTGCTCATCATCGACTTCATCTGCTGAGCGCCGTACAGGGCGTCGACGCAGCCGGTCTCCACGGTCGCGGGGTTCCCGTCGCCCCACACGTCGTCGGGTCCGGTGAGGGTCGTCCGGGTCGCGAAGTCCTGGCACGTCATCGTGGGCGCGCTGCCCATGGTCATCTGGTACGTCGTGCCGACCTTGCGGGTGACGATCGGGAGCGGGTTGGGACCGTTCCAGCCGCCGTTGCCCTCGCCGCTGCTGACGGCCTCGTCGCTCCTCAGGACGGCACCGCTCTCGGCGTCGACGTACACCTCCAGCCGCGACGGCTGACCGGCCCGACGGCCGGTGACCGAGGTCGCCCAGGCCAGGTCGGAGCGGGCGCCCCGCTGGAGCACGACCAGCTCGCTGCGGCCCGCTCGGGACCGGGTCAGCCGGCCGCTCGCCGTGGCGCGGGCATCGGTCGCCGACACGGACGGCTCGACGTCGGGGAGCCGGACCTGCGCGGTCTGCGCGACGCTGGTGTACACGACGTCGTCGCCGTCGACGACGACCACGAAGTCACCGCCGACGACCCGCAGCCCGCGGTGGGTCCGCTCGTAGGGGACGAACCGCAGGTGACCCGAGCGCAGCGTCTGCTGTGCGCGCACCCGGTCGTGGCGGCCGAGGAACAGCTGGGGTGCCCTCGCGGCGACGACCTCGCGGGAGGCTGCCTCCGCGCGGTCGTCACGGTCGGGGTGCGGCGGCCGCCCGGGATCGGTGACCGAGGTCGGGCCCTTGGTG
>NZ_JACEFC010000204.1 GCF_014180715.1 Nocardioides stalactiti | reverse complement strand
GCCCGCTCGACGACGCGTCCTCGACCCAGTCGCGCACGATGGTGACGCCGTCGGCGTCCTCCTCGGCCGAGGCTGCCGCCGCCCGCAGGCCCGGCAGGCCGTCGGCGATCCCGGTGAGGATCACGTCGGCCTCGCGTCGCCAGTAACCGACATGAGCGGGGTCGCTGAGCTCCGCGGGGTCTCCGGGCTGGGGCGCGGAGAGCCGCTTCACCACGACGGGGCGGCCGCCGAGCGCGGTGCGCCACACACCGAGGGTGGACGTCCCGGAGCCCCCGGGAAGCTCCACCCAGTCCGGCTCGGGCTGCCACATGGCACGGACGCTAGCCGATGTCGCGCCTGCGGAAACGGAACCACGCCACCCCTAGCAGCGCCGCGGCCACCACGAGCAGGCCGCCCTCGGCGCCCCAGTCCCAGCGCTCGGCCGGAACCTGAGGGACGTGGGAGTACGGCGAGAGGTCGGCCACCCACCCCGGCATCTCGAACAGCTCGGCCACGAGGGTGACCACGAGGAACACCGCGGGCCAGGCCCAGCCGACGGCGGTCCACCTCTCGTGCAGGGCGAAGCAGAGGACCGTCAGCGCCGCCACCACCCAGACCGCCGGCACCCAGGCGAGCGCGGCCGTCACCAGGTCGCCGACGGCCGGTCCGTCCGTCAGGAGGTATCCGGTCTCGAGCCCCGCGCCGGTGACGAGGAGCAACCAGGCCGAGCCGCCGAGGGCGACGACGAGGGTCCCCGCCAGCACACGGGCACGAGACGTCGCTGAAGCGAGCACCAACTCGGCGCGCCCAGCCGACTCGTCCGTGCCGGCGTGCGCGACGACCGACACTGCGAAGTAGCTGATGACCACCGCCATGACCGACAGCACGGCCGCGACCAGGAGCCCGCCCAGCCGATCGAGCACCTCGGCGGCCGCTCCGGTGTCGAGCAGGTCGCCCACGCCCGGAGCGATCATCCCGAAGAGGATGCCGAGCGCGCCGACGGCGAGCGTCCACAGCAGCAGCGCGGTCCGGTGCAGGTCGAGCGCGAGCGACAGCGGCCCGGACAGCAGGTGGGATCCGCGCACGGGTCCCGGTCGCGCGGCCACCAGACCTGCCCCGAGGTCACGCCGGTGTCGCAACACAGCGGCGACCGCCACGAGAAGGACCGCCAGCACCGGGTAGAGGCCGAGAACCCACCAGCGCGGGTCGCCGTACGCCCGGACCTGGGTGTTCCACCCGAGCGGAGAGGTCCAGCTCAACCAGGTCGGTCCGGTGTCCCCCGCCGCACGGACCACGAAAGCAGCGCCGACCGCAGCCGCCGCGTACGCCGCACAGCTGCGGGCGCTGGCCGCGACCTGGACCGCGACCGCCGCGATGCCGGCGGCGACCAGCGCCGTCCCGGCCCACAACGCGCCGAATGCTGCCGAGCCGCGGGCGTCCAGCCCCGACAAGGTGTTGCCGACGGCGACGAGCAGCGCCAGCAGGGTCGCGAGCAGGACCGCCTCGACCAGCGCTGCGGCAAGGGGCGCCGACCGGCCGACGGCGCTGGAGCCGACGAGCTCGGCCCGGCCGGACTCCTCCTCGACGCGGGTGTGCCGCCGGACGAGCACGACGAAGAGCACAGCGACGAAGACCGCATAGAGGACCGTCATCTTGCTCATCGCGAGCTCACCCTCGCTCGTCACGTCGAGCACCGGACCGTAGAGCGCCACGATCGCCGGGCTCGCGTTGATGGCCTCGGCGGCACGGACCCGTGCACCCTCGTCGTCGTACAGCCCCGGCGTGGCGACCGCCGACGTGACGCAGAGCAGCACGAGCACGCCGATCGACACCGACGCGGCGACCGCGTCGCGGCGCAGGGCCATCCTAGTCAGCAGAACCGTCCCCGCGAGGGTGCCGCTCACCGCGCCGCCACTCCCGGTCCGGGCCCTCCTGGCTGCCGGTAGGCGTCGAGGAAGACCTGCTCCAGGCCCGGCCCGGTCCCCGTCAGTGCCAGTCCCGCGACAGCCGCACGGCCCGCCCGGATGATCGTCACCCGGTCCGCGAGCCGCTCGACCTCGCTGAGGATGTGGCTCGACAGCAGCACCGATGCGCCCCGCGCCTTGTGCTCGCCCACGCAGTCGTTGAACACCTGCTCCATCAGGGGATCCAGCCCCGAGGTCGGCTCGTCGAGCAGCAGGAGCTCGGGGTCGGTCGCTAACGCCGCCACCAGCGCGACCTTCTGCCGGTTCCCCTTGGAGTACGCCCGCGCCTTCTTCGTGGGATCGAGCGCGAACCGCTCGACCAGCTCGTCCCGCCGTGAGCTCCTCGGGTCGCCGTGCCGCATCCGGATGAGCAGGTCGATCGTCTCCCCACCCGACAGGTTCGGCCACAGGCTGACGTCACCGGGCACGTAGGCGAGGCGGCGGTGCAGGGCGGGAGCATCCCGCCACGGATCACCGCCCAGCAGGCGCACCCGGCCCGCGTCAGCCCTGAGCAGCCCCAGCAGGACACGGATGGTCGTGGACTTGCCTGCGCCGTTGGGACCGAGGAACCCGTGCACCTCGCCGGCCGCTACCGAGAGGTCGAGCCCGTCGAGTGCCGCGAACCTGCCGAACCTCTTCACCAGGCCGTCGACCTCGATCGCGGACCCACCGGTGGGCTGCTGCACAGCTCCGAGCCTAGCGACGGCGCACCGTCGCCGATGGGAGGCTTTGGTCCATGATCATCGGGACCGAGGACCCCACCACGCCGGACGTCGTGCGGCTGCTCGAGGAGCACCTCGCGGACATGTACGCCGCGTCGCCGGCCGAGAGCGTGCACGCGCTGGACCCGGCCGCGCTGGCGGGCCCGGGCGTGAGCTTCTGGACGCTGCGCGCGGACGGCGTCGTGCTCGGCACCGCCGCGCTCAAGGAGATCGACCCCACCCACGGGGAGATCAAGTCGATGCGCACCCGCGCCGGAGCGCGCCGGCGCGGCGTGGCGCGCGCTCTCCTCGAGCACCTGCTCGCCACGGCGGTCGAACGGGGCTACGCGCGGGTCAGCCTCGAGACGGGGACCCAGGAGTTCTTCGCGCCCGCCCGTGCGCTCTACGTCTCCCGGGGCTTCGTGGCGTGCGGGCCCTTCGCGTCGTACGAGGCAGATCCGCACAGCGCTTTCTACACGTTGTCGCTCGACTGACCTGTCCATCCACTAGCGTCACGCCCATGCGTTCCCCCCTCCAGAAGGCGGCTGCCACTGCCGCCGTGCTCGTCCTGACCTCCTTCGCCGCCGGGTGCGGCGGCGACAAGGACTCCGACGACGCCGACGAACCGAAGACCGTGACGGTCACCGAGACCCCCACCGACGCCACCACCGCGCCGACCACCGAGGCCACCACCGAGGCACCGCCCACCGACGTGACGCCGATGGACCAGACCGGCGACATCACGCAGGAGCAGGTCGAGGCGGCGCTGCTGACGCCGGCCGAGGTCAGCGCCGACTTCGTCGTCGGTTCCTACACCGACGAGGACAACCCCCCGCTGTGCGACCCCAGCGGGCTCCCGCTGGACCAGCAGGTCCCGCCGCAGGTGTCGGGCGGCACCCAGATCGACCACGCCGACGGGATCGCCGCCATCCAGGAGGAGATCGCGATCTACGCGACCGAGCAGGAGGCCGCCGAGGCGTTCGCCCTCGGCACCGCCGGCCTCGCCTGCACCGAAGGTTCCTCCGACGGCACCCCGGTGACGATCAGCGCTCCGGAG
>NZ_JACEFC010000203.1 GCF_014180715.1 Nocardioides stalactiti | reverse complement strand
GTCGACTCCGCGGTGGTCGCCTCCGTCGACCCCGCGTCCGCGGTCGCGGTCGAGACGGCGGTCGGCAGGTCCTCGGCGAGCTCGGTCGGGCCGGTGTCACCACCGTTGTCCTGCGCGGAGGCGTCGCTCGGCTGGGCGGCCTCGTTGCCGCCGCCGCAGCCGACCAGGAGCAGCAGCACCGCTGACGTGGCGAGCAGGCCGAGTCGAACCTTCATCTGCGGGCGCTCCTGTCGAACGAGGGGTACGGCGATTGTCGTGGTCGCGGGTCACCTGTCACCAGGGATCGCCGCGACTCTTTACCGAGTGACCGACGCCTCTCGTAGCCCGGACGGCCCGACGTTCGTTGAGCAGGCATGAACGCTCACCACGCCCTCGACGTTCGGCTCTTCGAGCACCTGAGCGCGTGCGAGCTCCCCGCAGCGCGCCACGACCTCGCCGTCGACCTCTGCAGCGGCATCATCGCCCTCCTCCAGGAGATGGACGTCCCGCACCGCGGCCGCGCGGCCCGCAGCGTCGCCCAGCTGATGCTCGGCGAGTCCGTCCCCGACCTCGACCCCGCCGTGCGCAACGACCTCGCCCGGCTGTGCGAGGTCGCCGTGGTCCGCGGACTCTAGGCCCCGCGGCCGAGCTCGACCACGATGTCGAGGTGGCCGGCGTGCCGGGCGTACTCGGCAAGGACGTGGAAGCAGATCCACTCCAGGGTGGGCGGGTCGGCGTCGAACCGGCCTGCTGTCGAGCCGACCGCGTCGAGCGACGAGGTCGCCAGCACCTCGCGGGTCCGCGCACCGATGGCCTCGAGCCGCTCAGCGAGCTCCTCGGCCGTGACGTCGTCCGCGACCTGCCAGCGGCCGTCGGCGTCGTCACGCCAGGGCTCGTCGACGTCCCAGTCACCCCAGGGTGCGTCGACCGGCTCGCCGAGGAAGCCCCACACGAACCACCGCTGCTCCATGTGCAGCACGTGGCTGAGCAGCTCCAGCGGCGTCCACCCGGACGGCACCCGCGCAGTGCGCTGCTGCTCCGGCGCCAAGGCCAGCACCCCGCGCACGATCTCGCCGCGCACCCAGTCGAGGTAGTCCGACCACCGCGCCGCCCCGGCCGCCGCCGTCTTCGCCGGCTCCTCCCCGTTGCGGGCCAGGCTGAGCGCGGCGGCGAACACCAGCGCAGGCCCGCCTGACCTCTCGACCTGACGATCGAGGACGAGCCCGATCTTCGCCGCGACTCGCTGCGACGCGAGGTTGTGCGGTCGGATGATCGCGATGAGCAGGGGGATTCCCGCCGCACGGGCGGCGTCGCGCACCGACTCAGCAGCCTCCGTCGCGTATCCCTGTCCGCGGAGGTCGGAGCGGACGTGCCAGCCCACTTCGACGTACCACTCTCCCTCGACCTCCTGCCGGGTCAGCCCGCAATCGCCGACGAACTCGCCCGCGTGGGTCTCGACGATCCACAGACCGAACCCGTGCTCCTCGTAGCTGCTCCGGTTCCACGCGATCCAGTCGTCCGGGCCCCGCGCTCCTCCGCGGTCCAGCGAGGTGATGTCCGCCAGGTCCGCAGCGACCATCTCGCGGAACCGCAGGCGCTGGGTCGGCCCTGGAAGCACGCTCACGACCGGTCGGGGCCGATGTAGTTGCCCTCGGCGTCCCAGTGGTCGGCGACCTTCTTGCTGGGCTGCACGCGGGGTGGTTCGCCGGGCATCTTGGGATAGTCGGGCGGGAAGTTGAGCTCACCGCCGGGGAGGTCCTCCCACAGGGCCAGGAGCGGCTCGAGCGAGAACGCCTCGTCGTCGATCGTCGCCCACGGGTCGCCGTCGGCGATGCGGTCGGGGACGGTGAAGAGGTTGAACTCGCGGGGATCCGTCAGCCCGGCCAGCTCGGCCCAGGTCACCGGCGTCGAGACCGGTGCGCCGGCAATCGGGCGCAGGGAGTAGGCCGAGGCGATGGTGCGGTCGCGGTTGTTCTGGTTGTAGTCGACGAAGATGCGCTCGCCGCGCTCCTCCTTCCACCACGCGGTGGTGACGCCGCCGTCGCGACGCTCGAGCTCACGGCCGAACCCGATCGCCGCGTGCCGCACGTCCTCGAACGACCAGCGCGGCTCGATCCGCACGTAGATGTGGATCCCGCGGTTGCCGGAGGTCTTCGGGTAGCCGCGGATCCCGAGCTCCTCGAGGACCTCCCGGGCGACGCCCGCGACGCGGACGGCATCGGTGAACGTCGTACCGGGCTGCGGGTCGAGGTCGATCCGCAGCTCGTCGGGGTGATCGACGTCGTCGCGGCGGACCGGCCACGGGTGGAAGGTCAGCGCGCCCATCTGGGCACACCAGACCGGTACGGCGATCTCGGTCGGGCAGATCTCGTCCGCGGTCCGTCCCGACGGGAAGGTGATCCGCACGGACTCGAGGTAGTCCGGCGCCCCCTTCGGCACCCGCTTCTGGTAGAACGCCTCGGCGTCCTTGTCCCACGGCCCGGTGGCGAGCTTGAAGCCCTCACGCACGCCGTTCGGCCACCGCTCGAGCGCCGTCGGCCGGGCGCGCAGCGCCCGCATCAGGCCGTCGGCGACGCTGACGACGTACTCGGCGACCATCAGCTTGGTGACCTCAGGCGTCCGCTCGGTCGCCTCGTAGATCACCCGGTCGGCGCTGGAGATGCGCACCGAGCGCTCGCCCGCCTGGACCTCGGCGGCAGCCGTCTTCGCCATGGCGCGACACTAGCCGCCGCCACCGACCGGACGCGGGCTCAGCGACGGTAGTCGGCGACGACCCGGAAGTCCGACCGCTTGGTCAGCACGGTGCCACCCGGGATGTCGTTCTCGTTGGCGCGAGTCACGAACTGGACGAACAGGTCGTAACGGCCGGGCACGACGTTGAACACCAGGTGGCCGTGGGCGTCGGGCCGGATCCGGTCGACGACCATCACGCCGTCGCGCGACACGTAGATCTGCTCGATCTGGCCGGCGCTGCCGCGGTCCCAGTCGATGCGGACGCGGCCGTTCCGGCTGATCCGGAAGTCGGAGCTCGACTGGGTGTCGGCGAGGACGCCGAAGCCACAGTCGTAGGCGACGACGTCATTGACCCGCACCAGGTGCTCAGCGGTGAGGACCACCCGGTCCAGCGCGCCGCCGGCGGCGGTGCCCTTGGCGGAAGAGGTGTTCTCGATCCGACCGCGGGCGGACTCGCCCTTCGCAGCGGAGACGAAGTTCCGCGCCACGCTCGCCGTGCGCCGAGGGCCGGTCGAGCTGAAGTCCTTGTTCTGGTTGACGGGTCCGGGCTCCACCAGGCAGTCCGACCCGTCGGGGACGCGTCCGTAGCCGAAGGCCGCGACGTTGCCGTCGACGGGCGCGGCGGAGGCGGGCGCGGCGGGCAGCAGCAGGGCGGAACCGGTGGCCAGGGCGAGGGCCGCCGCGGTCACCGCGCGGCGGACGGGAAACGACATCATGCCGGACACGCTAGCGGCGGAGCTCTGCGCGCACGCCGAAACCCGCTGGGCTCGACCAGCTCGCCCGACGGGGAGGCACCCGCGCGCCCGGTGGGGGGAGCGGGGCACGCCCACGACGATCAGCAGAAACATGGGTGAGCAACAATGGCCGGATGCAGCGCCACGTGCGGTCCCGGATCGCGGTCGACGTCCACGAGGCGGCGGACCTCACCTTCTCCATCGCCGTAGCGGCCGGACCATCGGTGCGGGAGGAGTCCCTGGTCCTCACCAGGGACGGGAACCCGCTCACCGCCGAGGAGATCACCGGGCCCCACGGCACCCGCCTGCACCAGGTGCAGGCGGATCCGGGCGCGCTGGTCGTCGAGTA
>NZ_JACEFC010000202.1 GCF_014180715.1 Nocardioides stalactiti | reverse complement strand
CGGCCGCGCGTCGTCGTCGCCGGGCCCGGCGACAGCGGCCTGCTGACCGCGATCCACCTCGCTCGGCACGTCGACGTCGTCGGCATCTCCTCCAAGCCCGGTCTGGTGAGCGGGCAGGAGCTCGGCCTGCGGCTCGCGCGCCCCGCGGAGTGGGCCCAGGACTACTGGATCCCGTTCGGAAGCTACCGCCGGCTCGACGGCGCGCGCACCGTCCACGGGACCCTGGCCGGCGTCGACCTCGACGCCCGCGTCGTCGACGTGGCCCTGCCCGACGGCACCACCCGGCAGGAGCCGTACGACGTGCTCGTGCTCGCCACCGGCGTGACCAACGGCTTCTGGCGGCAGCCCCACCTCCAGACCGCCGGTGAGATCGACGCGGACCTCGACGAGGCGAACGCGCGGCTCGCTGCCGCCGGCTCGGTCGTCGTGGTCGGCGGCGGTGCGGCCGCGGTCAGCAGCGCGCTCAACATCGCCCGCCGCTGGCCGGACAAGCAGGTCGACCTCTGCTTCCCGGGCGACCGCGCTCTGCCGCAGCACCACCCGAAGGTGTGGCGCCGGGTCGNCTCTGCCGCAGCACCACCCGAAGGTGTGGCGCCGGGCCGGCGCCGACCTCGAGGCGGCCGGCGTGCGGCTCCGCCCGGGCCACCGCGCGCTCCTCCCGGACGGCGTGGCCCCCGAGGCGATCACCGAGGGCCCGGTGGCGTGGATGACCGGACAGGAGCCGACCGCCGCCGAGGCGGTGCTGTGGGCCGTCGGCAAGGTGCGGCCCAACACGTCGTGGCTGCCCGCCGACGTGCTCGACGAGGACGGCTTCGTGCGGGTGGAGCCGACGCTCCAGGTCCCGGGACGCCCGGAGGTGTTCGCGATCGGCGACGTCGCGGCGACCGATCCGCTGCGGTCCTCGGCGCGCAACCGGGCCGACAAGATGCTGGCCCGCAACATCCGGGCCCACCTCCGCGGACGCCGTCTCGCGTCGTACACCCCGCCGCGGTCGCGCTGGGGGTCGGTGGTCGGTCCGCAGGACGGCCGCCTGGAGGTCTTCGCGCCGACGGGGCAGCCGTTCACGATCCCGGCGTGGCCGCGGCTGCAGCCCTGGATCGTGCGACGCGGGATCTATCGCGGCGTACGCGACAGATCCCGCGCGGCACGGGTCCCTCGTTGATCGGCTGAGGGATCAGGTGAACAGGCTGACGCCGCCGGGCCCGACCAGGCAGCCGATGACGATCAGCGCGATGCCCCAGAGCACCTCGCCGCGGAACAGGCCCGCGATGCCTGCGACCACGAGGATGACGGCGATGATCCAAAGGATGAATGCGAACACGGGTGCCCCTCCTGACTCTGCCTGACCGTTCGGCCAGATGGAGGGGAGATACCCGGAGAGGTGCGGGTTCAGACGTCCCCACCGCGCGCCTGGGATCGGGCTAGCCTTCGGCCGTGGAGTCTCTCGCGCTCGCGTTCTCGAGCGGCTGGGCCAGCGGCGTCAACGCCTACCTGGTCGTGCTGGTGCTCGGCATCGCCGACCGGGTCGGCGGCTTCGAGCAGATCCCGGACGACCTGGGCCGGTGGGAGGTCCTCGGCGTCGCGGCCGTCATGTACGCGTTCGAGTTCGTCGCCGACAAGGTGCCGTACGTCGACTCGGCGTGGGACGTGGTCTCGACGGTCATCCGGCCGTTCGTGGGCGGCGCGATCGGCGTCCTGCTCGCGGGGGACTCGGCGAGCATGAACGAGCTCGTCGGCGGGGTCGTGGGCGCCAGCAGCGCGCTCGGGTCGCACTCGGTCAAGGCGGGCACCCGGCTGGCGATCAACAGCGTCCCCGAGCCGTTCAGCAACATCACGGTGAGCGCGACCGAGGACGTGGTCGTCCTCCTCGTCATCTGGTTCGCGATCGAGCACCCCTACCTCGCCGCCGGCATCGCGGCGACGTTCCTGGTCGTCGGGCTGGTCGTCCTGTGGTTCGCGATCCGGTTGATCCGGCGCGGCTGGCGACGGTTCCAGGGGTGGCGGCAGCGCCGCAAGGAGCGCCGATCGACCCGGGCGCCCTTGACTTAGTTCAAGTGTCGTACTAAATAAGAGGGGTGCCTCTCGTCCTCGGCGTGGACTCCTCCACGCAGTCCACGAAGGCCGTCCTCGTCGACGCCGACGACGGCACGGTCGTCGCCCAGCGCAGCGCCCCGCACCCGCCGGGCACCGAGGTCGACCCCGGCGCCTGGCTGGACGCCGTGGACGCCGCCACCGCGGGGCTGCTCGACCAGGCGGCGGCGGTCGCGGTCGCCGGCCAGCAGCACGGCCTGGTCGCCCTCGACGGGGCTCGCCGGCCGGTCCGCGACGCGTTGCTGTGGAACGACACCCGGTCCGCACCCCAGGCCGCTGCCCTCGTCGAGGAGATGGGGGGACCGCAGGCGTGCGCCGATGCGATCGGAAGCGTTCTGGTCGCCTCGTTCACCAGCACCAAGCTGCGTTGGCTGCGCGACCACGAGCCCGCCAGCGCCGAGCGGGTCGCCGAGGTGCTGCTGCCCCACGACTACGTCTCGCTCCACCTCGCCGCGCCCGGCACCGCGCCCTTCACCGACCGCGGTGACGCCTCCGGGACCGGCTACCTCGACGCCCGCAGCGGTGCCTGGCGCACCGACCTGCTCGTCGCCGCGCTCGGCCACGAGGCTCGGCTGCCGACGGTCGTCGCCCCCGGCTCCGCCGCCGGTGCGACCCGCTCGGGGGCGCTGCTCGCCGGCGGGACCGGCGACAACATGGGGGCCGCGCTCGGCCACGAGGCTCGGCTGCCGACGGTCGTCGCCCCCGGCTCCGCCGCCGGTGCGACCCGCTCGGGGGCGCTGCTCGCCGGCGGGACCGGCGACAACATGGGGGCCGCGCTCGGCCTGGACCTGACGCCGGCCGACGTGCTGGTGTCGATCGGGACGTCCGGGGTCGCCTCGACGATCGCCGCTCATCCGGTCGCCGACGGCACCGGCACCGTCACCGGGTTCGCCGACGCGCGCGGTGCCTACCTGCCGATGGTCACCACCATGAACGCGGCCGGGATCCTCGACCTCCAGGCCCGGTGGCTCGGCGTCGACCACGACGGCCTCGCCGCGCTGGCGCTCGAGTCGCCCTCGGGCGCGGGCGGGGTGACCCTGTCGCCGTACTACGGCGGCGAGCGGACCCCGAACCGGCCGGACGCCGTCGGCACCTGGACCGGGCTCACCCCGGCGACCACGCGCGCCGACCTCGCCCGCGCGTCGTACGAAGCACTGCTCTGCTCCCTCGCCGACGCCGTCGACGCCCTGGTGAGGAGGACCGGCGTCCAGCCCGCGCGGGTGCTGCTCGTCGGCGGTGCCGCGCGCAGCGCCGCGGTCCAGGCGCTCGCGCCGGGGATCCTCGGCCGCGACGTGGTGCTCCCGGCCCCCGGTGAGTACGTCGCCCGCGGCGCCGCCCGCCAGGCCGCCTGGGCGCTGTCCGGGGCGGCCGAGCCGCCCGCCTGGCCGGTGCCGACCGTCGGCACCCTGGCCGCACCGCCCGAACCCGAGGTGCGGGCGCGCTACGCCGCGCTGCGCGACCTGCTCGACCCCCGATGAACCGCGACGAGAAGAGGAACCCGATGAACCGCCCCGCACCGACCCCCGAGGACATGTTCTCCTTCGGCCTGTGGACCGTCGGCTGGCAGGCCCGCGACCCCTTCGGCGACGCGACGCGACCGCCGATGGACCCGGTCCATGCCCTCGAGCAGCTGGCCTCGCTCGGCGCCTACGGCGTGAACTTCCACGACGACGACCTGATCCCGTTCGGCGCAGACGACGCGACCCGTGACGCCATCATCGAGCG
>NZ_JACEFC010000201.1 GCF_014180715.1 Nocardioides stalactiti | reverse complement strand
CACGACCGCACCGGCCGCCTCCTGGAGGTCGTCGGCGCCGACGACGTCGGCGAGCCGCGGCAGCTCGGGCACCTTCGCGGTCCGCTGGAGGACGGCGAGGTAGAGGTCCCGCTTGGACCCGAACTCGTGATAGAGCCAGCCTCGGTTGACCTCGGCGTCGGCCGCGATCGCGACCGTCGACACCTTGCCGTACGGCGTGCCGGCGAAGTGCTGCGCCGCGGCCCGCAGGATGCGGTCGCGGCGGTCGGTGAGCGCTTCGGCGGACATGGGCACAAGGTACCCGGCACCCGGACAGGTGCTAAGAAGGGTCTACGACGCCGTCGCCAGCTCAGCTGCCAGCGCCCCGGCGAGGTCGCCGTGGGGCGCCACGACCACGTCGTCGAGGCCGAGCCAGCCCGCGAGCCGGCGGAGCTCTGACGCGAGCTCGGCGGCCGTCTCGACAGGCGCGCTCGGCTCGGCGAACGAGCCCTGGACGAGCAGGGTTCGCGTCGGCCGATCGGCCTTGAGGTCGACCCGGCCGACGATCCGGTCACCGAGGAGGAACGGCAGCACGTAGTAGCCGTGGACCCGCTGGGCGGCCGGGGTGTAGATCTCGATCCGGTAGAAGAACTCGAAGAGGGCCTCGGTGCGGTCGCGCTCCCACACCACGGGGTCGAACGGGCTCAGCAGCGCGCGAGCCCCGATCCGCCGCGGCAGCCGCGCCTCGCGGTGCAGGTAGGCCGGCCGCCGCCAGCCCTCGACGCTGACCCGCTCGAGCTCACCGGCCGCGACCAGCTCCTCGGCAGCGGCGCGCGCCGGACCGACCTTGATCCGGTAGTAGTCGCCGAGGCAGTGGGCGCTCGCGACGCCGTGCGAGCGCGCAGCCCGCCGGATCAGCTCGCGCACCGCCTCGTCCTCGTCGAGGTGCCGAGAGGCGAGGACCTCGGCGGGCAGCACCCGCTCGGGCAGGTCGTAGCGGACCTCGAACTGGCTGTTGCGCCCCGCGATGGCGAGCTGGCCGGTCATGTAGAGCAGGTCGAGCGCCTTGCGTGCTGCGGACCAGTTCCACCCCCAGCCGCCCTTGTCACGGACCTCGCCGTCGTCGAGGTCGCGCGCGGTCACCGGTCCGCGGGCCTCGACCTCCTTGAGGACCCGCTCGCGCAGCATCGGATCGATGCCGGGCCACCACTTGAACTCCCTCTCGGCGTAGTGAGCCATCCGGAACCGCATGACCGGCCACAGCTCGACCGGCATGAACGCCTGGACGTGCGCCCAGTACTCGACCACCCGCCGTGGCCGCCCCTCGGCGGCCCGCTTGAGCAGGTCGACGTCATAGGGACCCATCCGCGAGTAGAGCGGCATGAAGTGGGCGCGCTGGAGGACGTTGACCGAGTCGACCTGGAGCACACCGGTGCGCGCCAGGGTCCGCTGGAACGTCCGCATCGTCGGCACCGCGTGCCGCGGGTCCGCGAACCCCTGCGCCGCGAGCGCGATCCGGCGGGCCTGCGCCCGGGACAACGACTGGGACGACTGCACGTCGCGAGCCTAGAGCGCCCCGCCGACACCAACGTGCACCCTGCGGTCCACGAACCCGCAGGCTTCGGCCATCGAACCCGCAGAGTTTGGTCGATTAGCCGGATCACGACGCCGAACCTTGCGGGTTCGGCGACCGAAGTGTGCGGGTTCGGCGACCAAAGTGTGCGGGTTCGCGGTCACTCGAGCTCGACGAGCTTCTCCCGGACGGCGTACATGACGGCTTCCATCCGCGAGTGGAGCTGGAGCTTCTCCAGCATGTTGCGCACGTGGTTCTTCACGGTGTTCTCGCTGATCGCGAGCCGGTGGGCGACGTCGCGGTTGCTGAGGCCCTTGGCCACCAACCGGAGGACGTCGAGCTCGCGCTCGGTGAGCTTGAGCGCCGGGCCCTGGGACCGGTCGGGGCGCGACATGGTCTTGAACTCGTCGATGAGCTTGGCGGCCATCGACGGGCTGATCAACGACTGCCCCTCGGCGACCACCCGGATGCCCTGGGCGACCTCCTCGATCGAGGAGTCCTTGAGCAGGTAGCCGGACGCACCGTTCTTGACCGCCTCGTAGAGGTCGGCCTCCTCGTCGGAGACGGTGAGCATCACGATCTTGGTCGTCGGGGACGACGCCTTGATCGCCACGCACGCCTCGATGCCCGACTGCTTCGGCATCCGGACGTCGAGCAGGACGACGTCGGGGGCGGTGCTGACGGCCAGCTCCGTGCCCTCTGCGCCGTCGCTCGCCTCGCCCACGACCTCGATGCCGTCCTCGACACCGAGCAGCATCGTCAGACCACGACGGAACAGCTCGTGGTCGTCGACCACGAGAACGCGCACAGGTTCGTTGCCACTCCCCACCCGTGCATCATGACACGGGCNCCGGTCGCCTCCGAGCCGAGGCCCAGCGAGATGACGCCGTAGTCGTAGCCCTTGCGGCGGTAGACGACCGCCGGGCGCTCGCTCTCCTTGTCGACGTAGAGGTAGAAGTCGTGGCCCACGAGCTCCATCTCGTAGAGGGCCTGGTCGAGGGTCATCGGGCTCGCCGGGTGGGTCTTCTCGCGGACGACGAGCGGTCCGTCGCCCGTCACCGTGATCGGCCCGACCTGGCGCTCCTCGACGGTGTCGACGGCCTCGGCGACAATGGGGGCGGAGTCGAGCCCGTCGACCGGCACGCCGGCCAGCGCCTGGCCGACCGACACCGGGGAACGGCGCCCGCGGTGCACGCGACGGCGGTCAGCGGCCCGTCGCATCTGCGAGGCCATCTTGTCGAGAGCGAGGTCGAGGGCGGCCATCTTGTCGTCGGCCGCGGCCTCGGCCCGGATCACCGGGCCCTTGGAGAACGCCGTGAGCTCGACGTGGACGGCGTGGTCGTGCTGGCGCGGGTTGGGTTCGCTGTCGACCTCGACGTGGACCCGGATGATCCGATGGTCGTGCTTCTCCAGCTTCGTCAGCTTCTCGGCCGCGTGTGCTCGAAAGCGATCCGAGATCTCGCAGTGCCGTCCGGTGACCACGACGTCCATCAGGTACCTCCAGTTGTTGGATGATGGGACTTGTTCAGCTGTTCAGCGACGAGGTGCACGCACCCCGGGAGATGGCATGGAGCCCGCCGCCGCCGACCTGGTCTTCTCCCCCACACTCGCCTGCTGGGGCTTGGCAGCTTGGTGCCACGCGACCCTCTCTCGCGGTCGGTCACATCTGGTGACCGGCACGAGGCAGGACTGACGACTAAGCCGCACCGTGATCGTCGACGCGCGCGCCGACTTACGTGGACCGTTTTGCCTGCGACTGGCATCGGCTTGTCGTGGGGCGCCCGGCATGTCTGCTGGCGTCCCGACGACGCAACCACGGACCGGGGCGGACTCCATGTAGAGACGTTAGACCCTCGGTGGTGAGCGGGAAAGGGTTCACCCTCTATTCCGGACCTTGGTCCCTTCCCGGGGCCCTCGGCGGCAGGCGACGACGAGTGGCGGCGACCGCCGCCACCGCGAGCACCGGCACCCCCACCGCCTCGAGCGCACGTTGCGCCTCCCGTGCGGTCGCGCCGGTGGTGATGACGTCGTCGCAGACGACGACGTGGGCGACCCTGCCCGCGTGGCGTCGTACGACGGCCGCGGGAGCGGTCATCGAACGGTCGAGGTTGGCGCGCCGCGCGGCGGCGTCGAGGCCCGCCTGGTCGGCCAGGCCTGCCCGCGTGCGCAGCATCCGGGCGACGCCGGCCGACGCACCGGCGGCGGCGAGGGCGCGCACGGCGCGACGGGTCATCGCGAGCGTGGGGTCGTGACCGCGCTGACGGACCACGGCCGGGCGGGACGGGACGGGGACGAGCAGCAGCGGCCCTCCCCGCGGACCCACCTCGCGGTCGACCGCCTCGGCGACGGCCGTCGCGAGCAGGTCGCCGAGCGGCCGGGTGAGGCCGAGCAGACGCCGCTCCTTGTGGC
>NZ_JACEFC010000200.1 GCF_014180715.1 Nocardioides stalactiti | reverse complement strand
GGGACCTCGTGGCCAACGCCGTCACCCTCCTCGTCCCGCCGGCCAGCACCGCACCCGTGAGCGACCCGGGCCCCGTCGGCGCGATCTCCCGGTCGCTGCGGCTGCGGCTGCGCCAGGTCGGCTGGAAGCTCGCGGGCTGGAGGACCGAGCTGTGATCCCGCGGATGCGCGCCCACCTGCACGCTGTCGTCGACGCGTGCGGCGCCTGGGCGGTCGTCCGGCTCCAGCTCCTCCAGCTGCTGTCGGCCGTCCTGGAGGCCGCCGTCCTCGTCCTGCTCCTGCCGTTCGTCGAGGTGCTCGCCGGCTCCGACGACCCGCACCTGCCGCTCGTCGACGCGACCATCTCCCCCGCTGCGCTCTACGCGTCGGTCGGCGTGGTCGTGGTGCTCCGGGCGGCGTGCGGGTGGTTCATCCAGACCCTCGGGAGCGACCTGCGGATCCGAACCACCGACACGCTCCGGCTCCGGGCGCTCGAGGGCGTCCTCGACGCCGAGTGGTCCTACGTCGTGCGCCAGCGCCGCAGCGATGTCGTCCAGGCCACGACCACCGAGGTCGAGCGCGCCGAGGCCGGCGTCGCGATGCTGGTCGAGAGCGGCGTCCGGGCCGCGGTCGTGGTGGCGACGGCGGTGGTGGCCGTCGCGATCTCCCCGGTCGTCGGCGGGCTCGCCGTGCTGTCCCTGGTCGTCGTCGTCGCGGTCGGGCGGGTGAGCGTGCGCCGGAGCATCGGGCTCGGCGTCGAGTGGACCGAGCGCAACGCGCTGTTCGGCGCCACCGTCACCGACTCACTGGCGTCGCTGCGCCTCGTCCGCGCCCACGACGCAGCCGCGGCCTGGGCCGGGCTGCTCCGCGAGAGCGCGTCGCGGGGCCGCGCGGCCCAGCACCGGTTCGTCGAGACCTCCGCCGGGCTGTCCGCCGTGCTCAACGCGCTCGGCATCGCCGCCGCGGTGGTCCTCGTCGTCGTGGGCAGGGAGGCCGGCCTCGACGTCGCAGAGGTGATCGCGCTCGCCGTCGTCGCCGTCCGGCTCTCGGGGGCCGCGCGCAGCCTCCTCGAGGCCCTCCAGCTCTTCGCCCACTACGCCCCGGCGCTCGACCAGGTCCAACGGCTCGTCGTCGAGACCGCGGCCCACGTCGAGGCCGACCGGGGAGCGCCCACCCCGACCGGGCCCGGGCCGACCGAGCCCGCAGTGCCGGGGGCCGCGCTGCTCGAGCTGCGCGACCTCACCGTCGCCTACGACGGTGCCCCGGTGCTCGAAGGGCTCTCGCTGAGCGTGGTCCGCACGGGGCTGGTCGCGGTCACCGGTCCGAGCGGCGCCGGGAAGTCGACCCTGCTCGACGTCGTGCTCGGCCTGCTGCAGCCGACGAGCGGCACCGTGCTCGTCGACGGCCGCCCCCGAGCAGACCTGGCCGGGTGGCGCGCCCGGGTCGGCTACGTGCCCCAGGAGACGGTCCTCGTCCCCGGATCGGTCCGGACCAACCTGACCTGGTCTGCCGGGACGGCCCTGACCGACGAGGACCTGTGGGCGGCTCTCGAGGACGCATGCGTCGCGGACGTCGTACGACGGCTCCCGGAGGGGCTCGACACCCCGCTCGGCGACTTCACCCGGCTGTCGGGCGGGGAGAAGCAGCGCCTGTGCCTGGCCCGCGCCCTCGCGCGCCAACCCGAGCTGCTCGTGCTCGACGAGGCCACCAGCGCGCTCGACGCCGCCACCGAGACGGAGGTCGTCGACCGGCTCGTCGCGCGCGGCGGTGCGATCGTCCTCGCCACCCACCGCGCGGACCTGGTCGCCCGCGCCGACGTCGAGGTGGCGCTCAGCCGCTGACGAGGTCGGCGACCGCGTCGGCCACCGCCTCGACCGTGTCGCGCCCGGCCGGCCGTCGTACCTCATGGAGGGGCACCTGGCGCGAGACGTCGGCCGCCCAGCGGAGCAGCGGACCGCGGTGCTCGGGCAGGTGGAGGATCCCGTAGCGGTCAGCCGAGGCGGCCACCACCGGGAGCGCGGCCAGCGGGTCGACGGCCAGGGTCTCGACGGCACCTTCGCCCGTCGCGCCCACGACCACCATCGCCGCGAGCCGGCGCGGCGACAGGTCGCCGTCGAGGAGGTAGGCCCTCTTGGCGCGACCAGGCAGGTCCCGCCCGAGCACGAGGTCGGCGCCCGCGGACCTCGCCGCGGTGTCGGAGAGGTGGATCGGCCGTGCGACCGGGTGGGCCACCACGCCGTCAGCGCCGACCGTCACCTCGACGATGTCGTCGCACCCGAACCGCCAGCCACGCCGCAGGAGGGCCATCGTCGTGGTCGACTTGCCGGCCAGCGAGGCGCCGAGGAGCGCCACCGCAGCGCCCTCGGGGGACACCACGAGCGTGCCGTGCAGGTTGAAGCGCCGCCGGAACCCGAGGACGGTGCGGGCCGCGGTCGCGTACAGCAGCCAGTCGTGCTGCTCACGAGCACCGGGAGCGCGGGCCTCGAAGGTCACGGTCTCGGCCGTCACGTGGACGGCGGCGTCCCCCGCGTCGAAGAGCAGCCGGTCGTGGTCGGCCCACACGGTGTCCTCGAGCCGGATCATCGCGTCCCACGGGCCCGGCACCGGGCCCTCGACCACCGGAATCCCGACGACGACCCGGGTGAGCGGCGGCGCGGCCCACGGGCCGGTCACGACAGGCGGACCAGCTTGTGGTCGACGAGCGCCTCGACGTAGCGGGTGACGTCGGTCGCGCAGTCGGCCTCGGCGACGTCGTACTCCTCGAGGAGGACCTCGACGAGCGAGCCGAGCGTCTGCGGCGCCGCGAGCAGGTCCCAGATCCGCTGCCCGACCGCGTTGAGGCCGAGGTAGGCGAGGTCCTCGTTGAGCACGACCCGTACGTCGTCGAACTGTGCCTCCACGACCCCGTCGCTGCGTGCGATCGTGCTCCCCCGGTCCATGCCGCTCATGCTAACCACGCCGGCGTCGGGGCCGCCCGAACTGGCTGACCGGGTGGTAGCGGTCCATCGTCTCGGCTCCCACGACCACCCGGCCCGACGCACCGACCAGCCAGGCGTGCGGCGGGGCCGCCGGGTCGGCGCGGTCGAGACCGATCACCACCACGCTGTGCTGCCCGCGCAGCCGCAGCATCACGCTCGCGGCGAAGGCCTGCTCGAGGCAGTTGGCGCCGGTCCGCCACGTCGCGGAGCCGACTGCGGCCGCGACGTCGCCCTCGCGTCCCACGGGCCGCTCCCCCTGGGGAACCACCGTCGGCGCGCTGGTCGGGCCCAGCAGCCGCGACCAGCGCCGCATCGGGACCCGTGATCGCAACATCCGCCCCACCAGAACCAGGAGAAACGCTTCCAGCGCACGCAGTCGGTGGCGGATCCTCCTCACAGGCACAGCGTAGGACGCCGCGGCCCCCCTCCGATGTGACCTATCTCCGGTCGTGAAACTGGTGGGTGACGTTTCCGTCTCATGTACGTTGAACCGACTGATAGAGACAATCTCGGTTTGGCAGACTGCGCCGGGAAGGTCGCCGCTTCCGGAGAGCGACCAGCACAGTGCCATGAGGGGGAGCAGCAAAGATGACGAAGAAGACGTGGGAGACCCCCACCGTCGAGCCGATCGCCACCGCTCAGGAGGCGCAGAACGCGGTCGGCCTGATCTCCGACGGCGGCTTCCTCCAGGGCATGACCTCCTGACCTCCTTGCTCTGAAGCGGTGGCATCACCGCACCCGGCCCCGACCGTCGACCTGGCGGGGCCCTGGCAACAGGCCCGACCGGGCCTGTTCGTCTTTTCCGGGCCTGCGCCGCTCGACGCCGAGGCCCTGCACCACTGGCTCGACCGCGGTTGCCGCGGCACCGTCCCCGTCCGGCAGGGATTCGCCGCCGCTCTCCTCCGCGCCGACGGATCAGCCGTCATCGCCTCCAGCAGCCGCTGGGAGCAGTCCGTCCTCCACGCCGCGGCGGCCGGCCGCACCGTCGTCGGGATCCACGCCGCCGACGTGATCCGTCGGCTCCCGCAGCCACCGGCACTCGACCTCGCCAAGCTCGCCGACCTCGTCGCGCTGTACGACGACGCGGA
>NZ_JACEFC010000020.1 GCF_014180715.1 Nocardioides stalactiti | reverse complement strand
GTCGGCCGCGCGGCCGAACAGCGCGGTGACACCGGCCGCGCGGGCCGCCACCGACCCGGGCCCGGCCAGCGAGCCGAGCTGCTCGAACGCCGCGTCGACCTCCGTGACGGACAGCGAGGGCGTCTCGGCCGGGGCGGGCAGCGTCTGCAGGCCGCGCCAGCCGAGCCCGGTACGACGTTGGCGGAGCCGGCCGCTGAGGAAGACCGCGACGAGCGCGCGCTCCTCCGGCTCGGCCCGCGTCAGCAGGCGCGCGATCTCGCTGGTCTTGGCCTTGCGCGAGCGCATCTCCCCGATCCGGGCGGACGCGTCGACGACCTCGTGGAGCAGCACGGCCCCGACGTTATCCGGGACCGCCCCAGCGGCCTGGCCCGCCGACCGCGGTCCGGGGCGCGGTCAGTGCGTGGCTTCGAGCACGGCGGCCGTGACGGCGCCGCGGATGACGATCTCGTAGACGCTGTCGAGGTCCTCCTCGATGTCGCCGAAGTAGCCGGCGGCCTCCAGTGAGACGAAGCCGTGGAGGGCGGCGAAGACGGCCATCCCGGTCGTCAGCACCTGATCCTCGGCGAGACCGGCGGAGCGCACCATCACCGCCAGCGCCTCGAGGGTCTCGAGAGCGGCGGCGAAGAACGCCTCGCGGTCGATGGGCGGCCGGGTGATCGCGGCGTAGCGCTCCGGCTTGGCGCGGGCGAAGGCGCGCAGCTCATGGCTGAGGACGCGCAGCCCGTCGGCCCCGGCGTGGCCCATGGCGGCACGGCGGACGTGGTCGCCGAGCAGCCGCATCGCGCGGATCTGGACCGACGCACGGAGGTCGTCGAGGTTGGCCACGTGGTTGTAGAGCGAGGAGACCCGGGTGTCGAGCTCCGAGGCGAGCAACGTCATCGTCAGCGCGTCGTAGCCGTCGCGGTCGACGAGCGTCTCGGCCGCCTGCAGGACGGCCTCCTGGTCGAGGCGGGCGCGGCGTGTCTCGGGAGTCGTGGTCACGTCGAGGTCCCCTTCCTGACTTGCCGGACTGCTGTCCCGGATTGTTGTCGTAGTTCTGCGAATCACTTTCGTGTCCGAGGGACAGCCTAGTGTTCTTTCCCGTGGAGGAGGCCGAAGCGGCGCGTTCGTGGCGCCCGGACTGGCCGTGTGCCGTGCGCGCCACCCTCGCGCAGCACCGCCGCGGCGGCGCAGACCCGACGCTGCGCCTCGCGGCGCCGGGAGAACCGGGGCCCCACTGGCGCGCGAGCCGCACGCCGGAAGGCCCCGTGACGCTCTCCGTGGACGCGCGCACCAGCGAGGGCCTGGTCGAGGCTCGCGCCTGGGGGCCGGGTGCGGGCTGGGCCCTCGACCAGCTGCCGGCGCTCCTCGGCGCCGACGACGACTGGACCGGCTTCGAGCCGCGCCACCCGGTCGTGGCCGAGGCATGGCGTCGCCACCCGCACGTGCGGCTGAGTCGGAGCGGCCGGCCGTTCGAGTCGCTGGTCCCGACGATCATCGAGCAGAAGGTGACCGGCAAGGAGGCCTTCGCCGGCTTTCGCGACCTGGTCCGCAGGTACGGCGAACCGGCGCCCGGACCCGGTCGCGCCGCTGGGCTGCACCTCCCTCCGACGCCCGAGCAGGTCGCCGCTGTGCCGTCGTGGGCGTGGCTCGGTCTCCACGTCGACCCGGCGCGCTCCCGCGCCCTGGTGACCGCCGCGCGGCACGCCGACGCCCTCGATCGCATCGTCGCGCGCGGTGCCGACGGAGGTGCCGACACCGCGGACGCGCTCGACCGGGCCCTGCGCAGCCTTCCCGGGCTCGGAGCGTGGACGAGTGCCGAGGTCCGCCAGCGGACCCTGGGCGATCCCGATGCGGTGCCGTTCGGCGATTTCCACGTAGCCAAGGACGTGGGTTGGGCGTTGACCGGCCAAGAGATCGACGACCGGGAGATGGCAGCCCTGCTCGAGCCCTGGAGACCGCACCGGGGACGGGTCGTACTGCTTCTCGGAGCCGCCGGATTGCGGCGTCCGAGGCGTGGTCACCGAGCGTCTCTTCGTGGACACTTTCCCCACGTGTGACGTTTTCTCGTGATATCTGTTACACCGAGCAACAGGCAAAAGAGCCTGCGGCGAAGGTACCGAGCGACAGGGGTGGCGCATGGGACGTGCATCGCTGCTCGCTCTTTTTCTCCTCGGCCCGCCTCAGGTGCTCGTGCTCAGCGACACGCCGGAGGCGGTGGCCGGATGACACCAGCCGCGAAGTTCAGCTCCCGAGCTTCGTATGCCCGCCTGTATGAGAAGGGGCCGCGATGACGGCAGTGATGGCCGGGGGACGGTCGATCTTCGACAATCTCAACGGAAGAGCCAAGGCGGGCGTGGTGACCACGGGCAAGCTCGTGGTGCTGTCGGTCGAGGCGTCGCGCTTCATCGCGACGGACATCATCCAGCGCAAGTTCTCCTGGACCGAGTTCCTGCTCCAGTGCTGGTTCATGACGCGGGTGTCGCTGCTGCCGACGATCCTGGTGTCGATCCCGTTCGGCGTCATCACGTCGGTCCAGATCGGCGCCGCGGCCAACCAGATCGGTGCCCAGTCCTTCATCGGCGCGGTCAACGGCATCGGCGTGCTGCGCCAGGGCGCACCGTTGGTGACGTCGCTGATGATCGCCGGCGCGGTCGGGTCGGCCATCTGTGCCGACCTCGGCGCCCGGACCGTGCGTGAGGAGCTCGACGCGCTCAAGGTCATGGGCATCTCGCCCACGCAGCGCCTGGTCGCGCCCCGCGTGCTCGCCGCACTGCTCGTCGCGCTCATGCTCACCGTGGTCTGCGCGATGACCGCGATGACGACCGCGTTCATCATGGTGGTCGGCACGGGCCAGATCTCAGCCGGCACCTACATCGAGTCCTTCGTCGGGCTGAGTCAGCCGACGGACCTCTTCCTCGCCGAGTTCAAGGCGTTGATCTTCGGTTTCATCGCCGTCATCGTCGCCGCCCACAAGGGGATGAACGCCCACGGCGGTCCCAAGGCCGTGGCCGACGCCGTCAACCAGGCGGTGGTCCTCAGCGTGATCCTGCTCGCCGTCGTCAACGTCGGCATCACGCAGGCCTACGTGATGCTCGTTCCCCAGGGGGTGGCGTGAACCATGGCTAACGTCCAGCCACGAGCCCGGGGCGTCGGCGAACGACTCTCCGACGGCATGGTCGGGGTCACCGACTCCCTCATGGGGGGGCTCGCGACGCTCGGTTCGTTCGCGACCTTCTCCTGGGAGGTCTTCAAGAACATCCCGTCGACGCTCGCGCTCTATCCCAAGGAGATGTTCCGCCAGCTCAAGGACATCGCCTGGGGCAGCGGCGCGATCCTCGTCGGCGGCGGCACCGTCGGCGTCATGATCCTGCTCTCGATCGCGGCCGGTACGTCGATCGGCATCGAGGGCTTCAACGGCCTCGAGATCGTCGGCCTGGCGCCCCTGACCGGCTTCATCTCGGCCAGTGCCAACACCCGCGAGCTGGCGCCGCTCATCGCGGCCCTCGCGCTCGGCGCACAAGTCGGCTGTCGGTTCACCGCGCAGATCGGCTCGATGAAGATCCACGAGGAGATCGACGCCCTCGAGGTCATGGCGGTCAACCCGATGCGCTACACGGTGACCACCCGGGTGATCGCGTGCATGCTCGCGATCCTGCCGCTCTACCTGATCGGCCTCATCGGCAGCTACGCCGCCTCACAGGCCTCGGTCGTGATCCTCTTCGACCAGTCACCGGGTCAGTACGACCACTACTTCTCGACCTTCATCCAGGGTCGCGACGTCTTCTTCTCAGTGATCAAGATCCTCATCTTCTCGCTGACGATCGCGCTCATCCACTGCTGGTACGGCATGCGGGTGGGCGGCGGTCCCCAGGCGGTCGGCGAGGCGACGGGCACGGCGATCCGCGCCAGCATCGTCTCGATCGTCGTTCTCGACATGATCCTCACCCTGATCTTCTGGGGCGGCGATCCAGGCTTCCGGATCTCGGGGTGAGGTGACAGATGGCAAGGGAGCTCCCACGGCACACCCTCGCGCGGCGCGGCATGGTCGTGCTCGTCGCGCTGGCGGTGATCGGCGTCTTCATCTCGCTGCGCAGCAACGGGACGTTCGGCGCGAAGCCGCACGTGTCCGCGGTCGTGGCCGACGCCGGCGGCGCACTGCGCAAGGGTTCGGACGTCAAGATGGACGGGGTCATCGTCGGCAAGGTCAGCGCCGTCGAGCGTGACCAGGAGTCCGGCGGCGTGTCCATCGACATGGAGATGTCGGAGGCGGACCTCGAGCACGTCCCGGCCAACGTCGTCGCTCGCGTGCTGCCCGCGACCGTGTTCGGCACGACGTTCGTCGACCTCGTGGTGCACGGCACCGCCGACGAGGACCAGCTCGAGGCCGGTGCGGTCATCGACGCCGACACCACCCAGGAGACGCTGGAGTTCCAGCAGGCCCTGGACGACATCGACCGCCTCGTCACGGCGCTCGGGCCCAAGGAGCTCGCCTCGGCGATCGGCTCCGCGTCCCAGGCGCTGCAGGGGCGCGGCAACCAGCTCGCCGCGACGGTCAACACGCTCAACTCCTACCTGGGTCGCCTCAACCCGCGGATGCCCGCGGTGCGCGACGACCTCGCGGCGCTCGACGTGACGACCGAGGTCGTCGACGACATCGCGCCCGACCTCCTCGACGCCACCGAGGACAGCCTGGTCTTCCTCAACAGCCTGATCCGACAGGAGGCGGCGCTGACCGCGCTCATCACCGGCGGTACCGAGCTCGCCGACATGGCCGACGACTTCCTCTCGCACAACCAGCAGCGGCTGGTGCGCTGGATCCGCGGCACGGGCGGCTTCATCGACATCCTGTACGACAACCGGCGGGCCGGCTTCACCGACGCGATCACCCTCAACATGGCGCTGGGCGACCTGGTGCCGGCGGCGATCCGTGAGGGCTTCGTCAAGGCCGAGGCGACCCTGACGACGGGGCTGCCCGACTACTACGGAGCGGGTGACCGTCCGTCGTTCCGCACCGGCTTCAGCTCGATGGTGGGAGGGACCCAGTGACCGGGATCAGGTCAGTCGCGGCGAAGGTCGCCGCGTTCGCGTTGGTCAGCATCCTGCTGCTGCTCCTGCTCGTGAACACGATGCAGAACGGCGTCTCGGGCGACACCCGCGAGTACAAGGCAGAGTTCGCCGACGTCAGCGGCCTGAAGGTCGGCGACGACGTCAAGGCCGCCGGTGTCCGGGTCGGACAGGTGACCGGGATCGAGACCACCGAGGAGGGTGCGGAGATCTCCTTCGTCCTGGTCGAGGACCAGAAGATCTACGACACCACCCAGATGATCATGCGCTACCAGAACCTCCTGGGGCAGCGCTACATCCAGCTGAGCCAGGAGGGCGTTCGCGGCGACGAGCTGAAGGATGGCGCGACCATCCCGATGTTCGTGACCGAGAACGGCCAGCAGCGGTGGCGCACGGACCCGGGCTTCGACCTGACCGAGCTGCTCAACGGCTTCCGGCCGCTCTTCGAGATCCTCCAGCCCGGAGACGTCAACCAGCTGGCGACCTCGCTCATCAAGGTCCTCCAGGGTGAGGGCGGCACGATCGAGGGCCTGCTCCAGCAGACCGCCGAGCTGACCAGCTTCGTCGCCGACCGCGACGACGTCATCGGTGACGTGATGACCAACCTGACGCCGGTCCTGGAGAACCTCGCCGGTCAGGGCGACGAGCTCCGGGCCACCGTGGTCGAGCTCAAGGACCTGATGACGGCCCTGGCGCGCGACCGCAAGACCATCGGGTCGTCGATCGACGGGATCAGCCAGCTGGTCGGTGCGACCAGCTCGCTGCTCCAGGACGTGAAGGTGCCGATGACGCGGACGACCGACCGGCTCGCGGCGGTCGCGGCGATGTTGTCGGACTCCCGCGGCGACCTCGACGACGCCCTCGAGGCGTTCGGCACGATCTTCGAGTCCCTGGGTCGCGCCGCGTCGTACGAGAACGCGCTCAACGTCTATGTCTGTTCGTTCGCCATCGCCCTCGGCAACACGGCGATCAACCCTGCCGGCAATAACGGCCCGTGGTCGGAGGTGTGCCGATGAAGCCCATGAACGAACGGGACCCGTTCAAGATCGGCCTGGTGGCCATCGTCGTCCTCGGCATCGTCGGGGCCCTGGTGGTCGTGCTCAGCGTGGCCAACTTCGGCACCAAGACCTACACCGCCGTGCTCGAGCACACCGGTGGCCTGCGGAGCGGCGAGGACGTCCAGGTCCACGGCGTCTCCAAGGGCGAGGTCACCGGGATCGAGCTCGACGAGGACCGCGTCCTGGTGACGTTCGTGCTCGACAGCGACATCGACCTGGGCGCCCGGACCGAGGCGACCGTCAAGGTCGCCACGCTCCTCGGCACCCACTACCTCGAGGTCAACCCGCTCGGCAGCGGTGAGCTGGCCGACGACCGGATCGAGCTCGCGAACACCTCCGTGCCCTACAACCTCCAGGACGTCCTGGAGAGCGGGGCCGACGCGCTGCAGGAGCTCGACCCCGAGCTGCTGGCCGACGCGCTCAGCGAGATGGCCGGCACGCTCGGCGCCTCGCAGGACCAGATCCGACCGGCGCTCGAGGGCGTCGCCCGGCTCTCCGAGGTCATCGCGACCCGGTCGGACCAGACCGGTGCGCTGCTGACCGCGGCCCGCAGCGTCACCGACCAGCTCGCCGAGAGCAACGACGACATCATCGGCCTGATGAGCCAGACCAACCTGGTCGTCACCGAGGTGACCGCCCGGCGCGAGGCCATCCACCGGCTGCTCGTCGAGACGACCGAGCTGGCCCGGGCGCTGGAGTCGATCGTCGAGTCGACGAAGGGGAAGCTGCAGCCCGCGCTGCGCGACCTCAGCGACGTGATGGCGTTCCTCAACCAGCAGGACGACCAGCTCAAGCGGGTCCTCGAGGTCATGGCACCGGCCGTGCGTTACGTCGCCAACGCGGCGGGCAACGGTCCGTGGCTCGACCTCTTCACCGACCCACCGGCGATCCCGGCCGACGACACGTCGTGCCGCCTGCGGGGTGACTGCTGATGAGCACCCAGCGCAACAACAACGGGGACAACGGGAGGGTGACCGTGCCGACCGTCATGGTGCAGGTCGTCGAGGACGTGCGGGCCCCGCGCGGGCGCCGCGGGATCCGCGCGCTCGGGATGCTCCTGGTCGGGGCCCTGGTGCTCCTGACCACGTCGTGCAGCAGCGTGCCGGGCACCTCCGGCGGCAAGATGGAGATCACCGCCTACTTCCAGGACTCCGCGGGTCTCTTCGTCGGCAACGACGTCGGCATCCTCGGCGTCGTGGTCGGCAAGATCAAGGAGATCGAGCCCGACGGCGACCAGGTGAAGGTGACCCTCGAGGTCGACGACGACTACAAGGTCCCGGCCGACGCCGGCGCCGTGGTGGTGGCGCGGTCGGTGGCCACCGACCGCTACGTCGAGCTGACCCCGGTCTACAAGAGCGGGCCGACGATGAAGGACGGCGCCGAGATCCAGATCGACCGCACGCGGACGCCGGTCGACTTCGACGAGGTGCTCGCGACGCTCAACGACTTCGCCACCGGCATCGCCGGCTCGAAGAACGCCAAGCGGGCGATCGCGCGCTTCATCAACCAGGGCACCGCTGCGCTCAAGGGCAACGGCTCGCTGATCAACCAGACCGTGCACGCGCTCCAGGAGGGCGTCAACGGGCTGCACTCCCAGCGGGACAACGTGAGCTCGACGCTGCGGTCGCTCGACATCCTGCTGACGGCGGTGTCCGCCAACGAGGCGACCGCCCGTCGGTTCATCCAGCAGGTCGCCGCCGCGGCGGACCTCCTGTCCGACGAGCGGGAGAACTTCCGTACGGCGCTGGAGTCGCTCGACGACGCCGTGACCGTGGTCGCGGAGTTCGCCGTCGACAACCGCGAGGAGATCGTGGAGGCCCTCAACGGGTCGACCAAGGTGATCCGCAACCTGCTCGAGAGCCAGCGGGACCTGACCGAGATCCTCCGGGTGATGCCGCTGGCGCTGGAGAACCTCGAGATGGCCCGCAACGGCGACCGACTGCCGGTGACCTTCGACCCGGTGTCCCTGGACCCGCTCGGCGGGATCCTCGCCGGGCTGTGCCCGCAGCTGCCGCCGGCTCTCTGCAACCTGATCGGCACCGACCCGCTCGGATCGCTGGGAGGCAACTGATGACGCGCACGATGCGGACCTTCCTGGTCGCGACGGCCGCCACCGCCGTCCTCGTGACGGCCTCCGGCTGCTCGACCACGATGCGGGACCTGCCGATCCCCGGCACCGGGGTCTCGGGCGACACGATCGAGATCAAGGCCGAGTTCGACGAGGCGCTCAACCTCGCCGAGGGTGCGCCGGTCAAGGTCAACGGCGTCGACAGCGGCAAGGTCACCTCGATCGACATCGACGACTACACCGCGATCGTGTCGATGGACGTCCGCAAGGACGCCAAGCTGCACGACGGCGCGACCGCGCGACTGCGCTACACGACGCCGCTCGGTGAGCTCTTCGTCGACGTGACCAACCCGCCGCAGGGCGAGGAGCTGCCGGGCGGATCGACGCTGACGCTCGACGAGACGGACACCGCGCCGACCGTCGAGGACGCGCTCGCCCAGGCGTCGCTGCTCATCAACGGTGGTGGTCTCGACCAGCTCCAGACCATCACCGAGGAGCTCAACACCGCGCTCGGCGGCAACGAGGAGGACGTCCGGCTGCTGCTGACGCAGGCGAGCACGTTCCTCACCGAGGCCAACGCGACGACGGCCAACATCGACGCGGTCCTCAACTCGCTCAACTCCCTGTCCGGGACGCTGGGCGACCGCGAGGAGGTCATCAACCGCGCGATGCGGGAGATCCGCCCGGCAGCTGCCGTGCTGCGGCGCGCCACCCCGGAGCTCACGGCCCTGCTCAAGGCGGTCCAGCGGTTCTCCGCCACTGCCAACGAGACGGTCAACGCGACCCGCTCGCAGCTGCTCGCTCTGCTCGGCGAGTTCGAGCCGACCCTGGCCGAGCTGGCCTCCAACCGGGGCCGGTTCAACGAGATGCTCCGCAAGATCTCGCGGGCCGGCGACGCCCTGCGCGGCGTCGTGCCCGGTGACTACCTGTCGATCTCGATCGACCTGCACCTCGACGGGATCCAGGCGACCAGCCTGCCGGCGCTCCAGGACCTGCTCGACCTCCTCAACATCACCGGTCCGATCGGTGACGTCCTCGACCAGCTCGGTCTCGGCGACCTTCTCGGCCAGCTGCCGCTCAGGGCGCCGACGACGTCGCCGAACGGCACGACGAGTGCCGACCCGGGCGACGACGGAGACGACCGGGGCGACGGACCGCCCAACCAGCTGTCGCTCGACGGCCTGCTGAGCGGGCTTCTCGGGGGAGGGAACTGACATGCCGAGCGTGCGCAACATCCTGACCGACCGGCTCTACCTCAGCGCCGTGGGCGTCGTGGTGGTCTTCCTGCTCGCGGTCGCCTACCTGTTCGCGGCGGTCCTCGACCAGCCGTTGACCTCGCGAGCGACCAACCTCAAGGTCGAGCTCGAGCAGACCGGTGGCCTGTTCGAGGGCTCGGCGGTCACCTATCGCGGCATCAAGGTCGGCAAGGTCACCGAGATCGTGCCCTCCGACGAGGGCGTGGTCGCGAGCGTGCGGCTCTCGGCCGGCACGGACATCCCCGCGAGCTCGTTGGTCAAGGTCCGCAGCCTCTCGCCCGTCGGTGAGCAGTACCTGGACTTCCAGCCGAAGTCCGCGGAGGGCCCGTTCCTCGAGAGCGGCGACACCATCCCGGCCGAGGCGACCGACATCCCGCGCAGCCTCAGCTCGACGGTCGTCGCGGTCAACGAGGTGCTGCGCCAGATCGACGACAAGAAGCTGCGGATCGTCCTGGGCGAGCTCAGCACCGCGCTCGCCGGGACGGGCGACGACCTCGGTCGGATCCTCGACCAGGGCACCGACCTGCTCGCGACGCTCGACGAGGTGTGGCCCGAGACCAACCGGGTCATCACCAACGCCGGCACCGTGCTGCGGATCGTGAGCGACAACGCCTCGACCCTGCGCGACCTCGGCACGAAGGCCAAGCAGTTCGCGTCGTTCCTGCGCAGCTACGAGCCGGAGTGGCAGCGCGTCCTCGACCGGACCCCCGGGCAGATCGACGACCTCAAGGCGCTCATCCGTGACGCCGACGAGGTGCTCCCGGGCTTCCTCGACGTGGGCGTGAGCTTCACCGACATCGTGATGTCCTACGAGCCGCACCTGCGCACGTTGCTGCAGACGTACTCGAGCGGCCTCGGTGCCGTCCTCGCGGTGCTGCGCGGCGGGCAGCTCCACCTGGAGCTGATCCCCGTCCGCACGGCCCGTTGCGACTACGGCACGGCCCGGCACGAGCCCTTCGACCCGGAGCGCTACGGGTTCAACACCGAGGGTGCCTGCTCGGCGTCGTTCGCCCGCCTCCAGCGCGGTGCGGCCCACGCCCCGGGACCCGTCCGATGACGGTGCAGAAGGTCGAGACGTCAGGAAGGGCCCCGGAGCAGACCTACCGGATCGTGATCCTCGTGCTCGTCGCCGCCCTCGTGGTGGCCGGGTGCGTGGTGATCTGGCTCGTCTCCGAGCGCAACAAGGCCAACGACGAGGTGGCGGACCAGAAGACCGAGATCGCGTCGTACGCGGCCGGGCCCGAGGCGCGGGACGTCGCCGAGGAGATGCTCCTCGAGATGATCGAGTTCGACTACAGGGACCTGGACGACGAGTACGTCTGGCTCGACAACTTCAGCAGCGAGGAGCTGCGGTCGCGGTTCGAGCGCCAGGTCCCCAAGCTGACCAAGCTCATCAAGACGACGAAGTCGTCGGCCGAGGGCGAGGTCGTGCAGATCGCCTACAACTCGATCGACAGCGACTCGGCGACGGTCCTGGCCTTCGTCCGGCAGAGCCTCACGGACGCCAACAACAAGCAGGGCGTCATCGAGGAGCAGTGGACCACGCTGCAGATGGTCCGCGACGGCGACGGCTGGCTGATCGACAACATCGACATCGTCACGGTCCCGCCGCCGACGTGATCCTTGCCCTCCCACTAGATTGACTGCCGTGGGAAGGCAGGGAGCGCGGAGCGGTCGCGACGGGGACTCCAGGGGCATCGGGCTCTACGGGTTCGTCCGCCGACTGCTGCTGACGATCCTGGGTGTCCAGGTCGGTCTGGCGGTGACGATGTCGCTCGTCGACTCCTACCGCCGACGCGGCAAGCGGCCCAAGCCGTTCCCGACCCGCGAGCCGAACACGGTGACGGTCGGCGACGGCGAGGTCACCACCTACACCTACGGCCGCGACCTGTACGACGACATGCTCGCGGCGATCGACGGCGCCCAGAGGCAGATCCTCTTCGAGACCTATATCTGGAAGGGCGACGCCACGGGGGAGCGGTTCAAGCGGGCGCTGGCGGCCGCCGCCGACCGTGGCGTCGAGGTCTACTGCATCTACGACGGCTTCGCGAACCTCGTCGTCGCGCCGACGTTCAAGCGGTTCCCGTCGTCGATGAAGGTGCTGCGCTACCCGATCTACTCCGCCGGCTGGCGGTTCTTCGACCTGCGCCGCTATGGCCGCGACCACCGCAAGATCCTCGTCGTGGACGACCACACCGGCTTCATCGGTGGCTACAACATCGGGTCCGCCTACGAGACGGAGTGGCGCGACACCCACGTGCGCGTCACCGGGCCGGCGGTCTGGGACCTCAAGCGGGCGTTCGCCGACTTCTGGAACCTCAACCGACGTCGACGGCTCCGGGCCTCGGAGCGGCCGCTGCTCCTGGAGACCGCCTCGACCTGGGAGCCCAAGATCCGCTTCCAGCGCAACGTGCCCCGGCTCTGGGTCTTCCCGATCCGGGGGATGTACCTGGAGGCGATCAACCGGGCCAGCCGCAACATCTGGCTCACCCAGGCCTACTTCCTCGCCGACCAGGACTTCGTCGACGCCCTCAAGGACGCCTCCCGCCGCGGGGTCGACGTGCGCCTGCTGCTGCCGTTGAAGTCCAACCACATCGTGGCCGACTGGATCTCGCGCGGGTACTTCAGCCAGCTCCTCGACGCGGGCGTCCGGATCCTGCGCTACCGCGACGCGATGGTGCACGCCAAGACCGCCACCGTCGACGGGACCTGGTGCACGGTCGGCACCGCCAACATCGACCGGCTCAGCCTCCAGGGCAACTACGAGATCAACCTCGAGGCCATCGACGAGGGCCTGGCCAAGCAGCTCGAGGACGTCTTCCTCCTCGACCAGTCCCACTGCCTGGAGCTGACGAGCGGGGAGTGGGAGGCACGCGACCTGCACCGCAAGTTCACCGAGGCCTTCCTGATGCCGCTCCGCCCGCTGCTCTGACGTGACCCGACGGCTGTGACGCCCGTTACACCGGCATGGCTCGCGACGTCCCCCGTCCCGTGCTCGCGCGGCGCGGGCTCCTGGTGCTCGTCGCCCTGGTCCTGATCGGCGTGGGGGTCTCGCTCCGGAGCAACGGGACCTTCGGGTCGAAGCCGCACGTGACGGCCGTCGTGGCCGACGCCGGCGGTGCCCTGCGCAAGGGGTCGGACGTGAAGATGGACGGCGCCCTGGTGGGCAAGGTCAGCGGGGTCGAGCGCGACACCGCGTCGGGTGGCGTCGCCATCGACATGGAGATGTCGGAGACCGACCTCGAGCACGTGCCGGCCAACGTGGTCGCCCGGGTGCTGCCGGCCACCGTTTTCGGGACGACGTTCGTCGACCTGGTCGTCCACGGCACGCCGGCCGAGGAGAGCCTCGAGGCCGGCGCCCAGGTGCCGGCCGACGCGACCCAGGAGACGCTGGAGTTCCAGCAGGCGCTCGACGACATCGACCGGCTGGTGTCGGCGCTCGGCCCCCGGGAGCTCGCCTCGGCCATCGGCTCGGCTGCTCTCGCGCTCGACGGCCGCGGTGACCAGCTCGCCGCGACGGTGCGGACGATGAACTCCTACCTGGCCCGGCTCAACCCGCGCATGCCGGCGGTGCGCGAGGACCTCTCGGCCCTCGCCGCGTCGACCGACGTCCTCGACGACGTGGCGCCCGACCTGCTCGACGCCACCGAGGACGCACTGGTCTTCCTGAGCAGCCTGGTCCGCCAGGAGGCCGCGGTGACCGCGCTGGTCACCGGCGCCACCCAGCTGGCCGACCGGGCCGACGCCTTCCTGTCCGCCAACCAACGCAGGCTCGTGCGCTGGATCCGCGGCACCGGTACGTTCATCGACGTGCTCTACGACTACCGGCGGCTCGGGATCACTGATGCCGTGACGATCAACCTGGCGCTCGGTGGACGGTTGCCGACGGCGATCCGCGAGGGCTTCATCCGCTCCGAGAGCATCTTCCGCAACGAGCTCCCGGAGTACTACGGGCGCGCGGACCGCCCGTCGTTCGGCACGATGGTCGACGCTCGATGAGGCCGCCGGTCAAGGAGCTCGCCGGCAAGAAGGTCTTCGTGACCGGAGCGGCGAGCGGGATCGGCCGCGCGGTCGCCCTCCAGGCGGCCCGGGAGGGCGCGATCCTGCACCTCACCGACATCCAGGCCGAGCTGCTCGCCGAGGTCGCCGCGGAGGCGACCGCCGCTGGCGCGACGGTCGCCGTCGCCGAGGCTGTGGACATCACCGACCACGACGCCGTACGGGCGCTCGCGCAGCGGGTGACCGCGGTGTCGGGAGCGATGGACGTCGTCCTCAACGTCGCGGGCATCGCGATCTGGGGCACGGTTCGCGGGCTCGAGCACGAGCACTGGCGCTCGTTGGTCGAGGTCAACCTGATGGGCCCGATCCACGTCATCGAGGAGCTGCTCCCCCCGATGATCGACGCGGGCCGCGGCGGCCAGCTCGTCAACGTGTCGTCGGCGGCCGGGATCATCGCGATGCCGTGGCACGCCGCCTACAGCGCGACCAAGTTCGGCCTGCGCGGGATCTCCGAGGTGCTGCGCTACGACCTCCGGAAGCACGGGATCGGGGTGACGCTGGTGGCCCCCGGTGGCGTCGACACCGGACTGGTGCAGACCATCCGGATCGCCGGGGTCGACAGCGACGACAAGCGGTTCCGCAGGGCACGGAAGCAGTTCCAGGCCCACGCCGTCACCCCGGAGAAGGCCGCCGAGGCGATCTGGAAGGGCGTACGACGCAACAAGTACTGGGTCTACACCTCCGCCGACATCCGGCTGGTGCACCTGCTCCAGCGCTACTTCCCGCCGGGCTACGCGCTGGCGATGCGCGGGTTCAGCTGGGGCGCCCACCGGGTCCTGCCGGCGGTCGACCAGGCCCGTCGTTCCGACCTGCAGGACGCTCGATGAGCGGGGGAGTGCCGCGGGTCGCGCCCGGCACCTGGCGCGAGGTCGGCCCCGACGTCGCCGCGCTCTCGAAGCTGTTCGGCCGGGTGAGCGGCACGGAGGCGCCGGCGGTCTTCCTGACGCTGGGCCGGCACCGCCGCCTGTTCTGGGGCTGGCTGATCTTCGCCGGTCAGCTCATGCCTGGTGGCCGGCTGCGGCGCCGCCAGTCGGAGATGGTCATCATCCGGGTCGCGGCGCACCGCGGCTCGGAGTACGAGCTGACCCAGCACCGGCGCCTCGGCCGCCGTGCGGGCCTGAGCGCGGAGGAGGTCGCGCGGCTCGAGGCGGGCGGGCTCGAGGGGTGGGCCGGGTCCGAGCTGGTGCTGCTGCGCGCCACCGACGAGCTGCTCGCGGACGAGGACCTCACCGACGAGACGTGGAGCGAGCTGCGCGACCACTTCGACGAGCGGGCGGCGATCGAGATCGTGATGCTGGCCGCCCACTACCGGATGCTGGCGACGGTTCTCCACACGCTGCGGGTGCAGCCGGACAAGCCTCGTTCCTGACGGCCGTCCGCAGCTGTCGGCGCGCGCCCGTAGGCTCGGAGCATGCGCCCGATCACCGACCTCGAGCGTCGCGTCGCCCCGTTCAAGGTGGAGTCCGACTACCAGCCGTCCGGCGACCAGCCGGCGGCGATCGCCGAGATCACCCGCCGCATCGAGGACGGCGCCCAGGACGTCGTCCTGCTGGGCGCCACCGGCACCGGCAAGACGGCCACGGTCGCCTGGGTCGCCGAGCAGGTCCAGCGACCGCTCCTGGTGCTCCAGCCCAACAAGACCCTCGCGGCCCAGTTCGCCAACGAGCTGCGCCAGCTCTTCCCGCGCAACGCGATCGAGTACTTCGTCTCCTACTACGACTACTACCAGCCCGAGGCCTACGTCCCCCAGACCGACACCTACATCGAGAAGGACAGCTCGATCAACGAGGAGGTCGAGCGGCTGCGCCACTCGGCCACCAACAGCCTGCTGACGCGGCGTGACGTGATCGTGGTGTCGACCGTGTCCTGCATCTACGGCCTCGGCACCCCGCAGGAGTACGTCGACCGGATGGTGCGGCTGCGGGTCGGGGAGGAGCACGACCGCGACAGCGTGCTGCGCCGCCTGGTCGAGATCCAGTACACGCGCAACGACCTGTCCTTCACCCGCGGCACCTTCCGGGTGCGCGGCGACACCCTCGAGATCTTCCCGGTCTACGAGGAGCTCGCGGTCCGGATCGAGTTCTTCGGTGACGAGATCGAGCGGCTGATGACGCTGCACCCGGTCACGGGCGAGGTGCTCACCGAGGACACCGAGCTCCACGTGTTCCCGGCGAGCCACTACGTCGCCGGCCACGACCGCATGGAGCGGGCGATCAACGGGATCGAGGCGGAGCTCGCCGACCAGCTCGCGACGTTCGAGCGCCAGGGCAAGATGCTCGAGGCGCAACGGCTCCGGATGCGCACGTCGTACGACATCGAGATGATGCGCCAGATCGGCACCTGCTCGGGCATCGAGAACTACTCGATGCACATCGACGGCCGCGCCCGTGGCTCGGCGCCGAACTGCCTGCTCGACTACTTCCCCGAGGACTTCCTGCTCGTCATCGACGAGTCGCACGTCGCGGTCCCTCAGGTCGGCGGCATGTACGAGGGCGACATGTCCCGCAAGCGCAACCTGGTCGAGCACGGCTTCCGGCTGCCGAGCGCGATGGACAACCGGCCGCTGCGCTGGGAGGAGTTCCTCGACCGGATCGGACAGACGATCTACCTCTCCGCGACCCCCGGCAACTACGAGCTCGACAAGGTGCAGGGCGACGTCGTCGAGCAGATCATCCGCCCGACCGGCCTGGTCGACCCCGAGGTCGTCATCAAGCCGACCAAGGGCCAGATCGACGACCTCATCCACGAGATCCGGCTCCGGACCGAGCGCAACGAGCGGGTCCTGGTCACCACGCTGACCAAGAAGATGTCCGAGGACCTCACCGACTACCTGCTCGACGCGGGCATCCGGACCCGCTACCTGCACTCGGAGGTCGACACCCTCAAGCGGATCGAGCTGTTGCGCGACCTGCGCCTGGGCGCCTACGACGTGCTCGTCGGCATCAACCTGCTGCGTGAGGGCCTCGACCTGCCGGAGGTCTCACTGGTGTCGATCCTCGACGCCGACAAGGAGGGCTTCCTCCGCTCCGACAAGTCGCTCATCCAGACGATCGGCCGCGCAGCGCGCAACGTGTCCGGCCAGGTCCACATGTATGCCGACCGGATCACCCCCTCGATGGAGTCGGCCATCGACGAGACCAACCGGCGTCGGGCCAAGCAGGTCGCCTACAACGAGCTCCACGGCGTCGACCCGCAGCCGCTGCGCAAGAAGATCGCCGACATCACCGAGATGCTGGCCCGGGAGGACGAGACGACCCAGGAGCTGCTCCAGACCTGGGCCGACGCCGGGGTCCGCGGCCGGGCGGGCGGCGTCAAGGGGCGCCGGGCGCCGGTCCCCACGCTGGGGGAGCGCGCGGCGGGGGAGCACGCCGCCGCGCTGGCCGGCCTGCCGAGCTCGGACCTCGCGGAGCTCATCCAGGACCTCACCGACCAGATGAAGGGCGCCGCCGCCGAGCTCCAGTTCGAGCTCGCCGCCCGGCTCCGCGACGAGATCAACGAGCTCCGCAAGGAGCTCCGTCAGATGGTGGAGGCGACGAAGTGAGGAGGGAATGCCTGCCGAGGAACGAAGCAGAAGCATTCCCGACGAGCGAGGAGCCATGAGCGAGCGCAGCGAGCGATCGGCGACCAAGTGAGGAGCGGGGTGCCGACCGAGGAACGAGGTCGAAGCACCCCCGACGAGCGCGGGAGCGCGCGAGCGCAGCGAGCACTGGCGACCAAGTGAGGAGCCATGAGCGAGCGAAGCGAGCGATTGGCGCCCACCTGAGCAACTAGCTCACCGCTCGACCCTGCGGAGGTGGCTGAGCCCGACCAGCCGAGCGATCACGAGGGCGACGTAGAGCACTCCTGCGACCTGCTCGACCATGACGAGCGACCGGGCATGGTCGAGCACGGGATAGACGTCGGACAGGCCGACGCTGGTGAGCGTCGTGAACGACAGGAAGAGCAGCTCGAACCAGCTGACGGGGTCGCCGGCGTCGGTGCCGTAGGCGACGAACGAGCCCGGCCAGATCACCTGGGCGGCGGCGTAGATGTAGGCGAACGCCCAGGCAACGACGGTGAAGGCGGCGCCGACGGCGTACAGCTCGTCGCGGGTGACGACGTCGTCGTGGAACAGGTAGCGGATCATCGCGTAGGAGACGAACAGGTAGAACGGCACGTGGACCGCAGCGGACGCGAGGACCACCCAGTCCTGGTCGCGGGTGACCGGCTCGAGGATGGCGAACACCATCGAGGGGATGCCCAGCACCACGGCCACCCAGCTGAGCACGGGCGTCGCGCGCACCGCCCAGGCGGCGATGAACACCACCCCCATCTGGACGACGCCGACGACCGCGCGGCCCGCCGTCGAGGTGTCGAGGAACGGATAGATCAGCACGACGACCAGCTGCGCCGCCAGCAGGACTGCGGAGGGGTGTCGGGCGACCGTTCTCAGTCCGGCCTCTGCGGTGCTCACGGTCGGGATCGTACGGCCCGCGGCTCCGGTCACGGCGCGGGAATCACATCGGGTCATTTGACCCGCTAGCGTGACCGACAACGACCTGCGCTCGTTACGAGTTGTGTAGCGGGTCACAATGTGGTTCGTTTTACCCAGAACGAGAACACGTTCTAATATTGACCCGACGTCAGGAACGACAGGGGAGGTGACCGGGTTGGCGTTCAGCGCTGCTTCGGTCGTCCGTGGTCCCGGGGAGATCGCCGTCATGGCGGTCGAGGTCACCAAGCGGGTGTTCACCCGGCCCTTCCAGTTCCGGGAGTTCGTCGAGCAGGCCTGGTTCATCACCAGCGTCACCCTGCTCCCGACGATCCTCGTCTCGATCCCCTTCGGTGCCGTGATCTCGCTCCAGGTCGGCAACCTGACCGGGCAGCTCGGCGCGCAGTCCTTCGCCGGAGCCACGGCGGTGCTGGCCACGGTCCGCGAGGCCGCCCCGATCGCTGCGGCAATGATCATCGCCGGTGCAGCCGGCTCGGCCATCTGCTCCGACCTCGGTGCTCGCAAGATCCGCGAGGAGATCGATGCCATGGAGGTCCTCGGCATCGATCCGCTCGAACGGCTCGTCGCGCCGCGGGTGGTGGCCACCATGTTCGTCGCCTTCATGATCAACGGCATCGTGATCACTGCCGGCATCGGCGGCGGCTACTTCTTCACCGTCATCGTGCAGGGTGGGTCGGCCGGAGCCTTCCTCTCCTCGTTCACGGCGCTCGCGTCGCTGCCCGACCTCTACATCGCCATGATCAAGGCGCTCATCTTCGGTTGGCTGGCCGCGATCGTCGGCGCCTACAAGGGCCTGAACGCCGGCGGGGGTCCGCTCGGCGTCGGCCGAGCGGTCAACGAGGCCGTCATCATCGCCTTCATGCTGCTGTTCTTCCTGAACGCGGTCATCTCTGCGATCTACTTCCAGGTCGCTCCGCCGGTGGGTCTCTGACATGGCCGTCATCTCCGATCTCGTCAGCGACGCCGTCCAGGGCCGCCGCCGGTCGCTCGAGCAGTACGGCGACCAGCTGCTGTTCTACGTCAAGGCCGTGCTCTGGGTGCCTGCCGCGATCAAGCGCTACCCCCGCGAGATCTGGAACACCCTGGCCGAGGTCGCGTTCGGCGCCGGGGGCCTGAGCGTGATCGCCGGCTCGGTCGGTGTCATCGCCTTCATGTCGTTCTTCGCCGGCACCGAGGTGGGCCTCCAGGGCTACGCCTCCTTGAGCCAGATCGGCGTCGCGAAGTTCAGTGCATTCATCTCCGCCTACTTCAACACCCGCGAGGTCGCCCCGCTGGTGTCGGCGATCGCGCTCGCTGCGACGGTGGGCTGTGGCTACACCGCCCGGCTCGGCGCGATGCGGATCTCCGAGGAGATCGACGCCCTCGAGGTGATGGCGATCCCGTCGCTGCCGTTCCTGGTGACCACCCGGATCGTGGCCGCGTTCATCGCGGTGATCCCGCTCTACATCGTGGCGCTCTGTGCGTCCTACCTCTCGCCCCGCCTCATCGTCGTCTACATCTACGGTCAGTCGGCGGGCACCTACGACCATTACTTCCTGCAGTTCCTGCCACCGATCGACATGCTCTGGTCGTTCTTCAAGCTGCTCTTCCTCGCGGTCGCGGTGATCCTCATCCACTGCTACTACGGCTACACCGCCTCCGGCGGCCCCGCGGGTGTCGGCCGGGCGGTCGGCCAGGCGATCAGGACGAGCATCGTGACGATCGTCGTGGCCGACTTCTTCCTCAGCTTCGCGATCTGGGGATCGACGACGACAGTCAGGATCACCGGCTGATGCTCGTCAACATCCACCACGACTCCGCCAAGGAGCACAACCGGCTGCTCATCGCCGGGGTCGGCTTCCTGACCGCGATCGCGCTGCTGGTCTACCTCTCGATCGCGATCTACAACAAGGACTTCGACCGGGTCACGACGATCACGGTCAAGGCCGACCGCGCGGGCCTCCAGCTCGCGAAGTTCGGCGACGTCCGGATGAACGGCGCGCTGGTCGGCCAGGTCCGTGAGGTGAGCCAGGACGGCGACGAGGCCGAGATCACGATCGCGCTCGACCCGGACGCGGCGAAGGAGATCCCGGAGAACATCACGGTCGAGATCCTCCCGACCACCCTGTTCGGCCAGAAGTACATCGCGCTCAAGCGCCCCGACGCGCCGTCCTCGGAGCACCTGGTCGACGGTGACGTGATCACCTCGGACCGGGTCGACACCAACGTGGAGCTGAGCCAGATCCTCGCCGACCTGTTCCCGCTGCTGCGGGCGGTCCGGCCGGCCGACCTCAACGCGACGCTCAACGCGCTGGCCACGGCGCTCGAGGGTCGAGGCGAGCAGATCGGCGAGACGATGGACTCGCTGGGCGCCTACCTGTCGGTGATCGACGACGAGCTGCCGACGTTGCGTCAGGACCTGATCGCGCTCGCCGACGTCGCCGACGCCTACGACCTCGCGGCGCCGGACCTGCTCGACACCCTCGACAACGTGACGGTGACGAGCCGGACCATCGTGGAGAAGCGCAAGGACCTCGACGTGTTCTTCGCCGACCTGGCCGGCCTGGCCCGGACGTCCACCCGGATCCTGGCCGCCAACGAGCAGAACATCATCGAGGTGGGCCGGGTCACCGAGCCCGTCCTCGCGCTGCTCGACACCTACTCGCCCCAGCTGCCCTGCCTGCTCAAGGGCGCCGCGGCCTACGCGCCGATCCTCTCCAAGACGTTCGAGGGCAACGTCGTCAAGCAGTACATGGAGTTCGGCCAGGTGCAGTACCGCCACTTCGACGAGAGCGACCTGATGGAGTACGGCGAGGTCGGCCACGGGCCGTGGTGCCTCGGTCTGCCGGACTTCAAGATCCCGGGCGACCGCGTCCCGCTCGACAACGGCAGCGACATCGACGAGAACCCGCCGACGAGCGTCATCCCCAACTTCGGCGCGCTCCCCGAGATCAACCTCACCAGCGGTTTCGCCGGGAGCGAGGGCGACCAGGCGGTCGTCAACGCGCTCCTCGCGGACCGGTCCGGCAGGGAGCCCGACAGCTACGGCTCGCTCGGCTCGCTGCTCTACGGCCCCGTCGTGCGGAAGGGGGAGCAGTCCGGATGACCTCCTCCCACAGCCGCAACTCGGTCTTCGTGGCCGCTGCCGTCAAGCTCGTCTTCTTCAGCATCATCTCGCTGCTCGTCACCGGCCTGCTCGTGGTGATCATGGGCAACATCGGTCTCGGCGCCGGCAAGACCTACCAGGCGGTCTTCACCAACGCGTCCACCCTCGAGGACGGCGACGACGTCCGGGTCGCCGGCGTCAGCGTCGGCGAGGTCAAGAGCGTCGAGCACTACGAGCGCTCGATGGCGCTGGTGGAGTTCCGCATCGACGCCGACATCGAGCTGACGACGGCCTCGACCGCCGAGATCCGGTTCCTGAACCTGATCGGCGACCGCTACCTGGCGCTCGAGCAGGGCGTGGGTGCCGACGACGCAGAGGTGATCGACGACGGCGACACCATCCCGGTCGAGCACACCAGCCCGTCCCTCGACCTGACGGTGCTCTTCGACGGCTTCAAGCCCCTCTTCCAGGCGCTGACCCCCGACCAGGTCAACGAGCTGAGCATGAACCTGGTCCAGGTGCTCCAGGGCGAGGGCGGCACGGTCCGCGGCCTGCTCGAGCACACCGCGTCGCTGACCACCGCGCTCGCCGACCGCGACCAGCTCATCGGGCAGGTCGTCACGAACCTGTCCGAGACGCTCGACACGGTCAACCAGCGACGCGAGCAGCTGAGCTCCCTGGTCATCGAGCTCAAGGACTGGATGAGCGACCTCGCCAAGGACCGCGAGACCATCGGCGGCTCGCTCGACAACATCTCCGAGCTCACCGTCACCGTCGCGGACCTGCTCCGCCGCGGCCGCCCGTTGCTCAAGAAGGACATCGCCGCGCTGAACGACCTGGCTGCACTGCTCAACGACCCCGACCAGCGTGCCGAGGTGGTCGACCTGCTCGACCGGATGCCCGAGGTCATGTCCGACCAGATCCGCACCGGCACCTACGGCTCCTGGTACCAGTACTACGTGTGCGGGGCGTCGGTGAAGATCGACCTGCCCGCTCTCGGCAACCTGCCGATCGTGCAGCAGATCCAGGCCGCCTTCGCCCAGTTCGAGTTCACCTCGACGGCCCCGAGGTGCCAAGACCGATGAGAGCCAACGAGAACCGCACGATGCGGTACGGAGTCGTCGCCCTCGTGCTGATGGCGTTGATCTCCGCTGCGACGTTCAACCTCAGCAAGTTCCCGGGCTTCCGCGGCACGACCTACTACGCAGAGTTCAGCGACGCCAGCGGCATCCACAAGGGCAACATCGTCCAGGTCGGCGGGATCCGGGTCGGCCGGGTCACCGACGTCTACATCGACGACAAGACGAAGGACCGCGTCATCGTGAAGTTCGAGGTCGACGGCGGCGACGTCGAGTTCGGCCCGGACAGCACCGCCTCCATCGAGGTCCTCAACCTGCTCGGCGAGAAGTTCCTCGACCTCCAGCCGTCCCCCGAGGGTCAGCTCGAGAGCGGCGGCACCCTGGGCCTGGACCAGACCGAGGCGGCGTACGACATCGTCGGGGTGTTCGGCGACCTGACGACCACCACCGAGGACATCGACACCCAGCAGCTCTCGGAGGCGCTCGACGTGGTCGCCGAGACGATGAACGACTCGGCCCCCGAGATCGCAGCCGCCTTCGACGGCATCGCGCGGCTCTCGCGCAGCGTCTCCCAGCGCGACGAGCAGATCCAGACCCTGTTCGAGAGCTCGCAGCAGGTGACCAAGGTGCTCGACCGCCGCAGCGAGGACATCGTCGACCTGATGGCCAACAGCGACCTGGTGTTCAAGGAGCTGGTCTCCCGCAAGCGGGCCGTGCACCGCCTGCTGGTCAACGCGCGCACCCTCGCGGTCGAGCTGCGCGGCGTCGCGACCGACAACGAGGACCAGATCGGGCCCGCCCTCAAGGAGGTCAACGAGCTGCTCGGCGTCCTCGTCGACAAGCGTGACGAGCTCAAGGCGACCCTCCACCAGGTCGGTCCCTACGTCGAGATCCTCAGCAACATCATCGGGACCGGTCCCTGGTTCGACGCCCTGGCCATCAACATCCTCGGTTTCCCCACCGGCGAGTTCGTCCCCGGACAGGTGCCGTGATCGTGATGGCGAAGAAGATCTGGGAGCGCATCGACCGGAGGATCATCCTCCTGGTCGTGCTGCTCATCGGCCTCGGCGCCGTGCTCAACGTGGCCGTCTCCGACCGCGAGACCAAGACGGTGACGGCGATGTTCCCGCGGGCCGTGAGCGTGTTCAAGGGCACCGACGTCCGCATCCTCGGCGTCAACGTCGGCGAGGTCACCGCGGTGACCCCGTCCGGCAACGCGGTCCGCGTCGAGATGGAGTACGACGCGACCTACGACGTCCCCGCGGACGCGCAGGCCGTGATCGTGACACCGACCCTGGTCGCCGACCGGTTCATCCAGCTCACCCCCGTCTATGAGTCCGGCCCCTCCCTCGCGGACGGCGCGACCATCGAGCTCCCCGACACCGGCGTCCCGGTGGAGCTCGACCGGATCTACAGCAGCCTGCGCGACCTCACCGTGGCGCTGGGACCCAACGGGGTCAACAAGGACGGCACGCTCAACAACCTGCTCCAGGCCGGCCAGAACGCGCTCGAGGGCCAGGGTGCCGCCGGCAACGAGATGATCCGCGAGCTCGCGCTGGCTGCCGAGACGTTCGGTGACAGTGCCGGGCCGCTGTTCGAGACCGTCACCAACCTGGCGTCGTTCACCGAGACCCTCGCCGACAACGACGCCCTCGTTCGGGCGTTCATGCAGGACCTCGCCGGCGTGTCACAGGTGCTGGCCGAGGAGAGCGACGAGCTGCAGCAGGCCGTGGCCGCGGTCGCGAGCGCGGTCGGCACGGTCGAAGGGTTCGTGAGGGACAACCGCGACGGGCTCGCCAAGTCGATCCGCCAGCTCAGCTCGGTGATGTCGGCGATCTCGGCGGAGAAGGACAACCTCCGCAAGGCCCTCGAGATCGCGCCCACCGCGATGGACTCCCTGCACCTCGGCTTCGACCACCGCACCGGCTCGCAGAACTCCCGGGTCGGCATCGCCGGCAACATCTGGACCGCCGACGGCTTCATCTGCGGCATCCTCCAGCAGGCACCGGGCGTGCCGCGCGCGCTCAAGGACGCCGCGTGCGACCTGATCGCCCAGCTGATCAGCCCGATCGTCGACAACCTGCCACCGCTGCCGCCGGAGTACGAGCAGTACGTCCCGAAGCCCGCGGTCTCCAAGAACGGGGCCGTCAACGTGCCGGCCGTCCCGGACATGACCTACGTGCCCGCGACCGACCCGTCCCTGACCAGCATGCTCGGAGGTGCGTCGTGAGGATGACGAAGCCCTTCCACTGGTTGCTGGCCTCGGCGGTCGGCGCGAGCCTTCTCACGGGCTGCGACTTCGACGGCGCCTACGACCTGCCGCTCCCGGGGTCGCCCGTCGACGCCGATGACGCCTACGAGGTCACCGCGCAGTTCGACGACGTGCTCAACGTGGTCCCGCGGTCGCCGGTCATGGTCGACGACGTCGTGGTCGGCGAGGTGACCGAGGTCGAGCGCTCCGGCTGGCACGCCGAGGTGACGCTCCGGATCCGCAAGGACGTCGTGCTCCCCGACAACACGATCGCCGACATCCAGCAGGTCTCGCTGCTGGGGGAGAAGTACGTGTCGCTCGAGGAGCCGACCGAGCAGGAGCCGACCGGCCGGCTGGGCGACGGCGACACCATCGAGCTCGCCGCCACCGGCCGCAACCCCGAGGTCGAGGAGGTGCTCGGTGCGCTCTCGTTCCTGCTCAGCGGCGGCGGGGTCGCCCAGCTCGGCACCATCACCCGCGAGGCCAACCTGGTGATGTCGGGTCGTGAGGACCGTCTCAAGGCGCTGCTCGGCTCCCTCGAGGACGTCGTCGGGACGCTCGACGACCAGAAGGTCGACATCATCAACGCGCTGGAGTCGATGAACAACCTGACCGCGACGCTGAACGCCGAGAAGGACGTCATCAGCGACGCGCTCGACGCCGTCGGGCCGGCCATCGACGTGCTGGCCGACCAGCACGACGAGCTCATCGACATGCTCAGCGCGCTCGAGGAGCTGGGTCGGGTCGGGACGAGGGTCATCAACGCGAGCAAGGAGGACGTGCTCAAGATGCTCGAGCACCTCTTCCCGGTGCTCGACGGCCTGCACCGGGCCGGCCACACGCTCGGCCCCGGTCTCAACCTCCTCATCAGCTTCCCGTTCCCGAAGGCGGCCAACGACATCGTCGAGGGCGACTACGCCGACACGACGATGACGCTGGACCTCAACCTGGAGAACCTGCTGCGCGGGATCGGCATCCCCAACATCGAGCTGCCGGACCCCGGTCAGGTGCTCGACGCGGTCGCCCGCTGCCTGCGCAGCGGGAGCCTGACCAGCGCCGCGTGCGCCCGGGTCCTCCAGAACGCCAACCTGCTCGCGGACCTTCAGCGGCAGTGCCGCAACGACGACGTCCTCGCCGGCAGCCCGGTGTGCACGTTGCTCAACTCGCTGCCCGACCTCGACCTCGGCAACCTGCTGCCGCGGGGTGCGGCAGACGGGGTGCGCGGCGGCCTCACCGGTGGGGTCACCGGGCTCTCCGAGGAGCTGGTGCGTGGCGCCGACATCCCGACGTCCGACGAACCGTCCGACCTGCTGGGGGTGACGACATGATGTCTCGCGGCGTCCGGATCCGGCTGGCGGCGTTCGTCGTCCTCAGCGCGGTCGGCATCACCTACATCACCGCCACCTATCTCGGCCTGGTGGACAGGATCACCGGCAGTGGTCACACGATCACCGCCAAGCTCCCCGGTTCGGGTGGACTCTTCGAGGGCAGCGAGGTGACCTACCGCGGCTACAAGATCGGCAAGGTCACCAAGATGACGCCGACGACCGAGGGCGTCGACATCGAGATGCACATCGAGGAGGAGGTCGAGCTCCCCACGGACGCCTCGATCCACGTCCACAACCTCTCGGCGGTCGGTGAGCAGTACCTCGACTTCCAGCCCGAGGACGAGGACGGGCCGTACGCCAAGGACGGCACCGTCTTCGAGGGCGACGAGTCGTCCCTGCCGGTCGACGAGGCCGACCTGCTGGTCGACCTCGACGACTTCGTCGGCTCCGTCGACAAGGAGAGCCTGCGGGTGCTGGTCGAGGAGCTCGGCCTGCTCTTCGGGGACACCGGTCGCGACCTCCAGGCGCTGCTCGACAACGGCTCGATCTTCATCGACGAGGCCGCCGCCCACACCGACGAGACCGTGGCGCTGCTCCGCGACGGCCTGACGGTGCTGCGGACCCAGCAGGGACAGCGCGAGAACATCCGCTCGTTCGCCCGCGACCTCGCCACCGTCACCGCGGTGCTGCGGGGGAGCGACAAGGACCTCCGTACGGTGCTCTCGGCGACGCCCGGAGCGGCGCGTGAGCTGCAGAAGCTCCTCGAGGAGCTCGAGCCCACCCTGCCGGTGCTGCTCGGCGACCTCGTGACCGTGGACCAGATCGTCCTGGCGAACCTGGCCGGCCTCGAGCAGCTCCTGGTCACCTACCCGACCCTCATCGCCGGTGGTCCCACCGGGAGCACGGCCGACGGCTTCGGCCACATCAATCTGCAGTTCGACTACTCGGTGCCGCCGTGCACCGACGGCTTCCTGCCCCCGAGCCAGTGGCGCGATCCCCAGGACCGCACCGACGCTCCGTACTTCCGCGCCAAGTGCAACTCCCCGGCGCCCTACGTCATGCGCGGCCCGAAGTACACGCCGGCAGCGCGAGCCCGCGGCAACGCCTCCCCGCCGCGCGTCTACAGTGGCGCCTACGACCCGGCCACCGGGCTGGTCCCCGGGCTGCGTGACAGCCAGGACCGGCAGATGCTGTTCCGGCAGCCGGGGAACCTGTCCGTCCTGGGAGGGGATGCGTGGAAGTGGCTGCTCGTGGGTCCGGTGACCCGTTGACACCTGGCTCGGCCGGGGAGGGAGAAGCTCGCAGCAGGTCTCGTCTCAACCAGGTCCTCGTGACCGCTGTCGTCGTGTGCGCGCTGGCGGTGGGCGGGCTCGCCTGGCTGATGGACGACAGCTACGGCAAGCGAGCGGACGCCGTCGACACCGACGGGTTCTTCGACCGGCTCGCGGCGGTGCTGACGATCGATCGTGAGACCGAGGGCAGCACCCGGGCCGGAGAGGACGTCGGTCCCGGCGTCATCTCCGCCATGGAGACCGCACCCCAGGCCGACCAGGTCCGCGCCGCCGACCAGATCGAGGCGGCCACCAAGATGGCCAACGCGTTCCTCAACCTCGACCACGAGGAGATCGGGGCCAACATCGAGGCGGTCAAGGCCCTCGCGACCGGTCCGTTCCTCAACCAGTACACCAAGGCGGCCGCGGACCTCGTCAAGCTGGTCCGTCGTGCCCAGGCCACCCAGACCGGCGAGGTCGAGTGGGCCGGGCTGGTGGCGGGGGACGACGACAGTGCGACCGTGATCATCGCGACCAACGGCACCGTCGCCAACAAGGAGACCGACTTCGAACCGGTCGCCCGCACCTACCGGCTGCAGCTCGAGGTCGCCCTCGTCGACGGCCAGTGGTTGACCCGCGACCTCCAGTACGTCAGGTGACCAGAAGATGAGCCGCCAGATCCCGCGCCGTCCGTCGCGTACCTCGACGCCCCGGCCCCGCAAGATCGCCGGTCGCGACGAGACCGCTGTCGATGCGACCGTCCCTGCCGATGCGCCTGCCGCTGACGCGCCTGCCGGGGCACCGGGGAAGCCCGCCGCCCCAGCCCCGCCGGCGGCTCGCAAGCCCTCGCTCGCGAAGCCTGCCGCCACGAGTCCTGCAGCCACGGAGCCTGCCGCCGACAGCGACCAGGGCTCCACCGGCCGGACCTCGACGCTGCTCGCCGTGGTCGGTGTCCTGGTGGTGCTGCTCGCCCTCCAGTGCGGTTGGTTCGCCTGGAACGCGGTGCGGGACGAGGCCGTCTCGGCGGCGCCTGCTGCGAGCCGCGACGAGGACGGCCCGATCGCCGTCCCGTCGGGCCGCCCGGTCGTCCTCAACCAGGTCTCCGTCCAGGGCGGCGTCGAAGCCGCCGCCGCGGCCGCCCAGGTGATGTTCGCGCGCAACTGGAAGACCTACGACCAGGGCGTCGAGGACGCGGTCGCGCTGATGACCGAGGACTTCGGCGAGGAGTTCCGCACCACCACCGACGACGTCGAGGCGGAGTTCGTCCGCAAGAAGACCGAGGTGCAGGTACGGGTGGTCGCCCAGAGCGTCGTCCGGGCCAACGAGACCGAGCTCGAGGCGCTCATCTTCCTCAACCAGTACGTCTTCCGTGGCGAGGGCGAGAACGGCACCTCGACCTACACGCCCTACCGGGCGCTGATGACGATGGTCCACACCGACGCAGGCTGGCTGGTCGACGGGGTCGACACCAAATAGGAAAACGGAGGGTGGGACATGCCCCACGAAGAAGTAGAACACGTTACAGTTTCTTCCGTGGAGCATGACCTGGTCATCGTGGGCGCAGGCCCGACAGGGCTGTTCGCTGCCTACTACGCGGGGTTCCGGGGGCTGAGCGTCGCCGTCGTCGACTCGCTGCCGGAGCTCGGCGGACAGATCACGGCGATGTACCCGGAGAAGGCGATCCTCGACGTCGCCGGCTTCCCGACGGTGAAGGGCCGCGACCTGGTCGCCGGCCTGGTCGCCCAGGCAGCGGTCTCCGAGCCGACGTACCTCCTGGAGCGCACCGCCACCACCCTCGAGCAGGACGCCGACGGCATCACCCTGGGCCTCGACGACGGCTCGTCGGTCCGGGCGAAGGTCATGATCATCACCGCGGGCATCGGCAAGTTCAGCCCGCGTCCCCTGCCGGCCGGGGACGGCTGGCTCGGCCGCGGCATGGAGTTCTTCGTGCCGAGCTTCGAGCCCTACGCCGGCAAGGACGTGGTCATCGTCGGCGGCGGCGACAGCGCCTTCGACTGGGCGCTCCACCTCGAGCCGATCGCCCGCTCGGTGGCGCTCGTCCACCGCCGCGACGCCTTCCGGGCGCACGCCCGCACCGTGGAGGAGGTGCGCGCCTCGTCGGTCGAGATCATCACCAAGGCCGAGGTCAGCGCGCTGCGCGACGCCGACGGCGGCAGCGACGGGGACCTCGCCGAGATCGACCTCACCGTCGACGGAGAGCTCATGACTCGCAAGGCGCAGGCGGTCGTCGCCGCGCTCGGGTTCATCGCGGACCTGGGCCCGTTGCAGCAGTGGGGGCTGGAGACCCACAAGCGCCACCTGGTGGTCGACAGCTCGATGCGAACCAACATCGATCGCGTCTTCGCGGCCGGGGACATCACCGACTACCCGGGCAAGGTGCGGCTGATCGCGGTCGGCTTCGGCGAGGCGGCCACGGCCGTCAACAACGCCGCCGTCGTCATCGACCCGACCGCGCACGTCTTCCCCGGCCACTCCTCGGAAGGATCCTGACGATGGCGAAACGAGCCAGTGGACGCGACGCGGTCAAGCTCACCGACGCCGAGGTGGCCGAGCTGCTCGGCGAGAACCTCAAGGTGCAGGTCGCCAGCAACGGTCCCGACGGCGTTCCGCACCTGACGACGCTGTTCTACATCGTCCGTGACGGCAAGATCGCGTTCTGGACCTACGGCCGCAGCCAGAAGATCATCAACCTCGAGCGCGACCCGCGGGTCAGCGCCCTCGTCGAGGACGGGGTCGACTACTTCGAGCTGCGGGGCGTGTCGATCCAGGGCCGGGCCGAGATCGTCCGGGACTACGACGCGATCTTCTCGATCGGCTCGGAGGTGGCGACGCGGATGCTCGCTGCCGAGTCCTTCGAGGCGCTCGGCGACTTCGGGCGCGAGACCGTCGAGAAGCAGGCGCAGAAGCGTGTGGCCGTGATCATCCACCCCGATCACGTCGCCACCTGGGACCACCGCAAGATGGTGTGAGGAGACAAGAAATGAAGATCAAGGTCGACTTCGACCTCTGCGAGTCCAACGCGATGTGCGAGGCGCTCGCGCCGGACGTGTTCGAGCTGGACGACGACGACTTCCTGCAGCTCAACACCGACGACGTCACGGCGGAGAACGAGCAGCGGGTCCGTCAGGCCGCCGCTGCCTGCCCGCGCGCCGCGATCACGCTGGTGGAGGACGGGGAGTGAGCACGAGCCTGGACGGCAAGGTCGCGATCGTCACGGGTGCCGGAGCGGGCCTCGGTCGCGCCGAGGCGCTGGCGCTGGCCGACGCCGGCGCGCGGGTCGTCATCAACGACCTCCCCGGAGCCGGGGAGGAAGCCGCGGAGGAGATCCGCGGCCGCGGCGGCGAGGCGGTCGTGGTCGCCGGCGACGTGAGCCGGCGGGAGACGGCCGACGCGATGGTCGCAGCCGCCGTGGACGGCTTCGGCAGCCTCGACATCGTCGTCAACAACGCGGGCATGACCCGCGACCGGATGCTCTTCAACATGGCCGACGAGGAGTGGGACGCGGTGATCGCCGTGCACCTGCGCGGCCACTTCCTGCTGAGCCGCAACGCTGCGTCGTACTGGCGGACGAAGTCGAAGGAGTCCGGCGCTCCGGTCTACGGCAGCGTCATCAACACGGCGTCGGAGGCGTTCCTCGGCGGCTCGCCGGGTCAGCCCAATTACGCGGCCGCCAAGGCGGGCATCGCGGCGCTCACGCTGTCCACGGCCCGCGGCCTGTCGCGGATCGGGGTCCGCGCCAACGCGATCTGCCCGCGCGCCCGCACCGCGATGACGGCCGACGTCTTCGGCGAGGACACCTCGGGCCAGGCGGTCGACCCCTACTCGGCCGACCACGTCGCGCCGCTCGTCGCCTACCTGGCGTCGCCGGCCGCCGAGCGTGTCACCGGTCAGGTCTTCGTCGTGTACGGCGGCATGGTCGCCCTCGTGGCGGCGCCGGTCGTCGAGCAGCGCTTCGACGCGTCCGGCGACCTCTGGACGCCGGACGACCTCGACAAGCAGCTCGGCGGCTTCTTCGCCGACCGCGACCCCGCGGTCGGCTTCGCCGCAGACTCGATCATGCAGCTCTCGGTCTGAGCAGGAAGAACACAGGAACCATGGGACGTCTGGACAACAAGGTCGCGATCGTCACCGGCGGCGCGATGGGTCAGGGTGCGGCCATCGCCCGTGCCTACGTCGCCGAGGGCGCGAAGGTCGTCATCGCCGACATCGCGAAGGAGCAGGGGCAGGCCCTCGCTGACGAGCTGGGTGGGAACGCACACTTCGCCCACCACGACGTGAGCGACCCGGCCTCCTGGGCCTCGCTGGTCGAGGACACCAACGAGCGGTTCGGGCCGGTCAACGTGCTGGCCAACAACGCCGGGCTGCTGCGGTTCGGGCGCATCGAGGAGATGTCGCTGGAGGAGTTCCAGCTGCTGGTCAACGTCAACCAGGCCGGTGTCTTCCTCGGCATGCAGGCGGTGTCCCGCACGATGCGCAAGAACGGCGGCGGCTCGATCATCAACGCCTCGTCGGTCGAGGGTCTCGCGGGCATGCCGTCGTGCACGGCCTACGCCGCCACGAAGTGGGCGATCCGGGGCATGACCAAGTGCGCTGCGATGGAGCTCGGCCCCAAGGGGGTTCGGGTCAACTCGGTGCATCCCGGCATGATCGACACCCCGATGACCCGGGTCCACGGTGGCGACGCGGCGATGGAGTTCGGGGCCTCGCGGGTGCCGTTGCGCCGGGTGGGCCACCCGGAGGACATCGCCCCGGTCTACGTCTTCCTGGCCAGCGACGAGTCGTCCTACATCAACGGCGCCGAGATCGCCGTCGACGGCGGAGTGACCTCCACGCACGCCTTCGGCGGGTAGTCCGCGGCAGCCTCCCGGTTCTGCCGCGCGTCGGGCGTCGGAGTGGCACCGTGGGGACGTGACCGCGCGCACGATGGACGCCGACTACCTGGTAGTTGGGGCGGGCGCGATGGGCATGGCGTTCACGGACGCCCTGACCGACCACGCCGACGTCCGGGTCGCTGTCGTCGATCGCCGCCACAGCGTCGGCGGGCACTGGCTCGAGGCCTACCCGTTCGTCCAGCTGCACCAGGCCTCGGCGTTCTACGGCGTGCCGTCCACCCTGCTCGGCGGCGGTCAGCTGCAGCAGCGCGGCCCGGAGGAGGGCCTCCAGGAGCGTGCGTCGCAGGCAGCCATCTGCGAGTACTACGCGCGGGCGCTCGACCGGCTGGTCGAGTCGGGGCGGGTCGAGTTCCACCCGGCGACCGAGTACCTCGGCGATCGCACCGTGGTGTCCCGGGTCTCCGGTCGACGGTGGGAGGTGCCTGAGCGCTGCCGGGTCGTGGACGCTCACTACCTGGCGCCGAGCATCCCGGCCGAGAAGCCGCCGCCCTTCGCGGTCGACGGCGAGGCGCGGGTGATCCCGGTCAACTCTCTCGTGCGGCTCGATCACGCACCCCGGCAGTACGTCGTCGTCGGCTCCGGCAAGACGGCGACGGACGCCTGCATCTGGCTGCTCGCCCGAGGGGTCGACGCGGACGCCATCTGCTGGGTCCGTCCGAGGGACCCCTGGATGATGAACCGCGCCGTGGTCCAGCCGGATCCGGCGATCTTCCTCGGCATGGTCGCGGACACGATGCACGTGGCGGAGCGGGCGGCCTCCCTCGACGGGCTGTTCCTCGGCCTCGAGGACGCCGGCATCATGCTGCGTATCGACCGCTCGGTCGTCCCGACCATGGCCAAGGCGCCCACCCTGGCCACCTGGGAGCTCGAACGACTGCGAACGCTGGAGAACGTGGTCCGGCACGGTCACCTCCGGTCGGTCGAACGCGGTCGGCTCGCGTTCGACGGCGCGTCCGTGGCCGTTGCCCAGGACACCGTCGTGGTGCACTGCGCCGCGGACGGCCTGAAGTACCCACCGCTCGTGCCCGTCTGGCGCCCCGAAGAGATCACGCTCCAGGCGATCCGCTCCGGATTCCCCTGCTTCGGAGCGGCCCTGGTCGGCTACGTCGAGGCGACCCGCGACGAGGATGCCGAGAAGAACCGGCTCTGCCCGCCCACGCCGTACGGCAACTCGACCGAGGACTGGGCCCGGATGACGGTGCTCGGCGCCCGCGCCGCTCAGTCCTTCTCCGCGGAACCTGACATCCAGGAGTGGGCGAGCCGGGTCGCGCTCAACCCGGCGCGGGTCGCACCCGGCCACCCCGGCTCGGCCGCCCTGGACGATGCCCGGGACCGGCTCGCTGCGCACGCACCGGCGGGCATCGCCCGCCTCGCGGAGCTGGCCGGCGTCGCGACCCTCAGACAGGGGTGATCGGCAGCGACAGCCGTGTCTCGAACGCGAAGTCGGTGCCGGTGCTGAACCGGGTCACAGCGACCTCCTTGAGCTCGGGAGCCGGCGCCGCGCGTCGTACGACGACGGCCGTCCGTGCGTCGCCGTCGGCGATCTCGACGTCGAGGTGCGGGTCGAGCGCCTGCACGATCGCGGACAGCGCGTCGGTCCACTCGGCGTCGACCAGGGTGATCCAGGCGCCGTCCTCGCGCGCGTGGCCCGGGCCGACGTAGGCAGCGGGGTTGAGCAGCGGGTGCAACGCCAGGAGGCGCCGCGCTCCATCCTCGTCCCGGCTGATCCCCAGGGCGCGCGCGATCCGCATCGCGCCGACGCCGGCGACTCCGGTCAGCTGCTGGCGGCGGATCCGGAGCAGCTGCTCCTCGCTCGCGCAGCGCGTCTCGAGCGCGAGGCGGAACGCCCGGTCCAGCAGGTGCATCTGGAGGCACACCTCGTCGGCGATCCGCACCAGCGCCGAGTGCGAGAACGCGGCGAAGTCGAGGTCGCTCACCAGCGGCCCCGTGTAGTCCGCGGCGCCGTCGTCGGTCGGGTCGATCGGGTCCAGGTCGAGCGTCGCGGCCCGCGACCGCTCGTTGACGGCGAGCGCGGGGATTCCCTGGGCCTCGGGGTAGGAATCGTCGATGATCACGGTCCACGCGCAGTGCGGGCTCCGGTCGGCCGGAACCCGCGGCGGGCGGTGGATCGGCCGCACCTGAGCGCGCGGGTTCGAGGCGATCGCGGTCGCGTCGAACGTCGGGTCCTCGATGTCGTGGCACATGCCCTTGACGTAGTCGGACCCCATCGGCTCCACGTCCATCAGCGCGCCGCAGTGGTCGAGCTGGAACTCGCCGTGCTGCGGGTCGTGGACGGTGTAGCGGAAGTCCATGAACTGCGGGGGAGCGCCGATGTCGAGCTGGAGTCCCTTGAAGATCGTCACCACGTCACCCTGGCCGGCGACCGCAGGCGCGTAGCCGAGGGCGTGCTGCATCCGGCGGGTGTAGATCGGGCTGGCTGCCGCCCACTCCTCGATGGCGATCTGGAGCATCTCGTCGCGGCCGAACTCCGCGATGCACCACGCCATCCCGGACCGGTCGATCATCTGCCCCATGAGGAGCAGCTCGGGAACCAGGACCGCGAGGTCCTCACGACTCAGGTCGCTGTAGTTGCTTCGCACCCGGTCTACCTGCTCTCTTCTTCGCACATCACGACATGTAGTCCGGGGACGACGAGTCAGCCGGAGAGGCCGAGGCGCGCCGCCATCTTGTCGAGGTAGGTGAGGACGGCGTCCTTGTCGCTGTCGGGCACGCCCCAGATCAGCTCGGAGGCGCCGGCGGCCATCCAGTCGGCGAAGTCCTCCTCGGTGGGCCGCTTGGCGACGAGGATCCGGACGTCGGGGGAGCCCTCGCGGCCGGCGTCGGCCCAGGCCTTGCGGAGCTTGTCGGCGTTGGCGGCGACCTCGGTGGAGGTCGGGGTGGTCATCCAGCCGTCGGCGTGGTTCGCGATCCACTCGAACGTCTTGGGGCCGGCGCCCGCGCCGATGATGACGGGGACCCGCCCCTGCGGGGGCTTCGGGTAGGCCCACGAGGGGCCGAACTTCACGAACTCGCCGTCGTAGGCGGCTTCCTCCTGGGTGTGGAGGGCCCGCATCGCCTCGAGGTACTCCTTGAGGACGGTACGGCGCTTGTCGGCGGGGACGTGGTGGTCGGTGAGCTCGTCGGTGTTCCAGCCGAAGCCGGCACCGATGGTGACCCGGCCGCCGGAGAGGTGGTCGAGGGTGGCGATGGTCTTGGCCAGGGTGATCGGGTCGGACTCCACGGGCAGGCACACGGCGGTGGAGAGCCCGATCCGCTGCGTGACGGCAGCGCAGGTCGCGAGCGAGACCCACGGGTCGAGCGTCCGCAGGTAGCGGTCGTCGGGCAGGTCCTCACCGCCGGTCGGGTGCAACGCGTCGCGGCGCACCGGGATGTGGGTGTGCTCGGGCACGTAGATGGTGTCGAAGCCGCGCTCCTCCGCGGCCACGGCGAGCTCGGCCGGCGTGATGCCGCGGTCAGAGGTGAAGAGAACGATCCCGTTGCGCATACGACCAGAATAAGAACACGTTCTAGATATGTCTTGCGTGATGGCGAAACGTCTCCTATGTTGGACACATGTCCAGCCAAGTGTCCGAAGCGCCGCGGCGTGGTCTGAACCCCCGCCAGGCCGACACGGTCGAGCGGTTGTTGGCCGCGGGCCTCGAGGAGCTCCGCGCCGTGGGTCACGAGACCCTCACGGTCCGGACCGTCGCCCAGCGCGCCGGCGTCTCCCCGGCGACCGCCTACACCTACCTCGCTTCCAAGAACCACCTCTTCGCCGAGCTCTTCTGGCGCCACCTGGCCTCCCAGGCCGCTCCGACCGCCGACGCGGACAGGTCTGCCGTTGAGCGGGTCCAGGACACCGTCCGTGGCCTCACCGCCCGGATCGTCGAGGAGCCGGCCCTCGCCGCCGCCGTCACGCCCGCGCTGCTGGGCAGCGACCCCGACGTCGAGCGGCTGCGGCTGCGGATCGGCGGGGAGTTCCTCAGCCGGTTCGAGTCGGCGCTCGCCACCCCCGACCGGGCCGCCGATCCGGCCGTGCTGGAGGTGCTGGTGCTGACCTTCTCCGGCGCGCTGCTCCAGGCCGGGATGGGACTGATGACCTACGACCAGATGGCCGAGCGGCTCGTCGCCGCCGTCGACGTGATCCTGCGAGGGAACTGATGACTGCTGCTCCGACCCGGCCCGACGGTGCCCTCCACTTCGACCCGTACGACTACCACTTCCACGAGGACCCGTACCCGACCTATCAGCGGCTCCGGGACGAGGACCCCGTCCACCACGCGGTCGGTGACGACATCTGGGTCATCTCCCGGCACGCCGACGTGTTCGCGGCGCTCCGGGACGACGAGACGTTCTCCAACCGGATGGGCGTCTCGCTCGACGCGACCGCGTGGAGCCCGGACGCCCACAAGGTGATGTCGTTCCTCGGCCTCGACGGCGCCGAGCAGGCCCGGGTGCGCAAGCTCGTGTCCGCCGCGTTCACCCCGCGCCGGGTGCGTGAGCTCACCCCCGAGGTCCAGGCGCTGACCGAGCGCTACCTCGCCTCGACGCTTGCGACGAACGCCGAGCAGGGCGAGGCGGACTGGATCCGCGACTTCGCCGGGAAGCTTCCGATGGACGTCATCTCCGAGATGATGGGCGTGCCCGTCCCCGACCGCGACGAGGTACGACGGCTCGCGGACCTGGTCGTCCACCGCGAGGACGGCGTCCGGGACGTGCCGCAGGCCGGCATGGAGGCCTCCATCGAGCTGATGACCTACTACTCGGCGATGGTCAAGCAGCGGCGGGCGAACGCGACCGACGACCTCACCTCCGCGCTCATCGCTGCGGAGGTCGAGGGCGAGAAGCTCAGCAACGGCGAGATCATGGCGTTCCTCTTCCTCATGGTCGTCGCCGGCAACGAGACCACGACCAAGCTGCTCGGCAACGCGCTCTTCCACCTGTCGGCGCACCCCGGCCAGCGGACCGAGCTGCTCAGCCATCCCGACGCCCCGGACACGCTGGTCGTGCCGTGGATCGAGGAGACGCTGCGCCACGACACGTCGAGCCAGATGCTGGCGCGCTACGTCGTCGCCGACACCGAGCTCGCGGGCGTCACCATCCCTGCCGGGTCGAAGGCGCTCGTGCTTCTGGGGTCCGCCAACCGCGACGACCGGGTTTTCAGCGACCCGACGACGTTCGACATCCACCGCGACCGGTCCGAGCTGAGCCAGATCCTCAGCTTCGGCACCGGCCGGCACTTCTGCCTGGGCGCCAACCTGGCGCGGCTCGAGGCGAAGGTGGTCCTCAACGAGCTGGTGCGCCAGGTCGAGCACTTCCAGGTCCACGCCGACCGCTCCGTCCGGGTGCACTCCACGAGTGTCCGGGGGTTCGCTTCGCTGCCCGTCACGTTCACGCCGAGGAGTGCTTGATGGCTGCGTCGCGCAAGCCCGCCCACCCCGACCGGCGCCCCGCCGTCGTCGCCGGAGCGTCGTCCGGGATCGGTGCCGAGACGGCCCGGGCGCTCGCCGCAGCCGGCTTCCCGGTCGCCCTGGGCGCCCGCCGCGTCGACCGGCTCGAGGAGCTGGCCGAGGAGATCCGCACGGCCGGCGGCGAGGCCTTCGTCCACCCGCTCGACGTCGCGTCGACAGAGTCCGTCGAGAAGTTCGCGGTGGCGGTGACCGCCGGCCTCGGCGCGGCCGAGGTCGTCGTCTGCAACGCCGGCCTGCTCTCGCCCGGCGGGCTCCTCGACGCCACCACCGACCAGCTCGCCGCGGAGTTCGACGTCAACGTGCTCGGTGCGCACCGCCTGATCCGCGCGTTCGGCGCCGGCATGGTGGAACGCCAGCGCGGCGACCTGGTGTTCGTGTCGTCCGACACCGCCGTCCGCGCCCGCCCCTTCATGCGCGGCTACAGCGCGACCAAGTCCGGCCTGGAGGGACTCGTCGAGGCCCTCCAGATGGAGCTCGAGGGCACGGGTGTCCGGGCCTCGGTCGTGCGGCCCGGCCCGACCTGGTCCGAGATGGGCTCCGACTGGGACGCCGACGCCGGCGCGAAGGTCCTCACCGAGTGGATCAAGTGGGGTCACGCGCGGCACTCCCACTTCCTCAAGGCCACCGCGATCGCCGACGCGATCGCGACCGTGGTGAGCGCGCCCCGCGGCGTGCACATCAGCCCGGTCGACGTGAACCCCGAAGCGCCACTGACCCCGCCCCCGACGCCTTCCCAGGAGGACCAGGCATGACGCTCGACGCCATCCCCGAGGTATCCACCGTCCTCGACGACCAGGGTGCCGACGTGCCGGCGATCATCAAGGGCACCGGGCACCTGCCCGAGATGCGGGTCGACCCGATCGGCCTGTTCCACCGGGTCCGCGAGGAGTGCGGCGACATCGGCCGGTTCCGGCTGGCCGACAAGGACGTCGTCCTGGTGACGGGCTCCGATGCCAACGAGGCCTTCTTCCGGGCCCCGGAGCACGTGCTGGACCAAGCGGCGGCGTACCCCTTCATGACCCCGATCTTCGGCAAGGGCGTCGTCTTCGACGCCTCGCCCGAGGAGCGTCAGCAGATGCTGAAGAACCAGGCGCTGCGCGGCGACATGATGCGCGGGCACGCGCAGACGATCGAGGCGGAGATCCGCCGGATGGTCGCCGGCTGGGGCGACGAGGGGGAGATCGACCTCCTCGACTTCTTCGCCGAGCTGACGATCTACACCACCTCCGCGTGCCTCATCGGCAAGCCGTTCCGCGACCAGCTCGACGGCTCGTTCGCCGAGATCTACCACCGGCTCGAGCACGGCACCGACGCCATCGCGTACGTCGACCCCTACGCCGACATCGAGAACTTCCGGGTCCGCGACGAGGCACGCGAGCAGCTCGTCGCGAAGGTGCAGGCCATCCTCGACGCCCGGATCGCCCGGGGCGAGGTGCCCAAGGAGGAGCGCGACCTGCTGGACGTCCTCATCGCCGTGGGCATGGACGCCGACTACATCACCGGCATCTTCATCTCGATGATGTTCGCCGGGCACCACACGTCGTCGGGCACGGCGTCCTGGGCGATGATCGAGCTGCTCCGCCACCCCGACGTGATGGCTGACGTCGTCGCCGAGCTCGACGCGCTCTACTCCCCGGACGCCGACGGCACGGCGCCTGAGGTGTCGTTCCAGGCGCTTCGATCCATCCCGGTCCTGGAGTCCGCGCTCAAGGAGACGCTGCGGCTGCACCCGCCGCTCATCATCCTGATGCGGCTGGTCCAGGAGGACTTCGAGCTGCTCGACCACACGATCCCCGCCGGGACGGTGATCGCGGCCTCACCGCGGGTGTCGAACCGGATCGAGGACGACTTCCCGAAGGGGGAGGAGTTCGACCCCGGCCGCTACGTCGACCCGCGCCAGGAGGACCTGCAGAACCGCTGGACCTGGATCCCGTTCGGCGCCGGCAAGCACCGCTGCGTCGGCAACGCCTTCGCGATGATGCAGATGAAGGCGATCTTCTCGGTGATCCTGCGCGACTTCGAGTTCGAGGCCGTGCAGCCGCTCGACTCCTACCAGGACGACTTCACCAAGATGGTGATCCAGCTCGCCCAGCCCGCCAAGGTCCGCTACCGCCGCCGGACGCGGGGCGGTGAGTGAGGTGGCGTTCAAGGTCGTCGCCGACACCGGCATCTGCCAGGGCCACCAGCTCTGCCAGGGCGAGGCCCCCGACGTGTTCGGCTTCGACGATGCAGCCGACGTCGTGGTCGTCCTCGACGAGCACCCCGACGAGTCGCTCCGCAAGGACGTGACGACTGCTGTGAAGTACTGCCCCGCGTTCGCGCTCTCCATCGAAGAAGAGGACTGAGATGACCGACTCCCTCACCCGGGCCGAGATCGAGGAGTTCTGGGACTCCTGGCTCGACGTCAACCGCCGCGCCGAGCAGAGCGGCGACTGGCGCGTCATGGCCGACTGGTACGCCGAGGACGCGACCTACGGCTGGATGTACGCCCCCGACGAGCACTTCATGGCGGTCGGCCGCGACCAGATCCGCGACTGGGCCATCGGCATCGAGATGGACGGTCTCGACGGCTGGCACTACGACTACGTCTGCACCCTCATCGACGAGCAGAAGTCGATGGTCCTGGGGTTCTGGAAGCAGCGGTCCGGGATCACCAACGACGAGACGGGGGAGGAGTACGAGATCCTCGGGCTCGGCGGCTCCTGGTTCGGGGTCGAGCGCCAGACCTCCGGCGCGGACGAGGGCACGATCAAGATCGCCTGGCAGCGCGACTGGTTCGACATGCCGTCGACCGCGCACACCTTCCTCGAGATCATCAAGGCCGGCAAGGCCCCCGAGACGTTGCTCAAGCGGATGTCGGTGAGTGGCCACGGCGTGCCCGGGCACTACCACTACAAGGACATCCCCTCGACCGTGTGGCCGCCGCCTGTCGAGCGCGGCGACTTCGTCACCCAGGCTCCAGCGCCGGAGGTGTCGGCATGAGCACCGCCTCCGCACTGCCTCCCGCCGCCCAGCAGCTGATCGACGGCAAGCTCGTCGCGGCGAGCGACGGTTCGTCGTACCCGATCCTCAACCCGGCCACGGGGGAGGAGATCGGCCACGCGCCCGACGGCACCGCGGCCGACATGGACGCGGCCATCGGCGCCGCCCGCCGCGCCTTCGATGATTCGACCTGGTCGACCGACCGCGACCTGCGGGTCCGCTGCCTCCGACAGCTCCACCAGGCCCTGCTCGACAACGCCGACGCGTTCCGTGCCCTGACCACCGCGGAGGTGGGCATGCCGGGGTTCATGATGATGGCCGCCGGGTTCGACGTGCCGGTCGACGGGCTGAAGTGGGTCACCGACCTCGCCGAGACCTACGAGTTCGAGTCCGACCTCGGGGTCGCCTCGCCGATGGGCATCCCGTCGCGCCGCACCGTGCGTCGCGAGGCGGTCGGGGTCGTCGCCGCGATCACGCCGTGGAACGTCCCGACCCAGATCAACCTCGCCAAGATCGGTCCGGCGCTGGCCGCCGGCTGCACCGTCGTCCTCAAGCCCGCGCCGGACACCCCGTGGGTGGCGGCCGAGCTCGGTCGCCTCGTCGCCGAGCACACCGACTTCCCGGCCGGGGTGGTCAACGTGGTGACGCCGCGCTCCAACGACGTGGCCGCGCTGCTGACGACGGACCCGCGCGTCGACATGGTCTCCTTCACAGGCTCGACCCCCGTCGGCAAGGCGATCATGGCGGCCGCGGCGCCGACGCTGAAGAAGGTCTTCCTCGAGCTGGGCGGCAAGTCGGCGGCGATCGCGCTGGACGACGCCGACGTCGCCGCGGTGGCCGGTGGCCCCGCGTCCGCCGCCTGCATCCACGCCGGCCAGGGCTGCGCCATCACGACCCGACTGATCGTGCCGCGGGAGAAGTACGACGAGGCCGTCCAGGTTGCCGCAGCGACCATGGAATCGATCGGGGCCAAGGACCCCGCCGACCCCGGCGCGATCTGTGGTCCGGTGATCTCGGCAGTGCAGCGTGAGCGGGTGGCGGCGTACTTCGACATCGCCAAGGCCGAGGGCGGCACCTTCGCCACCGGCGGCGCGATCATCGACCAGCCCGGCAACTGGATCCAGCCGACCGTCGTCGCCGGTCTCGACAACTCCTCGCGCCTCGCGCAGGAGGAGATCTTCGGCCCGGTCCTCGTGGTCATCCCGCACGACGGCGACGACGACGCCGTCCGCATCGCCAACGAGTCGGCCTACGGTCTCTCCGGCTCGGTCGACTCCGCCGACCTGGACCGCGCCAAGGCCGTCGCCCGGCGGATCCGTACCGGGACCCTCGCCGTCAACGGCGGCGTGTGGTTCAGCCCTGACGCACCCTTCGGCGGCTACAAGCAGTCCGGGCTCGGCCGCGAGATGGGTGTGGCGGGCTTCGAGGAGTACCTCGAGATGAAGACCATCGCCGAGCCGGCCTGACCTACCCCTGCGAACTGGAGAAGAACATGAGCAACCGTTTCGAGAACAAGGTCGTCGTCGTCACCGGCGCCGCCCAAGGCATCGGCGAGGCCTACGCCCGTGCCGCCGCGGCCGAGGGGGCGGCGGTCGTCGTCGCCGACATGAACGAGGAGTCGGGCGCCAAGGTCGCGGCTTCCATCAACGAGTCGGGTGGGCGGGCGATCTTCGTCGCCACCGACGTGTCGTCGGCCGCCTCCGCCGAGGCGATGGTCGCCCGCGTCGTCGAGGAGTTCGGCGGCATCGACCACCTCGTCAACAACGCGGCGATCTACGGTGCGATGGAGTTCAACCTCCTCATCTCGGTCGACTGGGACTACTACAAGAAGTTCATGTCCGTGAACCTCGACGGCGCCCTGGTGATGACCCGCGCGGTCTATCCCGAGATCGCCAAGCGCGGTGGCGGCGCGATCGTCAACCAGAGCTCGACGGCGGCATACCTCTACTCGGGCTTCTACGGCCTGGCCAAGGCGGCCACCAACAGCCTCACCCAGCAGCTCGCCCACGAGCTCGGCGGTCAGGGCATCCGCGTCAACGCGATCGCGCCGGGTCCCGTCGCGACCGAGGCCACCAGGATCCAGGCCGGCGACGCCGCGAAGGACATCGTGCGCAACTCGCTGGCGATCAAGCGGATGGGCGAGGTCGACGACATGGTCGGCGCCTGCCTCTTCCTCCTGTCCGACGAGTCGTCGTGGGTCACCGGTCAGATCCTGGCCGTCGACGGCGGCCAGACGTTCCGGCTGTAGGGGAGGCGCGCGGATGAGCGACGGCACGGGAAGTGCGGACAAGTTCGAGGGACTCTCCGAGCTCCGGCGCAAGGGCCTGGAGAAGATGGAGGAGGTCTACGGCTTCGAGATGTCCGACAGCGACGGTGACTTCTTCCGCTACACGGTCGAGCACCTCTTCGGCGACGTCTGGCAGCGCCCCGGCCTGTCCAACCGCGACCGCCGGCTGTTCCTGATCGGGATGCTGGTCGGGCAGCGCGCCAACGACGTGCTGACCATCCAGGTCCCGGCTGCCCTCGCCAACGGCGAGCTCGACGAGGACGCCCTGCGCGAGCTGGTCATCCTGGCGTGCCACTACGACGGATGGCCCAACGGCTCCCGGATGAACGCGGTCGTCGAGGACACGATCGCCAAGGCGCGCCGAGCGGCCGAGAAGGCCGCCCGGGACGACTGATGGTGCAGGGGCCCGCGGGCTCAGCGCAGGATCAGCCGGACCGCGGTCTCGATGTGGTGAGCGGTCTCGGGTGCCGTCGACCGGCCGGTCACCCAGGCCATCAGCGCCGAGAGCCACACGTCGCCGATCACCCGGGCGAGGACCACGTCCTCCTCGGTGATCGCGTCGGGCTCGGGGACCGTGCCGTGCATGGCATGGGTGACGATCGAGGTCATCGACATGCCCACCGCGTGGATCTCGCTGGCGACGCTGGCGTCGGCGAACATGAACGCGCGGGTGAGGGCCTCGGTCAGCTGGGGGTCGCCCTGCATGCCGCGGGTGAGCCGCTTGAGGACGTAGATCACGCGCTCGCCGGCGTCGTCGCCGGGGATCTCGCGCATGTTGAGGCGCTCCTGCGCGTCGGAGAACTGGGTCTCGAGCGCGGACACCAGCAGGTGGATCTTGGAGGGGAAGTAGCGGTAGAGCGTGCCGAGGGCGACGTCGGCGGACTCGGCGACGGCGCGCATCTGGACGGCGTCGAAGCCGCCGTCCTTGGCCAGCTCGTAGGTCGCGTCCAGGATCCGCTTGCGGCGGTCCCGCTGGGCAGCGCTGCCACTGTTGTCGGATCGCTCCTCGGACAGAGCGTTGGCGGTGGTCACGACAGTCTCCCCTGCGACGTCGGGTCGACCCGGGTGTGCCTCACGTCACTGGAATGGCGCACCCGAGCCGGAATGTTCAGATCTTCAGCGGCTGTCACGATGCCTCGCGACTGGACGCCCGAATATAGGCTACTCGTACGTAGCCCATAATAGGAACACGTTCTATGTTTGGGTCGGCCCCGCTCCACCGAGCTGCAGCGCCGGATCGAGAGTGAAGAGGAGTCGACATGCGGATAGCGATGCTGTCATACCGCAGCAAGCCCCACGTGGGCGGGCAGGGCATCTACATCCGGCGGCTGAGCCGCGAGCTCGTCGCGCTGGGTCACACCGTCGAGGTCTTCTCCGGTCAGCCGTACCCCGAGCTCGACGAGGGCGTCACCCTCACCAAGGTGCCGAGCCTCGACCTCTACCGACCGGGTGACGAGTTCCGCAACCCGCGTCCGGGCGAGTACCGCGACCTCATCGACGTCGAGGAGTGGCTGCGGATGCGCAGCGGCGCCTTCCCGGAGCCGATCACCTTCGCCAAGCGCGTGGTCAAGCTGCTCAAGGCGCGCCGCGACGACTTCGACATCGTCTTCGACAACCAGACGCTCGCCACGCCGATCCTCGAGGTCGAGCGCCACGGCCTCCCGCTGGCGTCGACCATCCACCACCCGATCACCATGGACCGGGCCATCGAGCTCGAGGTGGCCCCGTGGGTCCGCCGGAAGTCGAAGTCGAACCGCAAGCGGTTCACCCTGCCCGTCGAGTTCCCGAAGGTCGGCGTCTGGCGCTGGTACTCCTTCCTCAACGAGCAGAAGCGGACCGCGCCGCAGCTGCGCCAGGTGCTCGTCCCCTCGGAGTCCTCCAAGCGTGACGTCGCCCGCGAGTTCGGGGTCGACCCGGCCCGCATCGAGACGATCCTGCTGGGCGTCGACGACCGCTTCAGTGCGCCCACCGAGCCGCGGGTGAAGGGCCGGGTCCTCGCCATGGCGAGCGCCGACGCCCCGCTCAAGGGCATCCACATCCTGCTCGAGGCATTCGCCAAGCTCCTCACCGAGCGCGAGCTCGAGCTGGTCCTGGTGACCAAGCCCAAGGAGGGCGGCGTCACGGAGAAGCTCATCGAGAAGCTCGGCATCTCCGACCACGTGAGCTTCGCCAACGGCCTGACCGACGACGAGCTGGTGGCGCTGATGGGCTCGGCCGAGCTCGCCTGCGTGCCGTCGCTCTACGAGGGCTTCTCGCTCCCGACCGCGGAGCTGATGGCCTGCGAGACCCCGCTGGTGGTCTCCCGTGCGGGTGCCATCCCGGAGGTCGTCGGTCCCGACGGCCTCTGCGCCGACGTGGTCGAGCCCGGCGACGTGGGTGCGCTCGCGCACGCCGTCGGCGCCCTGCTCGACGACCCCGAGCGGCGGGCGCGGATGGGTGCCGCCGGTCGCCAGCGGGTGCTGGACCTGTTCAGCTGGTCGGCTGTCGCGGTGAAGACCGCCGCCGTCCTCGAAGACGTGATCGTGCAGTACCAGGAGGAGCGCACCGATGCTGACCGTTGATTTCGACCGACTCGGCCTCAAGCCGGGTGACCGCGTCCTCGACATGGGCGCCGGAGCCGGCCGCCACAGCTTCGAGATGTATCGCCGCGGCGCGGACGTCATCGCGTTCGACATGGACGCCGACGAGCTCGAGAACGTCCGCGACCTCTTCGTCGCCATGAAGGAGGCCGGCGAGGTCCCCGAAGGTGCCGAGGCCGACGTCAAGCAGGGCGACGCGCTCGCCCTGCCCTTCGCCGACGGCGAGTTCGACCGGATCGTCGCGGCAGAGGTGCTGGAGCACATCCACGCCGACGTCGACGCCATCAAGGAGCTGATCCGGGTGCTCCGTCCCGGCGGCACGCTGGCGATCTCGGTCCCGCGCTGGCTTCCCGAGGTCATCAACTGGAAGCTCTCGGACGAGTACCACAACGCCGAGGGCGGCCACATCCGGATCTACACCGACCACGAGCTCATCGACAAGGTCACCAAGGGCGGCCGGTTCAACGACGGCACGCCCGGCGACGCGATGGTGTTCGAGGGCAAGGGCTACGCCCACGGGCTGCACGCGCCGTACTGGTGGATCAAGTGCGCCGTCGGCGTCGAGAACGACGGCCACCCGCTCGCGAAGGCGTACCACAAGCTTCTGGTCTGGGAGATCATGAAGCAGCCCAAGACGCTCCAGCTCGCCGGCCGGGTCCTGGACCCGGTCATCGGCAAGAGCATGGTCCTCTACTTCCGCAAGCCGGAGTCAGCGTGACCCAGGAGATCCCGATCCTCGGCCTCGAGGTCCCGCTGGCGCGCCTCCCGTACGTCGACGGCGTGCTCAGCGCTGTCGAGATCGCGGAGTCCGCAGCATCGATCGCGGCCATGCAGGAGCCTTGCGGTGCGATCCCGTGGACCGTCGGCGAGCACGTCGACATCTGGAACCACGTCGAGGCGGCCATGGCGATGCTCGTCGGCGGCCAGGTCGCCGCGGCGGAGCGCGCCTATGCGTGGATCCCGACGATGCAGCGGGCCGACGGATCGTTCCCGATGAAGATCGTCAACGGCGAGGTCGACGACGAACGTGGCGAGGTCAACATGTCGGCGTACTTCGCCGTCGGCCTCTGGCACCACTGGCTGGTGCGTCGCGACATCCGTTTCGTCGAGCGCTACTGGCCGAGCGTGCGGGCCGCCCTCGACTGGGTCGTGTCGCTGCAGGACCCGTTCGGCGGGATCCGCTGGACCCCGGTCGACCACTACTGCCTGCTCACGGGCAACGCCTCGATCTATCACTCGCTCCGCGCCGGCGTCGCTCTCGCGGACCTGATGGACGACCCGCAGCCCGAGTGGGAGCTCGCCGGCGGCCGGCTCGGCCACGCGGTCCGCGTCCACCGTGACTTGTTCGCCGACAAGAGCACGTTCTCGATGGACTGGTACTACCCGGTCCTCGGCGGCGCGGTCCGCGACCGCGACGCGTTCGAGCTGCTCGAGTCGCGGTGGGACGACTTCGTGGTCCCGGGCCTCGGCATCCACTGCGTCGACACCAACCCGTGGGTGACCGGTGCGGAGACCTGCGAGCTCGCGATGGCGCTCGACGCCCTCGGAGACCGGCGCCGTGCGCTCCAGCTCTTCACCGACATGCAGCACCTGCGCGGCGAGGACGGCAAGTACTGGACCGGCTGGGTCTACGGCGACCCGCTCTCGGCCGACGACGATGAGCCGCGCAACGTCAACTGGCCCGACGAGCACACCACCTACACGGCGGCGGCCGTCATCCTGGCCGCCGACGCGCTGGGGGAGACCTTCGGTCACAGCAGCCCGGGCTCCGGGATCATGCGTGGGACGTCGCTCGCGCCGCACTTCCAGGAGATCGCCCTGGAGTGCGACTGCAGCTCAGAGAGCCTCGCCCGCCAGGCCTGACACGCGGCGCAGCACCCGCATCGAGCCGACCGCCTCGACCTCCTCGAACGCCCCGGAGGCGAGTGCGGGCAGGTAGATGAGCTCGTACGGCGGACGCCCGCCCTCGGCCGGGTCGGGGAACACGTCGTGGATGACGAGGGAGCCGCCCGCCTCCACCCAGTGCGCCCAGCCGGCGAAGTCGTCGCGCGCGGGCTGCTCGCCGTGGCCGCCGTCGATGAACAGCAGGCTGAGCGGGGTGCGCCAGTGGGCGGCGACCGTCGTCGACTGCCCGACGACGGCGACGACCTGCTGCTCCAAGCCTGCGCGGGCGATGTTCTTGCGGAACTGCCCGAGCGTGTCCATGAGACCGATCTCGGGGTCGACCACGCTGGCGTCGTGGTGCTCCCAGCCGGCCTGGTTCTCCTCCGACCCGCGGTGGTGGTCGACGGTGAAGACGACGGTGTGGTCGCCACCGACCTCGCGGGCGGCGGCGCCGAGGTAGATCGCCGACTTGCCGCAGTAGGTCCCGACCTCCAGCGCCGGTCCGTGGGGGAGCCGCTCGCGGGCGACCCGGTGCAGGAGCTCGCCCTCGTCGGGCGGCATGAAGCCCTTGGCGGCGAGCGCGTGCTCGAGCAGGTCCGGCGGCATCGTGTCGGTCACGCCTGAAGTCTAGTAGTCTTAGAACACGTTCTAGTTTTCTGACCGTCTGGACCAGGGGAGCAGCATGTCGATCGGCATCACCGACGAGCACGAGGAGCTCGCTGCGAGCCTGCGCAAGTGGGCCGCCAGCCTCGGTGCGCTGGACACCGTTCGCGCCGCCGAGAGCGACGTGGACGCCCGCTTCGACGAGGTCTGGTCATCGGTGGCCGAGATGGGTGTCGCGTCGATCGCCGTTCCCGAGTCCGCCGGTGGCGGGGGCGGGACCCTCCTCGACCAGGCCGTCGCCCTCGAGGCCTGCGCCTACGAGCTCGTGCCCGGTGGCCTCCTCGGCGCTGCGGTCGGCGGGATCGTGACCGGCCAGCCCGGCAGGCACGGCGTCCAGGTCCACGCCGGCGGTGTCGTCTGGGACGGCGGCACCGCCGGGACCGGCACCGCCCTCGCCGGCATCGACCTCAGCGCCCGGCACGCCGCTGCCGAGGGTGCGAGCCCGCTGGACGAGCGCGGTCGTCGTACGGCGATCACGCTGGCGGGCGCC
>NZ_JACEFC010000002.1 GCF_014180715.1 Nocardioides stalactiti | reverse complement strand
ACGAGGCGGGCCCGGGGGCTCACGACGTCGGCGAGCACCAGTGCCTCGCGCTTGAGGGGCGCGGTGACCGACAGGCCGCGCCACTCGGCCCCGAGTCCGCGCACGAAGCCCGACAGGTCGCCGGCGGTCACCCGGACCGCCTCGTAGTCCCAGTCGAGCCCGACCGCCGCGTAGCCGGTCGTGTGCAGGACGGGCGACAGCGAGTGGGCGATCGGATCGCCGAGCACCGCGCACTTCACCATGAGGAGATCGCCGCCCTCAGCAGGCGCGGGACTGGGTGTCGCAGTACTCCCGGAGCTCGGCCTGGTACTGCAGGAACTCCTCGTAGGACTCCGCGAACTTCGTCTTGCCGGTCCGCAGGTTGACCGTCACGTAGTAGTACCAGTCACCGTTCTTGGGGTTGAGCGCCGCGCGGATCGCGTCCTCGCCCGGGTTGCCGATCGGGCCGGGCGGCAGGCCCTTGTTGGTGAAGGTGTTGTAGGGGCCGGGCGCGGTCTCCCGCTCCTCCTGGGTGAGGCCGACGGTCAACGGGCGGCCCAGCGCGAAGTCGACGGTGGCGTCGATCTGCAGGAAGCCGGCCTGACCGGCGGTGCCGGGGTTCTCGACGCGGTTGTAGACCACCCGGGCGATCTTGGGCATGTCGGACCCGCGTCCCTCCGCCTCGACCAGCGCCGCGACCGTCATCACCTCGTGGGGGGTGTAGCCGATCTCCTCGGCGGCGGCCTCGAGGTCGAGGTCGGCAGCGGCCTGCTCCCAGCGCTCGACCATGCCCTTGACGAGGGTCGCAGCCGTGTCCTGCGGCGTCACGACGTAGGTGGCGGGGAAGAGGTAGCCCTCCGGGTTGCCCCGGGCGTAGTCCGGCAGACCGAGCATCGCCGTGTCCGCGAGCGCGGCACGGATCGCCTTCTTCTTGAAGTCGGTCGCCTCGGCGATCCGGTCCACCACGTCCGCCACCCGCAGGCCCTCGGGGATCGTCACCGTGTCCTGGGCGAGGTTGCCGGGGTCGACCAGGACGTCGACGACGTCGGAGGCCTTCATCTCCTTCTTGAGCACGTAGCTGCCCGCCTGGATCCCGGTCGCGCCGTCGTTGGACGACGCGGCGTCGACGAACGCCTCGGAGGACGCCACGACGCCGAGCTCCTCGAGCTCGTCGCCCATCGACTTGATCGTCTGCCCGGGGTCGACGACGAACATGACCTGGCCCTTGCCCGGGCCCGGGTAGTCCTCGGCCTCGCCGAAGAGGTCCTCGAACCACGGCCGCACCACGTAGTTGGCCGCCGCAGCGATGAGCACGCCGGCGATCACCACGAACACGAGCATCGGCAGGCAGCCCGAGAAGCGGCGCTTGCGCCGTCGCTGGCCGCGCGTCGCGTCCTCGGTCAGGACGTACTCGTCACTCATGCGTCTCCTCGACGTCGTTGCCCTGGGGGGCGTCCCCGGTTTCTACCAGCGCGACCACCTCGCCCGGCGGGGTGCCCGTCCCCCGCTCGGTGTCGAGCGCGTGCTGCAGGATCACGACGGCCGCGACCTGGTCGACCACGGCGCGCCGATGCTGTCCCTTGCGCTGATCGCGGAGCATAGCCTCCGCCGTCACGGTCGTGAGGCGCTCGTCGACCAGCCGCACCGGGACCGGCGCGACGCGCTCGGCCAACAGGCGGGCGAACAGCCGGGTCTTCACCGCCGCCGGGCCCTCGGTGCCCGACATCGAGCGCGGCAGGCCCACGACGACCTCGACAGCCTCCTCGGCCACGACCAGCTGCTTCAACCGGCGCAGGTCGCCCTTGCCCCGTCGTACCGTCTCCACGGGCGTCGCCAGGATCCCGGACGGGTCGCTGCGCGCGACGCCGATCCGGGCGTCGCCCGGGTCGACGCCGAGGCGCACACCCCGCCGCACGGTCTAGGACCCGGCGACCGCAGCGGTCACCGCGGCGAGCGCCTCGGAGATCCGCGTCGCGTCGGTCCCGCCGCCCTGGGCCACGTCGTCCTTGCCGCCGCCGCGGCCGTCGACGAACGGCGCGACCGCGCGGACGAGCTCGTTGGCAGACACGCCGCGCGCCCGGCCGGCGTCGTTGACCGCTGCGACGACCGAGACCTTGCCGTTAGCCACGCCGATGACGACCGCGACACCCGGGGCGTCGCCGGGCAGCCGCCCGCGGACGTCGAGGGCGAGCGTACGGACGTCGCCGCCGCCGGCCCCGTCGACGTGGTGGGCGACGACGTTGACGCCGTTGACCTCCACGGCACCCGCGGCGAGGGCAGCACCCCCGGCGAGGAGCTGGCCCATCCGGACCTTCTCGATCTCCTTCTCCGCGACCCGCAGCTTCTCGACCAGGTCGTTGACGCGCTCCGGCAGGTCCTCCGGCCGCGCCTTCAGGGTCTCGGCGAGCTGCGCGACGAGCAGGTGCTCGCGCGCGAGGAACTGGTAGGCGTCGGTGCCGACGAGCGCCTCGACCCGACGCACCCCGGAGCCGATCGACGCCTCGCCGAGGAGCTTGATGACGCCGAGGCGGCCCGAGCTCTGGGCGTGCGTGCCGCCGCAGAGCTCCCGCGCCCAGTCGCCCACGGAGACGACCCGCACCTGGTCGCCGTACTTCTCGCCGAAGAGGGCCATCGCGCCGGACGCGACGGCCTCCTTCTGGGTCATCACCTCGGCCTGCACGGCGAGGTCGTCGAGGACGACCGCGTTGACGCGCGCCTCGACGTCGGCCATCACCGACGCGGGCACCGCACCCGTGGCCGAGAAGTCGAACCGGAAGCGCCCCGGGGAGTTCTCCGAACCCGCCTGCGTCGCGGTCTCGCCGAGCGCCTCGCGGAACGCCTTGTGGACCATGTGGGTGGCGGTGTGCGACCGCGAGATCGCCAGCCGACGCTCGGTGTCGACCTTGGCCTGGCCGGCGACGCCGGCCGCGACCTCGCCCGCGAGCACCTTCACCTTGTGGACGACCAGGCCGGAGATCGGCGACTGGACGTCACGGACCTCGAGGACAGCGCCGTTCGCCAGCTCGATGACGCCCTGGTCGGAGAGCTGGCCGCCGCCCTCGGCATAGAACGGCGTGCGGTCGAGGACCAGCTCGACCTCGTCGCCCTGCTGGGCGGAGCCGACGACCGCGCCGTCGACGACGATGCCGCGCACGGTGCCCTCGTCGACGACCGTGTCATAGCCGGTGAACTCGACCGACCGGCCGAGACCGTCGGCGATCGCCCGGTAGGAGTCGGTGTTGCGGTGCGAGCCCTTCTTGGCCTTCGCGTCGGCCTTGGCCCGCTCCCGCTGCTCGGTCATGAGGCGGCGGAAGCCTTCCTCGTCGACCTGGAGCCCCTTCTCGGCGGCCATCTCGAGGGTGAGGTCGATCGGGAAGCCATAGGTGTCGTGGAGCTGGAACGCCTTGTCACCGGAGAACACGGTCCCACCGGAGGTCTTCACCTCACCCGCGGCGAGGTCGAAGATGCTGGTGCCCGACTTGAGGGTCGCGCGGAACGCGTCCTCCTCGGCGTAGGCGACCGTCGAGATCCGCTCCCAGTTGGTGAGCAGGTCGGTGTAGGTCTCCCCCATCTTGTCGCGGCTGACGGGGAGCAGCTCGGGGAGGCAGGGGTCCTCGTAGCCGAGCAGCCGGACCGATCGGACCACGCGCCGGGCGAGCCGGCGCAGCACGTAGCCGCGGCCTTCGTTGCCCGGCGTGACGCCGTCGTTGATGAGCATCATCGAGGAGCGGATGTGGTCGGCGATGACCCGGAACCGGACGTCGTCGGCCGGGTTCGCGCCGTACTTCTTGCCGGTGAGCTGCTCGGCCTTCTCGATCACGGGGAACATGACGTCGATCTCGTACATGTTCTCCTTGCCCTGGAGCAGGAAGGCGACGCGCTCGAGACCCATGCCGGTGTCGATGTTCTTCTTCGGCAGGGACCCCGCGATGTCGAAGTCCTCCTTGCTGCGGACGGCGGAGAGCTCGTCCTGCATGAAGACCAGGTTCCAGATCTCGAGGTAGCGGTCCTCGAGCTCGGTCGGCATCGCGAGCCGCTCGGTGGTGGCGAACTCGCCGTCCGGGCCGTACGACGGGCCGCGGTCGTAGAGGATCTCCGAGCACGGTCCACCGGGGCCGGGGACGCCCATCGACCAGTAGTTCTCGCGCTTGCCGAGCTTGACGATCCGCTCCGCGGGCAAGCCGGTGACCTGCATCCAGTGCTCGAGCGCCTCGTCGTCCCCGTGCAGGATCGACGGCCACAGCCGGCCCTCCTCGAGGCCGAACCCGCCGTCGGCGACGGACTTGGTCACCAGGTCCCACGCCAGCTCGATCGCGCCGGCCTTGAAGTAGTCGCCGAACGAGAAGTTGCCGCACATCTCGAAGAACGTGCCGTGCCGGGTGGTCTTGCCGACGTCCTCGATGTCAGGCGTGCGGATGCACTTCTGGACGCTCGTCGCCCGCTCGTACGGCGGGGTCTCCTGGCCGAGGAAGTAGGGCTTGAACGGGACCATGCCCGCGTTGACGAACAGCAGGTTCGGGTCGTCGAGGAGCAGCGACGCCGACGGGACAGGGGTGTGCCCGGCCGCCTCGAAGTGCGCCAGGAACCGCGTGCGGATCTCCGCGGTGCTCAAGCCGCTGTCCATCAGTCGTTGCCTCTCTCGGTGGGTCCGCCACCGGACGCTAGTGCCCGGTGGCGTGCGGCGGCGACCTCATAACGCTGCCGCAGGTGGTTCTCGGAGTCGACCATGCCTTGGTGGAACTCGTCCCGGAACATCCGGGCGCCCAGCGACGCGGCGCTGGCGCGGTCCTTCATCCCGTCGGGGGTGAACGCCTCGGCGACCCGCTGGGCCTTGACGACGCCGTAGACGCCGGCGGCGGCTCCGGCGACGAACCAGAGGCCCCGCCTCACGGGTGTTGCCTCATCGCGTCACTTCCGGGAGCGCCGCTCGCTGGCGTGCCTCCCACTCGCGCACAGCCTGCTTGGTGTCGACCTTGCGCTGCTTGCGGGAACGCTTGACCTCACGCTTCATCTCGAAGCGGATCCGGTTGCGGACCTCCGGGGCCATCGCTCGGCGCAGGCCGGCCGCCAACGAGGCGGTGCGGACCAGGCTCTCCCGCAGCAGGATGTCGACGAAGACCGGGCCGGGGACGGTCGGCACCAGGGCCAACGGCCCTCCGGCTGCCTTGCGCTGCCCCAGCTGGGTGATGACGTAGTCCTTGTCGTCGACGATCGTGAGGTCGGAGAGCCGCAGCGTGCGGCGCGCCTCCTCCAGCTGCTGGGCCTCCTCCAGGAGCTGGGCCTGGAGCGCGTCGAGCTCCTCGCGGAGGGCGTCGACGTCGGCGGCCGCGTTGGAGAGGACCTCCTCGCCCTGCTCGCGGGTGCGCCGCAGCTCGCTCGAGAGCCGCGCGACCGCGACGGCCAGGCCGATGACGACGAGGACGGTCAGGAAGGCCAACCACCCGGGGACCACCAGCGCACTCGTCATGGGACCCAAGACTATCGGCCTCGGATGATCCGCCGAACTCGCTCCCACCGCTGCTTCACTCCGGCCTCGGCGCCGAGCTCGGTCGGCTGGTAGTACGCCGCGTCCAGGACGACGTCCGGGAGGTACTGCTGCTCGGCCACACCGAACGGCTCGTCGTGGGCATAGACGTACGACGTGCCGTGGCCGAGCTTCTTCGCCCCGGCGTAGTGCGCATCCCGCAGGTGCGGAGGGACCTGCCCGATCTTCCCGGCCCGGACGTCGGCGACGGCCGCCCCGATCGCGGTCGTCACCGCGTTGGACTTCGGTGCCACCGCCAGCGCGATGGTGGCGTGCGCGAGGGTCAGCTGGGCCTCCGGCATCCCGATGAGCTGGACCGTCTGGGCCGCGGCGACGGCGGTCGGGAGCGCCATCGGGTCCGCCAGCCCGATGTCCTCGCTCGCGAGGATCATCAGCCGACGGGCGATGAATCGCGGGTCCTCCCCCGCCTCCAGCATCCGCGCCAGGTAGTGCAGCGCCGCGTCGGCGTCGGAACCGCGCACCGACTTGATGAACGCGCTGATCACGTCGTAGTGCTGGTCGCCGTCGCGGTCGTAGCGCACCGCGGCCTGGTCCGCCGCCGTCTCCGCGGTGCCCACGTCGATCGTCGGCCGGGCGCCGGCCCCCGCCTGGAGCGAGGCCGCCCCGGCAGCGGCCTCGAGGTAGGTCAGCGCCCGGCGGGCATCGCCGCCGGCCAGCCGGACGACGTGGTCGAGCGCCGCGGCGTCCACGTCGTACCCGTCCGCGAGCCCGCGCTCGTCGGTCGCGGCCCGTTCGAGGAGCGCCCGGACGTCGTCGTCGGTCAACGACTCGAGCCGGAGCAGCAGGCTGCGCGAGAGCAGCGGGGAGATGACGCTGAACGACGGGTTCTCGGTGGTCGCGGCCACCAGGGTGACCCAGCGGTTCTCGACGCCGGGCAGGAGCGCGTCCTGCTGGGCCTTGCTGAACCGGTGCACCTCGTCGACGAACAGCACCGTCTCGCGGCCGGACCCGACCAGGGTGGCGCGCGCGGCGTCGATCGCCGCTCGGACCTCCTTCACCCCGGCCGAGACGGCGGAGACCTCGACGAAGCGACGCCCTGTGTGCCGGCTGAGGATCGACGCGATCGTGGTCTTGCCGGTGCCGGGCGGCCCCCAGAGCAGCAGCGACATCGCCCGGTCGCCCTCGATCAGCTGGCGGAGCGGGGACCCGGGTGCGCGGAGCTGCGGCTGTCCGACGAGCTCGTCGAGCGTCCGAGGACGCATCCGGACCGCCAGCGGCGCAGCCGCGTGCACGGCGTCCGACAACGACCCACCGGCCGTGCCGGCACCAACGCCGGACCGGCCGGCGTCGGGAGCATCGAACAGCGCGTCGTCGGACACGCCGCCATTGTCGTCGTTCAGGCTCTGCCGATCGACTTCGCGTCCAGGTCGAACCAGGTGTCGGCGTAGCCGGGCTGCTGGCGCAGGTCCGTGGCCGGGCTGGCGCCCGGGTCCGGAGCACCCGTGGTGTCGACCCCGAGCAGACGCGCGGTGATCGGCTCACGAGGGTGAGCACCGAGCCGGCCCGGGAAGTGGCAGGCGACCTTGTGCCGCTTGCCGATCTGGAGCAGCGGCGGCTCGTGCCGGGTGCAGATCTCCTGCGCGATCGGGCACCGGGTCCGGAACCGGCACCCCGAGGGCGGGTCGATCGGGCTGGGGACGTCGCCGGTGAGGCGGATCCGCTCGCGCCGACCGCCCGTCGCCGCCTGCTTGATGTCCGGCACCGCCGACAGCAACGCCTGCGTGTAGGGGTGGTGTGCGTTGCTGTAGATGCTCGCCCGGTCGCCGATCTCGACGATCTTGCCGAGATACATCACCGCCACCTCGGGACAGAAGTGCCGCACGACCGCGAGGTCGTGCGCGATGAAGAGGAACGCGATCCCGAACTCCTTCTGCAGGTCCTGCAGGAGGTTGATCACCTGGGCCTGGATCGACACGTCGAGGGCCGAGACCGGCTCGTCGGCCACCATCAGCTTCGGCTGGAGGGCGAGTGCGCGGGCGATGCCGATGCGCTGGCGCTGACCGCCGGAGAACTCGTTGGGATAGCGGTTGTAGTGCTCGGGGTTCAGACCGACGACCTCGAGCAGCTCCTGGACCCGGGAGAGCACCTTGTTCTTCGGCACCACGTTGTGGATCCGCAGGGGTGCTCCGACGATCGCACCGACGGTGTGGCGCGGGTTCAGCGAGCTGTAGGGATCCTGGAAGATCATCTGGATCTCCCGGCGCAACGGCTTGAGGGTGCCTTCGCTCATCGTGGCGAGGTCGGCACCTTCGAACAGCATCGAGCCGCCGGTCGGCTTGTAGAGCCGGGTGATCAGCTGACCGGTCGTCGACTTGCCACAGCCCGACTCCCCGACCAGGCCGAGGGACCCGCCCTTGGGCACCTCGAACGACACCCCGTCGACGGCCTGGACGTGCCCGACCGTCCGGCGCATCAGCGCCGTCTTGATCGGGAAGTACATCCGCAGGTTGTCGACGCTCAGCACCGCCTCGGCGTCCGGGTTGAGCTCCGCGGCGGCGTGGGTCTGCCCGACCAGGTCCTGGAACGCGACGGGCTCGTCGTACTGCTGAAAGGGCGCAGCGCCCGTCGGGGCCTCGGCCTCGGGTCCGGGCAGCTCAGCGTCGGTGGTCAACGGAGCCCTCCCTCCATGATCTCGGGCGCGATCTCAGGGAGGACCTCGGCCTCGTAGATCGCGTCGGGGTTGGCCAGGTGGCAGCGCTTGAGATGGTTCTCGCCGCGGACACCGGGCAGCAGCTCGGGCAGGGTCGTCCGGCAGAGGTCGCCCTGCACCTTCGACGCGTGCACGCAGCGGGGGTGGAAGGCACAGCCCGTCGGCGGTGCCAACAGGCTGGGCGGGTTGCCCGGGATCGGGATCATCCGGGCGTTGGTGTCGGCGCTGACGTCGGGCACGCTCGAGAGCAGGCCCCAGGTGTAGGGCATCTCCGGGTGCGTCAGGATGTCCTTGCACGGGCCGTACTCGACCGCCCGGCCGCCGTACATGACGAGGACGTCGTCAGCCATCTCCGCCACGACGCCGAGGTCGTGGGTGATGATGATGACCGCGGAGTTGAACTCCCGCTGCAGGTCCTGGAGCAGGTCGAGGATCTGGGCCTGCACCGTCACGTCGAGCGCGGTGGTCGGCTCGTCGGCGATGAGGAGCGACGGGTTGTTGATCAGGCCCATCGCGATCATCGCGCGCTGACGCATGCCGCCGGAGAACTGGTGCGGGTAGTTGTCGACCCGACGGTCCGGCTGCGGGATGCCGACCCGGTCGAGCATCTCGATGGCGCGCGCTCGGGCCTCCCGCTTCGTCGCACCCTTGTGGTGGACGAGGTAGGCCTCGGAGAGCTGCTTGCCGATCTTGTAGAACGGGTGGAGCGCGGCCAGCGCGTCCTGGAAGATCATCGCGACCGAGTTGCCCCGCAGCGACCGCATCTTGTCCTCGGACAGGCCGACCACCTCGGTGCCGCCGACCACGATCGACCCGTCGATCTGGGCCGAACGGCGGTCGTGCAGGCCTAGCACGGCCATGCTCGACACCGACTTGCCGGACCCGGACTCACCGACGATGCCCAGGGTCTTGCCGAGGTCGACGCCGTAGGACAGGTCGGTCACCGCCTGGACGAGGCCGTCGGCCGTCGGGAAGCGGACCGTCAGGTCCGTCACCTTGAGGTAGGGCTCGTTGCCCTCGACCGACGTCACGAAAGCCTCACTCTCGGGTCGAGCACGCTGTAGACGATGTCGACGATCACGTTCATGACGACGACCGACACCGCGAGGATGAGCGAGGTCGCCTGCACGACGGGAAGGTCCTTGATGTAGGTGGCCTCGACACCCCACTTGCCGATGCCCTCGAGGTCGAAGATCGCCTCGGTGAACACCGTGCCGGAGAGCAGGAAGGCGACGTCGAGGCCGAAGATCGTGACCACGGGCACCAACGCGGACCTCAGCCCGTGCTTGAACACGACGGTCCTCGATCTCAGCCCCTTGGCCTTGGCTGTTCGGACGTAGTCCTCGCTCAACGCCTCGACCATCGCGCCGCGGGAGTAGCGGGTATAGGCGGTGGCGCCGTAGAGGCCCATCACCAGCCACACCAGCAACAGTCCGGAGAACCACGATGCTGGGTTGTCGAAGAAGGAGACGTACTGCACCTCGGGGAACGCCGAGGTCGAGAGGGTCAGGAGCAGGAAGCTCAGGAGCGCGACGAGGTAGTAGGGCAGCGAGCTGAAGACGAGGGTCGAGGCGACCAGCACCTTGTCAGCGAGCGTGCCTCTGCGTCTCGCCGCGAGCACGCCCGTCGACACCCCGATGAGGAGATAGAGGGTCGAGGCGCCGAGCGCGAGGCTCAGGGTGACCGGGAACCGGTCCTTGAGCTGTTCGGTGACCTGGCTGCGGTCTCGGTAGGAGAGGCCGAGGCAGGGTGCTGCGCAGACGTACTCGGTGGTCCCGAACTCGATCTTCCGCTCCGAGACCAGGCCCTTGGCCCACTTGCCGTACTCGGAGTAGATGGGGTTGTCATAGCCGAGCTTCTGCTCGTAGTCCACGAGCTTCGCGTCTGTGCATCTGTTGTTGGTGTCCCGGCGGCACAGCTCCAGCGCCGGGCTCTTGGGCCCGTACCAGAAGAGCGCGTAGACGAGGATCGAGACCATCACCACGATCAGCGAGCCGGCGAGGACCCGCTTGACGAGGAAAGAGAACATCGAGAGGTCCCTCCGGGACAAGAAGAGTTGCGGCCACCGTGCTGGGTGGGGCCTGAGGCCCCACCCAGCACGTGGATGTTGCGGCTACCGCGTCAGCGAGGTCACTCGCTGATGAAGATGGTGCGGTAGTCCGGCGCGCCACCGACGGAAGTGTCGTTGGCGAGCCCCTGGATCGACGTGCCGAAGCCGAAGATGTTCTGGTAGTAGCCGGTGTTGATGACGGGCTGGTAGTCCGTCATCGCCGACTGCTCCAGGGCACCCCACGCGTCCGCCTGCTCGTCGACCGGGAGGAGCTTGATCCGCTCGATCTCGGCGTCGACCTCCGGCACCGAGAAGTTACCGGTGTTGTAGGCAGAGCCCGTGCCGATGATGACCGGCATGAACGTCGAGGCCGACGGCCAGTCCTGGCACCACGCCGTACCGAGAAGGTTGATCTTCTTGTACAGCGCGTTCTCCGGGTCGGTCCACACGTCGTAGAGGCTGCCCGCGGTGTAGGGGTACTTCTTCACCGCGAAGCCACCCTCCTCGTAGCCACGCTGCCGCTGCTCCGCGGCCGCCTCGCCCTCGGGGGTCGACGCGTCGTAGACGAAGGAGACCTCGTACTCGCCCGGCTCGAAGCCGGCCTCGGCCAGCAACTCCTTGGACTTGTCGGGGTCGAAGGAGATGCCCTCGCCGTCGAAGCCCTGGAACGGCGTACGACCGGCCATGCCCGGGGGCAGGAGGCCGAAGCCGAGGTCGGGGTCGGTCACGCCGTTGGCGAGCGTGACACCGACGACCTCACCAGCGGCCGACCAGATGTTCTCGTAGTCGTAGGCGTAGGCCAGCGCGCGCCGGACCTCGACCTCGGGGATCTTGTCGAAGTTCGGCATCACGAAGCCGGTGCAGGGCTGCGGGCCGACCAGGATCTGGTCGGTCAGGCCGTCCTGCTGGGCCTTGTTGTAGTCGGTCGACTGCAGGGCCGTGACGACCGTGGTCGCACCCGCGTCGCTGAGGACCGTCTCGCCCGCGATCTGCGGGTTGAAGTCGAACTTGAAGGTGTACTTGTCCACGAGCTGGCGACGAGCAGGGTCCGTGGCCGGGTCCCACTGGTCGTTGGGGACCAGGACGAGCTCCTGGTTCGGGACGAAGCGCTCGACCTTGTAGGGGCCGGTCGACAGCGGGTTGAGACCGTAGTCGGCAGCCTTGGCGTCGAGCGGGACCGGGCCGATCGCCGGGAAGATGGAGTAGTAGTCCATCTCCGGGAACGGGGTGCTGAACTTCATCACGATGTCGTTGCCCTCGACCGTGACACCCGGGAAGTCGTCGCCGGAGGCGTACGGACCGTTGTAGTCCTCGCCGCCCTCGAAGTACGGCTTGGAGTACGACGTACCGGGGCCGGTGGCGAACGCGTCGCCGTCGAAGGAACGCTTGATGCCGAAGGCGACCTCCTCAGCGGTGACCGGGTCGCCGGTCTCCCACTTGATGCCGTCCTTGAGCGTGAATCGCCACTCGGTGAAGTCCTCGTTGGGCGTACCGAGGTCGGTCGCGAGGTCGGGGACGAGCTCGTAGCTGCCGTCCTCGCCCTGGCGGAACGTGGTGAGCGAGCGGAACAGGAGGTCCTGCGCGATGCCGTTGTCGGTCACCGACCACAGGGCGGCCGGGTCGAGCAGCGCGGGGCCGTCGTCCGGGTCCGGGGCGAGGACGGTGAGCTCGCCGCCCTCCTGCTGGCCCTCGAGCTCGGGGGCCGGACCCACGGCGTCGGGGTTCTTGCCCCCCGAGGTCGTCGCGCCCTTGCTGAGGTCGTCGTTGTTGGCGGAGTTGGACGAGGTGTCGTCGTCGCCTCCTCCTCCACAAGCGGCGAGGGTCAGCGCCAGCGCGGTGGCGCTGATGCCGGCGGCGAACGCCTTGGTGCGTTTCATGTGTCCAGCCTTTCTTTCTGTTGCGTTGGCGGCACGGTCAGGCCGCCGACGAAGGGTGCTAACGGCGGGTCTTCGGGTCGAACGCGTCCCGAATCGCATCGCCGAGCAGGTTGAGGGCGACCACGAGGATCGCGATGCCGATCACCGGCGCGAGGAGGTACTGCGGGTAGAGCTCCCACCAGTTGGTGGCTGCGGCGATCGTCCGACCCCACGACTCGCGCTGGAAGACGCCGATACCGAGGTAGGACAGACCGGCCTCGGCGGCGACGTAGGCCGGCAGGCCGAGGGAGAAGGAGATGACGATCGGCGCGATCAGGTTGGGCAGCATCTCCTTGACCAGGATCCGCCGCGTCGGAGCCCCGATCACCCGGGCAGCCTTGACGAACTCGCGCTCGCGCAGCGAGATCACCTCACCGCGCACCAGGCGGGCCACGCCCATCCAGCCGAAGAACGTGAGGATCGCGATGAGGGCCCAGAAGCTCACCGTGCGCAGCTTCTCCGGATCGGTCGCGAACCGCTCGTTGAGGATCGGGGCGATCGCCAGCGCGCCGACGAGGAACGGGAAGGTGAGGAACAGGTCGGTGGCGAAGGAGATGATCGAGTCGACGATGCCGCCGAGGAAACCGGCGATGAGACCGAGCGTCACCCCGATGATCGTCGAGAGCACCGCTGCCATGGTCGCCAGGAACATCGAGGTCTGGCAGCCCTTGATCCAGACCGCGAGGTTGTCGGTGCCGGTGCCCGGGGCGACGCCGAACGGGTGCTCGGGGTCGAAGCCGTGGTTGGGCGGACCCTTCTTCGGCAGCTGGTTGCTGAAGTCGATGAAGTCGCTCGCGCGCACGGTCTCGGTGGAGACGCCGAGCAGGTCGCACCACTGGTCGGCGAAGATCGCGATCAGGACGAAGAAGAGGACGACGATGAAGCAGACGACCGCGATCGGGTCCTTGCGGAGCCGGTCGAACGCGATCCGGAGCGGTGACCGCCCGGCGATGGCACGTCGCTCACCCTCCGAGGGCGGAGCGCTCTGCTCGTCGTGACCTACGAGCTCGGTCGCCGGCAGTGCCATCCGATCCCCTTCGCAGCCAGTCGCCGGACAGGCCCGGCAGCACGCTGCCCGATGCAGGCGCCGTCCGTGACTCTAGGCGAGCGTGACTGCGTTGGGGATCACCGAGCGGTAACGATGTGGTCACGGTCACCGCGTCCGGCGGAAGGCCCCTCCGAGGGGAGGCCTTCCGTCGATGTCAGGCCTCCGGCGCGACATCCTCCGCAGGAACCGCGTCGACCCCGGCCTCCTTGCGCTGCTCCGGGCTGATCGGCGCAGGCGCTGCCGTCAGCGGGTCGAACCCGCCACCGGACTTGGGGAACGCGATGACCTCGCGGATCGAGTCGGTGCCCGCGAGGAGCGCCGTGATCCGGTCCCAGCCGAACGCGATGCCGCCGTGCGGCGGGGCGCCGTACTTGAACGCCTCGAGGAGGAAGCCGAACTTCTCCTCCGCCTCGGCCTCACCGATGCCCATCAGCGCGAACACGCGCTTCTGGATGTCCTCGCGGTGGATACGGATCGAGCCGCCACCGATCTCGTTGCCGTTGCAGACGATGTCGTAGGCCCACGCCAGCGCGTTGCCCGGGTCCTGGTCGAACGTCTCGGGCTCCTGCGGGCTGGTGAAGGCGTGGTGCACCGCCGTCCACTCCCCCTGGCCGACGGCGACGTCACCCGCAGCGGTCGCGTCGGAAGCCGGCTCGAGGAGCGGCGCGTCGACGACCCAGACGAAGCTCCACGCGCTCTCGTCGATGAGACCGCCGCGGCGGCCGATCTCCAGACGCGCGGCGCCGAGGAGCGCCCGGCTCGACTTGGTGGCGCCGGCAGCGAAGAACACGCAGTCGCCGGGCTGTGCGCCGACGTGCGCGGCCAGGCCCGCCTTCTCCTCGTCGGACAGGTTCTTGGCGACCGGGCCGCCGAGCTCACCGTCCTCCTGGACCAGCACGTAGGCCAGACCGCGGGCACCCCGCTGCTTGGCCCACTCCTGCCAGGCGTCGAGCTGCTTGCGCGGCTGGCTCGCGCCGCCCGGCATCACCACGGCGCCGACGTACTCGGCCTGGAAGACGCGGAACGGGGTGTCCTTGAAGTACGCCGTGCACTCGACGAGCTCCTGACCCATCCGCAGGTCCGGCTTGTCCGAGCCGAACCGGGCCATCGCGTCAGCGAAGGTCATCCGCGGGATCGGGCGCGGCAGGTCGTAGCCGACGAGCGACCACAGGGCGGCCAGGATCTCCTCGGACAGGGCGAGCACGTCGTCCTGCTCGACGAAGCTCATCTCGACGTCGAGCTGGGTGAACTCCGGCTGCCGGTCGGCGCGGAAGTCCTCGTCCCGGTAGCAACGTGCGATCTGGTAGTAGCGCTCCATGCCGGCAACCATCAGCAGCTGCTTGAACAGCTGCGGGCTCTGCGGCAGGGCGTACCAGCTGCCGGGCTGGAGCCGGGCGGGCACCAGGAAGTCGCGCGCACCCTCCGGCGTGCTGCGGGTCAGCGTCGGGGTCTCGATCTCGACGAAGCCGTGGTTGTCCAACACCTCGCGGGCAGCGCGGTTGACCTTGCTCCGCAGGCGCAGGGCGCCGCCGGGGCCGCTGCGACGCAGGTCGAGGTAGCGGTGGCGCAGGCGCGCCTCCTCCCCCACCTCGACGTGGTCGCTGATGGGGAACGGCAGCGGCGCGGCCGCCGAGAGCACCTCCACGTCGGTGGCGACGATCTCGATCGCGCCCGTGGGGAGGTTCGGGTTCTCGTTGCCCTCCTTGCGGGCGGTGACCTCACCGGTGACCTTGAGGCAGTACTCGGCGCGCAGCGCGTGGGCGACGGCCTCGTCACGGATGACGACCTGGACGACACCGCTCGCCTCGCGGAGGTCGATGAACGCCACCCCGCCGTGATCACGCCGGTTGGCCACCCAGCCGGCGAGGGTCACGGTCTGGCCGACGTGGTCGGCGCGCAGGGCGCCGGCGTCGTGGGTGCGGATCACTGGTCTGTCTCCTTGATGGTGGTGATGGCGGGTCGCAGGTCCTCTGCAGGAGGCTCCCAGGTCGCCGGGTCGGCCGGCACCTGGTTTCCGCTGCGGATGTCCTTGACCTCGTGCGTGGTGACGCCGCCCGGTGCATCCGGGTCGGTGGTCGAGAACCACACGTAGGGGATGCCACGCCGGTCGGCGTGACGGATCTGCTTGCCGAACTTGGCCGCCGACGGAGCGACCTCGCAGGCGATGCCACGCTCGCGGAGCGCAGTGGCGACCGCGTCCGCCTGGTCGCGGGACTCCTCGTCGCTCAGGGCCACCAGGACGGCGCTCGGCACCGATCGGTCCCCGGTCACGACGCCACGCTGGACCAGCGGGACCAGCACCCGGCTCACGCCGAGGGAGATGCCGACGCCCGGGTACGTCGTACGGCCGTCGCTCGCGAGGGCGTCGTACCGACCCCCGGAGCAGATCGAGCCCAGCGACTCGTAGCCGTCGAGCCGGGTCTCGAAGACGGTGCCGGTGTAGTAGTCGAGGCCACGGGCGATCGACAGGTCGGCCTCGATCCGGACCTTGTCGGTCGCCAGCGCCGTCGTACCGCGCACCAACCGGGCGAGCTCGTCGAGGCCCTCGTCGAGGAGCGGGTGCTCGACGCCGAGCGCACGCACCCGCTCGACGAAGGAGTCGTCGGAGGTGCGGATCGTGGCGAGCGCCAGGCACTGCGCGGCCTGCTCCTCGCTCAGACCGGCGTCGGCCACCAACAGCTTCGCCACCTGTTCGGCCGGCAGCTTGTCGAGCTTGTCGACCAGGCGCATGACCTCGTCGACGTCGCTCGCGCCGAGCCCGAGGTAGAAGCCCTGGATCAGCTTGCGGTTGTTGACCTGGAGCCGGAAGCCCGGCAGGAACGTCAGTCGGCGCAGCGCGTCGAGCATCACCCGGGTGACCTCGACGTCGTGGTGGAACGGCAGCACGTCGCGACCGACGATGTCGATGTCGGCCTGGAGGAACTCCCGGAACCGGCCCTCCTGCGGCCGCTCGCCGCGCCACACCTTCTGGATCTGGTAGCGGCGGAACGGGAACTCGAGCTTGCCGGCGTTCTCCAGCACGTAGCGGGCGAACGGGACGGTCAGGTCGAAGTGCAGGCCCATGCCCGCGTCCCCGGTCTCGTCGTGCAGCCGCTTGAGGACGTAGACCTCCTTGGAGGTGTCGCCCTTGCGCAGCAGCTGGTCCATCGGCTCGACGGCGCGGGTCTCCACGTTGGCGAAGCCGTGGAGCTCGAAGGTCGCCGCCAACGTCGCGACGACGTGCTGTTCGACCACCCGCTGCGCAGGCAGGAACTCGGGGAAACCGCTCAGCGGTGCGGGCTTGCTCAACTCTGGCTCAACTCACAGACCTCGGGTGACTCGTCCTGCGGTGCCGCCATCGACGGGGTCCTGGAGCTCGCGCAGGAAGGGGTTGATCGCGCGCTCACGTCCGATCGACGTCTGGCCGCCGTGCCCGGGGAGCACCACGATGTCGTCGGGCAGGGTCAGCACCTTGCTGGCCAGGCTGCGCAGCATTGCCGGGTGGTCGCCACCCGGCAGGTCGGTCCGCCCGATCGAGCCCTCGAACAGGAGGTCGCCGGAGAACATGACCTCGCTGACGTCGGCGTGGTCGTACGGCGTGCGGAACGTGACCGAACCCGGCGTGTGGCCGGGCGTGTGGTCGACGACGAACCGCAGGCCGGCGAGCTCCAGGTCGACGCCGTCGGCCAGCTCGCGGACGTCGTCGGGCTCGGCGAACTCGAATTTGCCCTCCGGCATCCCGAGCATCATCGCGGCGGACTCGCGCGAGATCCCGGCCAGCGGGTCGGACAGCAGGTGCCGGTCCTCGGGGTGGATCCACGCGGTGGCGTCGTACGTCCCGGCGACCGGGGTCACGCTCCACATGTGGTCGATGTGGCCGTGGGTCAGCAGGACGGCGACCGGCTTCAACCGGTGCTCCCGGATGACCTCGGCCACGCCCGGCGCAGCGTCCTTGCCGGGGTCGATGACGACGCACTCAGCGCCCGCGGCGGTGGCCGCGACGTAGCAGTTGGTGCCCCACGGTCCTGCGGGGAAGCCAGCGATCAGCACCGACCCACCCTATCGGCCAGGCACCTCTCCCTTAGCATTGCCCATTGTGACTGCCAGCGAGTGGGGCCGCGTCGATGGCGACGGCACCGTCTATGTCAAGACCGCCGACGGTGAACGTTCGGTCGGACAGATGCCTGATGCCACCGCCGAGGAGGCGATGGCGTTCTACGTACGACGTTATGAAGCGCTCGCGCTCGAGGTCGACCTGCTCCACAAGCGGGTCAACTCGGGCGTGCTGTCACCCGAGGAAGCCGTCAGCGCGGTCAAGACCGTCCGGGCCCAGCTCGTCGACGCCCACGCGGTCGGCGACCTCGCCGGCCTCGGTGCCCGGCTCGACGAGCTCGGCCCCGTCATCGCCACCCAGCGCGAGGCGCGCCGGGCCGAGAAGGCCCGCAAGAACACCGAGGCCAAGGAGCAGAAGGAGACGCTCGCGGCTGAGGCGGAGGGCATCGCTCAGGGCCGTGACTGGAAGAACGGCGCCAACCGGCTCCGTGAGCTGCTCGACCAGTGGAAGCAGCTGCCGCGGATCGACAAGGCCGCCGACGACGCCCTGTGGAAGCGGTTCTCCTCCGCACGGTCGGCCTACACCAAGGCACGCAAGGTCCATTTCGCCGAGCAGGACGAGAAGCGCGAGGTGGCCCGTGTGGTCAAGGAGCGCCTCGCCAGGGAGGCCGAGGCCCTCGCATCCTCCACCGAGTGGGGGCCCACCGCCGGCCAGTACCGCGAGCTGATGCGGCAGTGGAAGGCCGCCGGTCCGGCGCCGAAGGGAGTCGACGACGAGCTGTGGAAGCGCTTCCGCGGCGCCCAGGACACCTTCTTCGGTGCCCGCGACGCCGCCAACGCCGCGCTCGACGAGGAGTTCGCTGCCAACGCCGCGGTGAAGGAGCAGCTCATCGTCGAGGCGGAGGCACTGCTGCCCGCGCTCCAGGACGGCACCGGCGACCTGGACGCGATCAAGCGCAGCTTCCGCGACGTCGCCGACCGCTGGGACGAGGCCGGCAAGGTCCCCCGCGACCGCATCAAGGACCTCGAGGGCCGGATGCGCACCGTCGAGCAGGCGATCCGCAAGGTCGAGGACGAGCACTGGAAGCGCACCGACCCCGAGAAGTCGGCTCGTGCCGACGACATGGTCGTCAAGCTCGAGACCGCCATCGCCGAGGCCGAGGCCAAGCTCGAGAAGGCTCGCGCCGCCGGCGACCAGAAGCGGATCAAGGAGCTCGAGGAGAACCTCGAGGGCCGCCGCTCCTTCCTCGACATGGCGAAGCGAGCGTCCGCCGACTACAGCTGACCCGCGAATCCGTACCTTCCTGAGCCGAATCCGTACCTTCCTGAGTCGAATCCGTACCTACCGCTGTCGAATCCGTACCTACCGCTGTCGAATCCGGACCTACCGCTGTCGAGCCGCGAGCAGTACGCCGATAGCGCCCGATTCGACTCAGGTAGGTACGGATTCGGCCCAGGTAGGTACGGATTCGACTGGGACTACTGGGTGACGCGGTAGGCGTCGAAGACGCCGGGGATGCTCCTGACGTTCTTGAGCACGGTGTCGAGGTGCTTGGCGTCGGCCATCTCGAAGGTGAACCGGGTCTTGGCGACCCGGTCGCGGGTGGTGGTCAGGTTGGCCGACAGGATGTTCACGTGGGCGTCGGAGAGCACCATCGTGATGTCCGACAGCAGACGTGAGCGGTCGAGCGCCTCGACCTGGATGTTGACCAGGAACGTCGTCTGACCCGTCGGCGCCCACTCGACCTCGAGCACCTTCTCCGGCTGCCCCATCAGGTTCTCGGCGTTGGTGCAGTCGCGCCGGTGGACCGAGACGCCCCCGCCCTTCGTGACGAAGCCGAGGATCGGGTCCGGAGGCACCGGGGTGCAGCACTTGGCCAGCTTGACCCACACGTCGGGCGCACCCTTGACCACGACGCCTGCGTCGGTGCCCGGCGCGAGCCGGCGCGGGCGACCGCGCCGCCCGGTGATGGTGACCGCCTCGGCCAGGTCCTCCTGGGCCCCCTCGTCGCCGCCGTGCATCTCGATGACGCGGCGGACGACCGCCTGGGCCCCGAGGTTGCCCTCGCCGACGGCGGCGTACAGAGCGGAGACGTCGGCCAGTCGGAAGTGCTCCGCCACCAGGTTGAGCGAGTCATGGGTGAGCAGCCGCTTGAGGGGCAGGCCCTCCTTGCGCATGAGCTTGGCGATCTCGTCCTTGCCGTGGTCGATCGCCTCCTCGCGCCGCTCCTTGGTGAACCACTGCTTGATCTTGGAGCGGGCCCGCTGCGACTGCACGAAGTTCAGCCAGTCGCGCGACGGCGCGGCCGTCGGCGACTTCGAGGTGAAGACCTCGACCACGTCGCCGTTCTCGAGGGTCGACTCCAGCGGGACCAGGCGACCGTTGACCCGGGCACCGATCGTGTGGTGACCGACCTCGGTGTGGACGGCGTAGGCGAAGTCCACCGGCGTCGAGCTCGACGGCAGCGCGATCACGTCGCCACGCGGCGTGAAGACGTAGGTCTCGGTCTGGTTGATCTCGAAGCGCAGCGACTCCAGGAACTCCCCCGGGTCGTCCACCTCGCTCTGCCAGTCGAGGAGCTGGCGGACCCAGGACATGTCGTCCATGTCGCCACGCTTGTCGGTGTCAGTGCCGGTGCGGCCGTCCTCCTTGTACTTCCAGTGCGCCGCGACGCCGTACTCGGCCCGCCGGTGCATCGAGAAGGTCCGGATCTGCATCTCGACCGGCTTGCCCTGCGGGCCGATCACCGAGGTGTGCAGCGACTGGTACATGTTGAACTTCGGCATCGCGACGTAGTCCTTGAACCGGCCGAGCACCGGGTTCCAGCGCGAGTGCAGCACGCCGAGGACGCCGTAGCAGTCGCGGTCCTCCTCGACGAGGATCCGGATGCCGACCAGGTCGTAGATGTCGGAGAAGTCGCGGCCGCCGACGATCATCTTCTGGTAGATCGAGTAGTAGTGCTTCGGCCGCCCGGTCACGGTCGCCTTGATCTTGGCCTCGCGCAGGTCCTTCTCGACCTGGGTGATCACCTCGGCGAGGAACTGGTCGCGCGACGGCGCGCGCTCGGCGACCATCCGCACGATCTCGTCGTAGATCTTGGGGTGCAGGGTCGCGAAGGCGAGGTCCTCCAGCTCCCACTTGATCGTGTTCATGCCGAGCCGGTGGGCCAGCGGCGCGTAGATGTCGAGGGTCTCGCGGGCCGTGCGCTCCTGGCTCTTCTGCGGCACGTAGCGCAGGGTCCGCATGTTGTGGAGGCGGTCGGCGAGCTTGATGACGAGGACCCGGATGTCGCGCGACATCGCCACGATCATCTTGCGGATCGTCTCGGCCTGTGCCGAGTCGCCGTAGACCACCTTGTCGAGCTTGGTCACCCCGTCGACGAGCCGGGCGACCTCGTCACCGAAGTCGCGACGACACTCCTCGAGCGTGTACGGCGTGTCCTCGACGGTGTCGTGGAGGAGCGCGGCCACCAGGGTCGCCTCGGTCATGCCGATCCCGGCGAGGATCGTCGTCACCGCGAGCGGGTGGGTGATGTAGGGATCGCCGCTCTTGCGCATCTGGGTGCCGTGGAGCCGCTCGGCGGTGGCGTAGGCCCGCTCCAGCAGCGGCAGGTCGGCCTTGGGGTGGTTGGCCCGGACCGCGCGGAACAGCGGCTCGAGGACCGGGTTGGACGTCGGCGTCCGGGTCCCCATCCGCGCGAGCCGCGCCCGCATGCCCCGACCGCCCCCGACGATGTCGCTGGCACCCGCCGGAACCTCGGGAGCGCGCGCAGGAACCGGCCGGTCGCTGGCCCGTTCCTCGCTCATGGGCGCGAGTCTATGCGGCCCTGGTCACCGTCAGATCACGGCCAGGGCCGTGACCGGTACGGCGCCCAGGGCGGCGCGTCCGGGGAGGAACGAGAGCTCCATCAGGAACGTCGTCGCGACCACCTCGCCGCCGCAGGCCTCGACCAGGTCGACGGTCGCGCGAGCGGTGCCGCCCGTGGCGAGGACGTCGTCGATGACGAGGACCCGCTCCCCCGGCGCGATCGCGTCGCGATGCACCTCGAGGGTCGCCTCGCCGTACTCCAGGGCGTAGGCCACGGCGTGCGTCTCGCCGGGCAGCTTGCCGACCTTGCGGACCGGGACGAAGCCGACACCGAGGGCCAGGGCCACCGGAGCCGCGAAGATGAAGCCGCGCGCCTCCATGCCGACGACCTTGTCGACCACCGGCAGCCCGTCCGTGTCCCGGCCGGCCGCAGCCAGGCCCGCGACGACCGCCGTGAAGCCGGCGTGGTCGGCGAGCAGTGGCGTGATGTCCTTGAAGACGATCCCCGGTTCGGGGAAGTCGACGACGTCACGCACCAGCCGCCCAAGGGCCTCGCGAGCAGCCTCGACCACCACGCCCGGCGTCCGCTACTTCTTGCCGCGCTTGGAGCGCGACTGACGTGCCGGCTGCTGCCGACCCGAGCTCGCGCTCTTGGAGACCGGACGCTGGGCCACCGGAGCCGTCCGGCCCTTGCCCATCGCATCGTCGGAGGCCTGGGCCTTGTTGCCGGTCTCGACGCCCTCGTCGCTGCGGGCCGCTTCGGCGCGTGCCGCAGCGCGCTCGGCCGCGCTCGGCGCGTCCTCGCCCTCGGCGCGGTCCATCACCGGCATGTTCTCGCGGAACGACGGGACCGCAGCGTAGCGATCGGCGAGGGCCCGCTTCTTCGCCTTGGCCCGCCGGGCCTGCTCGACGATCTCCGTCTCGCGGGACTTGAGGTGGACCACGATGCGGGGAGCGAGGAAGACCGACGAGTAGACGCCGGCACCCATGCCGACGAACTGCGCGAGGGCGAGGTCCTGCAGCGAGCTCGCGCCGAGCTGGACGGCGCTCACGTAGAGGATCGCGCCGATCGGGATCAGCGCCACGATGCTGGTGTTGATCGAGCGCACCAGCGTCTGGTTGACCGCGAGGTTGGCCGCGTCGGAATAGGACTCCGTGCTCTTGCGCAGCGTGGTGGTGTTCTCCTTGATCTTGTCGAACACGACGACGGTGTCGTAGAGCGAGAAGCCGAGGATGGCGAGCAGGCCGGTCACGGCTGCGGGCGTCACCTGGAAGCCCGAGAGCGCATAGACACCGATGGTGATGGCGACGTCGTGGAACAGCGCGACGAGGGCACCCACCGACATCTTCCACTCCCGGAAGTACAGGCCGATGAAGAGCACCACGATCACGAGGAAGACCCCGATGCCGAGGAGGGCGCGCTGCGCGACCTCCTCACCCCAGCTGGGGCCGACCTTTTGGACGGAGATGTCCTCCTCGGGGTCGACGTCGGGGAACAGGTCGAGGATGACCTCCTCGGACTGCTGATCGCCCTCGTCGGACAGCGTGTCCGTCGTCAGCACCAGCGAGTCGCTGCCTGCGGTCGTGACCGTCGGGTTCTCGGCGTTCTCGATGCCCGCGTCGGCGATCGCCTCTCGCAGGTCGTCGGCGTCGGCCTGGTCGACGCCGGAGGCGACCGTGATCTTCTGCTCGGTGCCGCCACGGAACTCGACGCCGAAGTTGAGCGGCTTGACGAAGAGCGCCGCGATCGCGAGCCCGACGATCACGAGCGAGACCGCGTAGAAGAGGCCGCGGCGACCGACGAAGTCGATCGACTTGTGCCCGTTGTAGAGGTCGTTGCCGAGCCTCGACATCTTGCCCATCAGGCCTTACCTCCAGCCGTCGCGGTCCGGGCCTTCGGTACGTCGAGACCCAGCGTCTCGGGGCTGAGACCGGAGAGCCGGTGACCCGAGTTGAACATCTTGAACTGTGCCAGCCAGGAGACCAGCGGCTTGGTGAACCAGAACAGCACGGCGAGGTCGATCAGGGTCGACAGGCCGAGCGCGAAACCGAAGCCCTTCACCGCGCCAGTGGCGAACAGGTAGAGGATCAGGGCCGCGAGCAGGTTGACCGTGTTGGCCGCGAACCGGGTGACCCGGGCCCGTGCCCAGCCGGTCTCGACCGCGACCCGCATCGACTTCCCTTCGCGCATCTCGTCGCGGATGCGTTCGAAGTAGATGACGAACGAGTCCGCGGTGATGCCGACGGCGATGATGAAGCCGGCGATGCCGGGAAGGGTCAGCGTGAAGCCGGCCGACTCGCTCAGCAGCAGCACCATCCCGTAGGTGATGCCAGCCGCCACGAACAGCGAGCTGACGACCACCAGGCCGAGGCCGCGGTAGTAGAGCAGGCAGTAGAGCATGACCAGGCCAAGACCGATGCCACCCGCGGTGAGCCCTGCGGTGAGCTGGTCGCCCGCCAGCGACGGACCGATGTCGTCGGTCGTCGCCTCGTCATCGAACGCGATCGGGAGCGCACCGAACTTCAGGCTGTTGCCCAGGTCGGTGGCGCTCTCCTCGGTGAAGTTGCCCGTGATCTGGGACCGGCCGTCCCGGATCACCGCCTCCATCTGCGGAGCCGAGAGCACGACCCCGTCGAGCACGATCGCGAACTGTCCACCGCTCCCGACGAGCCGCTCGGAGATGACCTCGAAGTCGTCCTCGGCACCCGTCGAGCCCTTGGGCCGGGCCTTGTCCTTGTCGTTGCCGAGGTCCAGGGTGACGGCCCACTCGACCTCGCCCTGCGGGATGCCGGCGCCGGCGTCGTCGAGCTCAGCACCCTCGATGACCGAGCGCGACAGCAGGTACTTGATGACACCGCCGTCTTCGCCGATCTCGCAGGCGACCAGCGGCTGGTCCGGGTCGTCCTCCTGCGGAGCGGGGACGGTCGCGCCCTGCTCGTCGGTGGTGACGGTGCCGCCGTCCTCGGTGCACTGGAGGCTGTTGAACAGCGCGACGGACTCCGCGTCGGGCGAGGCCGCCCAGGCCAGCTCGTCGTCGGCCGTGCGCGGGCCGTCGGCGGCCGGCTCCTCGGTGGGCACGTCGGTCGGGGTATCGGTGGGCTCGTCGGTCGGGGTGTCCGACGGCTCGTCGGTCGGGCTGGCGGTGTCGGTGGGCTCGTCGGTGCCCTTGTCGCCCTTCTTGCCGCCCTTCCTGCCCTCGTGGCCGGGCTCGTGGTCGATCGCCAGCGGTGCCCGGCCGAGCGGGCTGCCGGTCGCACACGCGTCAGCAGCGCCCTCGACGCAGGCGACGAGCCGGAACCGCAGCTGGGCCTGCCGCTTGACGAGCTCCTCGAGCTCGCGCCGGTTCTCGGTCGAGCCAGGGATCTCGACCACGATGAAGCGCCCTGACTGCGCCGTGACCTCGGCCTCGGAGATGCCGGATCCGTTGACGCGCTGGTCGATGATCCGGCGGGCTTCCTCGAAGTTCTCCGGGCTCGGGTCGCCCTTCGCTGTCAGGGTCACCCTGAGGCCACCCTGCAGGTCGAGACCGAGAGCCGGCTTCCACGACCCGGCCAGGGCGACCAGTCCGAACATCACGGCGACGCCCAGGAAGAAGACGATCAGGGTCCGGCCGGGCCGGTGGCGACGCGCAGCCACGTCAGCGCTCCTCGGTGTCGGTGGTCTCGAAGGTCTCGGAGTCGGTCGGCTCCGCCGCGTCCGGGGCCTCCTCGTCGAAGGCGTCCTCGGAACGCACGACCGAGCCGACGGCGGCACGCGCGACCTTGATGACGACGCCCGGAGCGACCTCCAGCATGAGGAACGCGTCGTCGACCTCGCTCACGGTGGCGAAGATGCCGGAGGTCAGGACGACCGTCTCTCCGGGGACGATGGAGGCCTGCACCTGGGAGATCTCTCGCTGGCGCCGCTGGGCGGGCCGGATGATCAGCAGCCAGAAGATCGCGACGATCGCGACGATCCACAGCAGGGGAGCGATTTCCTTCACCAAAGAGCCTTCCGAGGGTCTACCTGGACGCGGCTCACGACCGGTTCCGGGCGGGGCGCACGGTGCCCGGGCGGGCCGACGGGCAAGTGTAGCCGCGCGTGTTAGCCAGCCCACATCGCCGTACGGCGGAAGCGGGATCCGGTTGCGAACGGCGCCGCGGCTACTCCTCGAACAGGGTCGGGTCGACCGCGTCGACCGTTGCCGGAGGCGGTACGAGTCCCAGGTGCGCCCACGCCGCAGGCGTGGCGATCCGGCCGCGCGGCGTCCGCGCCAGGAAGCCCATCCGGACGAGGAAGGGCTCCGCGACCTCCTCGACGGTCTCCCGCTCCTCGCCGACAGCGACGGCGAGGGTCGAGACGCCGACCGGTCCCCCGCCGAAGCGGCGGCACAGCGCGTCGACGACCGCACGGTCAAGCCGGTCGAGCCCGAGCTCGTCGACCTCGTAGAGGTCGAGCGCGGCATGAGCCACGGCGTGCGTGACGATCCCGTCGGCGCGGACCTGGGCGAAGTCACGGACCCGGCGCAGCAGCCGGTTGGCGATCCGGGGCGTGCCCCGTGAGCGAGACGCGATCTCCGCCGAGCCCTCGGGCGTGAGGGGCACGTCGAGCAGTCCCGCGGATCGGTGCACGATCGTGTCGAGGTCGGCCGGCTCGTAGAACTCCAGGTGGGCGGTGAACCCGAAGCGGTCGCGCAGCGGTCCCGGCAGCAGGCCGGCCCGGGTGGTCGCGCCGACGAGGGTGAACGGCGGGATCTCCAGCGGGATCGCCGTCGCGCCGGGGCCCTTGCCGATGATGACGTCGACCCGGAAGTCCTCCATGGCGAGGTAGAGCATCTCCTCGGCCGGCCGGGACATCCGGTGGATCTCGTCGACGAAGAGGACGTCGCCCTCGTTGAGGCCGGACAGGATCGCCGCGAGGTCACCGGCGTGAGTGATGGCCGGGCCGCTGGTGAGGCGGAGCGCGGCGTTCATCTCGTGGGCGATGATCATCGAGAGCGTGGTCTTGCCGAGCCCCGGCGGGCCGGAGAGCAGCACGTGGTCAGGCGCGCGCCCCCGTCGGCGGGCGGCCTCGAGGACCAGGCCGAGCTGGTCGCGGACGCGGGTCTGGCCGACGACCTCATCGAGGCTGCGGGGGCGCAGAGCCGCTTCGATGGCGCGCTCGTCACCCTCGGCCTCGACCGCGGTGAGCGAGCGGAGGTGGCTCTCCTCGGCGACGTCGAGCTCGTCCTCGTGGAAGGGCATGGCGATCAGGCCTTCGACAGGGTCCGGAGGGCCGCGCGCAGCAGCAGGCCGACATCGGGGCTGTCGCCGACGTCGCCGGAGACCGCCTCGACCGCCTTGTCGGCGTCCTTGGGGTGGTAGCCCAGGCCCATCAGGCCCTGCGCCACCTGGTCGCGCCACGGCTCGGCCGCGGCGACCGCGACGGCGGCACCGGCGCGGCCGACCGGCGCGCCGATCCGGTCCTTGAGCTCGAGGATGATCCGCTGCGCGCCCTTCTGGCCGATCCCGGGGACCTTCGTGAGCGTCTTGACGTCGTCGGAGGTGATCGCGGCGCGGACCCCGTCGGGCGAGAGCACCGCGAGGATCGCCTGGGCGAGCTTGGGCCCCACTCCCGACGCGGTCTGGACGAGCTCGAAGACCGTCTTCTCCTCGTCGTCGGCGAACCCGAAGAGGGTCAGCGAGTCCTCGCGGACCACGAGGCTGGTCGGCAGGGTCGCCTCGTGACCGGTCCGCAGCCCGGCGAGCGTGCCGGGCGTGCACATGAGCTCGAGCCCGACTCCCCCGACCTCGAGCACGGCGCTGGAGAGCGTGACGGCCGCGACCCGGCCCCGGACGTGCGCGATCATCGGCGCCCCTTCCCTGCCGCAGCGACGGCGGCGTCGATCCTGGCCTGGGCACCGCCCCGCCAGATGTGGGTGATCGCCAGCGCCAGCGCATCGGCGGCGTCGGCCGGCTTCGGCATGGCGTCGAGGCGCAGGATGCGGGTGACCATCGCGCCGACCTGGGCCTTGTCGGCGCGTCCGTTGCCGGAGACGGCCGCCTTGACCTCGCTGGGGGTGTGCAGCGCGACCGGGATCCCCCGCCGCGCTGCACACACCATCGCGATCCCGCTGGCCTGGGCGGTGCCCATCACGGTGCTGACGTCGGAGCGGGCGAACACCCGCTCCACGGCGACCGCGTCGGGCTGGTGCTCGTCGATCCAGGCATCGATGCCCTTCTCGATGGAGACCAGCCGCTCAGGGACCGCCAGGTGCGACGACGTACGGAGGACGTTGACGTCGACGAGGCGAAGCGGACGACCCACGTCGCCCTCGACCACGCCCATCCCGCAGCGGGTCAGACCGGGATCGATCCCGAGCACACGCATCCGCGCTCACCTTCCTGTCGAACATCTGTTCGCAGGCTAGCCCGAGGCGACGCCCCGATTCAGCGCGACACGCGGGGCCCCGGTCAGGCGTCGACGGCCTCCATGACCTCGTCCGGGACGTCGGCGTTGGTGAACACGTTCTGGACGTCGTCGAGGTCGTCGACGGCGTCGATCAGCTTGAAGACCTTGCCGGCGGCGTCGGCGTCGGCGACCGGGATGTCCATCGAGGCCACGAACTGGACCTCGGCGGAGTCGTAGTCGATGCCGGCGGCCTGGAGCGCCGTACGGACCGCGACGACGTCGGAGGCCTCGGACTGGACCTCGAAGGCCTCACCGAGGTCGGCGACCTCCTCGGCGCCCGCGTCGAGGGTGGCCTCGAGCACGTCATCCTCCGAGACGTCCTTGCCCTCCTGGGACTTCGCCACGACGACCACGCCCTTGCGGGTGAACAGCCGGGAGACGGAGCCGGGGTCAGCCATGGTGCCGCCGTTGCGGGTGACCGCGGTGCGGACCTCCATCGCGGCACGGTTCTTGTTGTCGGTGAGGCACTCGACGAGGAGCGCCACGCCTTGAGGTCCGTAGACCTCGTACATGATCGTCTCGTAGTTGACGCCGCCGCCCTCGAGGCCACCGCCGCGCTTGACCGCGGAGTCGATGTTCTTGTTGGGGACCGACTGCTTCTTCGCCTTCTGGATCGCGTCGTAGAGGGTCGGGTTGCCAGCCGGGTCGGGACCGCCCATCTTCGCGGCGATCTCAATGTTCTTGATCAGCTTCGCGAAGAGCTTGCCGCGCTTGGCGTCGATCGCGGCCTTCTTGTGCTTCGTGGTCGCCCATTTGGAGTGGCCCGACATGTGTCCCTCTTCCGTCCTACCGTCCCTGCCAGCGGGCGAGTCTACCTAGCCCACCAGGTCCAGGAAGAGCCGGTGGATGCGACCGTCGTCCGCGACCTCGGGGTGGAACGACGTGGCCATCAGGTGCCCCTGCCGTACGGCGACCGGATGCCCCTCGGCCTCGGCGAGCACCTCGACGTCGGCACCGACCTCCTCCACCCACGGCGCGCGGATGAACACGGCGTGGACGGGTGCGTCGAGACCGCGCACGTCGAGGTCCGCCTCGAAGGAGTCGACCTGCCGGCCGAACGCGTTGCGCCGCACGGTCACGTCGAGCCCGCCGATGGTCTCCTGGCCGACCGCCCCGTCGAGGATCCGGTCGGCGAGCAGGATCATGCCGGCGCAGGTGCCGAAGGTCGGCATGCCCGCGCGCACCCGCTCCCGCAGCGGCTCGAGCAGCTCGAAGGTGCGGGCCAGCTTGGCCATGGTGGTGGACTCGCCGCCCGGCAGCACCAGGCCGTCGCAGCGCTCCAGCTCGACCGGGCGCCGGACCGGGATCGCTTCCACACCGAGCTCCGTGAGCGTCGCGAGGTGCTCGCGGACGTCGCCCTGGAGCGCGAAGACACCGATCACCGGCACGGGACGAGGCACGGGACGAGGCACGGGAGGAGGTTAGTCGTCGCGTCCTCAGGAGCAGAGACTGACCACCGCAACCGTGTAGGTGCGCTGGTTGGAGGCGACGGACGTCCAGGTCGTCGAACCGAAGTCCCGCACCGCGCGGACCGTGGCGGTCCCACCGGTGATCGCGGCGACGATCGTCCTGCTGGTCGTCGCCTGGACGGGGTACGTCGTCCCGCCGGCCGTCAGCTCGTAGCCGGTCGCACCCGCGACAGCGGTCCAGTTGAAGGTCACCGACAGCACGCCGAGCCCTCCGCAGCTGAGCGTCGGCGCGGGGAGGGTGTAGGCGGAGAACGACGTCCCGCTCACCGCGACGTCGTCGGTCCACGGCGCCGCGTCGGCGACGCCCGGCGTCGCAGCCACGACCGCGGCTGTCGCTGCCGCGACCGCCGTACGACGACCACGCGCACGGCGCCGCGCACCGTGCGCTGCGCGGTGTCCAGAAGAGTGCCCAGAAGAGTGCCCAGAAGACCGGCCCCTGGGCGTTCCGCCGGCGTGCCTGCCCCGCTTCGGCTCCCGACGACCGGCGCTCCCCCGCACGGCCACGAGCACGAGCAGCATGACGAGCGCGCCGAGCACCACCAGCCCGACGGGTGTCCGGACCGCCATCAACGCGTATCCGACGTAGGGCACGTGGACCACGGCCTCGCCGACCTCGCTCGCGGGATAGCCCATCGGGTCCGCGCCCGCGTTGGCGTCGCCCTTGAGCCGCAGCACGACGAGCCCGCCGTCGCGGTCGACGTCGACCACGCGGTGGGTGACCCGGGAGCCGGTCGGCGAACGGACGGTGACCACGTCGCCGACGTCGACGTCGCCGGCGGGCACCGTCCGGGACAGGACGAGCGCGCCGGTCCCGATCGACGGCTCCATCGACCCGGAGGTGATGACCACGGGCCGCACTCCGACGGCGAGTCCCACGACCATCGCGACGAGGACGAGCAGCCCGAGCGCCGCGCCGGCCGAGAGCAGGAGGTCGCGGGCGAGACCGGCGATGCTGCGCAGCCTGCTCACGAGGTGTCCGAGGTGCCGGTCGCGGTGAACACCGCGTTGACGGAGGCGCCCTGGAGCGAGGACGGGGCGGCGGAGTCGAAGGTGACCTGGAAGCACAGGGACTCCGTGGCCGTGGTCGCGAGCGGGGATGCCGGGCGCTTGGCGAGGATCGAGGTGGTCGTCGTGCTGGTCAGCGCGGTCGGTCCGTAGAGGACGGTGCCACCGGTGCACGTGCTGGTGTTGCCGGACCCGGACTTGGTGCCGTTGAGGACGACGGTGAGCCGGAGCGCGGCCGCGGTGTTGTAGGCCGAAGCCCCACCGCCGGTCAGCCCGCCGACCAGGGTGTACTTCAGCGGTGCGGTGCCGGCGTTCTTGATCGTGAGCACCTGCGCCGAGGTCGCTCCCGGGACCATGTCGGTCATCGACAGCACGGTCGCTCCTGCGAACGGGTCGGCGTTGTCGACCTCGAGGTCCAGCGTCGCCGCGGTGAAGGTCGATCCCGAGATCGCCACGTCGTCGGTCCAGTAGGCGAGGCTGGTCGTGGCCCCGAGGCCTGCCAGCAGCGCGAGGCAGAGGACCGCCCTGATCCGACCGGTACGACGGGCCGCGACGTGCCTACTCATGGCGCTCCTCCCGGTGCCGGGAGATGAGCACGATCGTGACGCCGCCGAGCAGGCAGCAGACCGCGACGGTGAGCAGCCACCACGGCACGGTGCTGCCCACACCGGGCAGGGTCACGTCGGTCTCGTCGTCGGTGAGGTGGCCGTCCTGACGCAGCACCACCACGACCTGGAGCGGCACCTGGTCGACCATCGACTCGTTCGTCGACCGCCAGCGGAACGAGGCCCGCAGGTCGACCCGGACCGACTCGCCCTGCTCGAGGGCGTCGCGCACGAGCGGCGCGACGTCACCGCCGTTGCGGACCCGGGTCCACGGACCGGTCGCTGCCCGCGCCGACAGCGCCAGGTCGCGGTCGGAGAGGAGGCGGTCGCTGTCCCCGGCCTGGAGGGCGACGGTGAGCCGGGCGCCTGTCGGGCCGTCGTTGCGGACGTAGAACGAGCGGGTCTGGACGTCACCCGGCACCCAGACGTGGTCGCGGGTGAACAGCGGGGAGGAGAGGGCATGGCCCCAGGTCACGCCGTCGGCGCTGAGCGCGATCGGGTCGTCGGCGGCGCGCGCAGGACCGGCCGCGGTCGCGAACGCGACCGGTGCCAGGACTGCTGCGAGCACCAACCAACGGACCTTCATGACCCGACCAGCTCCCCTTCCTCCGCGGTGACGGGCGCGCGGCGCGTGCGCCGCTCGCGCGCTGCTCCCCCGAACATCCAGGCCGCGTAGCCCAGCAGCCCGGCGACCACGGCGAGCAGCGGAAGGCCTGGCCGACCGGCGAACAGGTCGTTCAGCCGTCCGACGTACGGCACCGCGTACCAGACCTCGCCCCGCACCTGGACCGGTCGGACGAGCCCCGGGTCGACCGCGTCGTTGGCGTCGCCCTGGGTCCGGAACAGCCGGTCGCCGGTCACGTGGTTGACGCCGACCTCGACCACCCGGTGGGTGACGACCGTCGGTTCCCCCGACACGAGCTGGTAGGTGACCACCGTCCCGATCCCGATCTGCTCGGGCTCGACCGGACGCACCACGACGAGCGTGCCGGGAGGCAGGCCGGGCCGCATGGACCCGGTCTGTACGTCGTACGTCGTCGCCCCCACGAGCCGCGGCACGACCACGGCCGCCAGCAGCACGCTGCCGGCGCCGAGGATCACGCACCAGGCCAGCACGAGGCGCCCGAACCCGAGCGCCGCGCGCATGACGCTAGCTGTGGACCTGGGTGGCGGTCACGGTGATGTCGTCGAGCACTGCCGAGACGTCCGTGGCCGGGTCGTTGTAGGTGTTGTCGACGCTCCCGGGGTCGGTGAAGGTCACCGTCACGGTCACGCCGAGCGCCTGGCCGTCGTTGGCCTCGGTGAACTCCGTGGCCGCGACGTTGTTGACGGTCAGGCCGACCGCATCGATGTCGAGCCCCGCTGCGAGACTGCCGGTGAGGTTGGGGGCGGACGCCGACACGGTGGCGCGCAGGTGGTTGCCCTGCGCGTCGATCGTGAACGCGCACTCCATGGCGAGAACGTCCCCGGGCACGAGCGGGTCGCCGTCGTTCCAGGTGACGGGCGCCGCCTCTCCCGAGTCGAGCTCCCAGACACCGCACCCGGTGTTGGTGCCATCGGTGGTCAGGTCGAGGTGGCCGGCGTCGATGGTGCCGCCGGGCACGGTCTCGTCGTCGGCCCAGAACGCGAGCGTCCCGGCACCGCCGACCAAGAGGACCGCGGCTGCTCCGGCAGCCAGGGCGCCCTTCGTTGACTTGTTCATGATGTTCCCTCCCGGGGCGTCCCTCCCAAGACGTCCCTTGGGACGATGGTCCTCCACCGTCCCGCTTTAATCTTCGGAACGGCGGATCCAACTCTGAGGAGGAATGCCTTGCGGGTCGTGCGCGCAGGACTCACCACGTTGGTGATCGGCAGCCTTCTCGCAACCCTGAGCGCCTGCGGGGACGATCCCGAGCCCAGTCGGGGCGAGGTGCGCCGCGACGTCGTCGGGACCCTCAGCCCGGAGGTCCCGGACGGACCGGAGGCGGCCTATCGTGCCTGGCTCGCCGCGCTGGCCGCTCAGGACGCCGAGGCGGCATGCGCGCTCCAGGCGCCCGAGCTCACCATCGACCTGCGCTACCAGGCGATCCTGGTGGACCGGGCCGAGCTGGGCGACCCGTGCGCGGGGTTCGAGGCGCTGCTGTGGGAGGACCCTGGCTTCGCGAGCGATGTCGTCGACCTCGAGGTGACCCAGCAGACCGAGGAGGACGCGCTGCTCGCTGTCCGTCTCAGGGCGTCCGCCGACCCCGACGTCACCGCCGACGTCACCGCCGACGTCACCGTGCGCATGGTCTATCACCGCGCTCGCTGGCGGGTGTTCTCCACCGAGAGCCGGGCGGGCGACGATGAGGCGGCCCGTTGGGTCGATGCGTGGTGCCTGCTCTCACCCGACCAGTCCCGCGACGAGATCGTCGCGCTGATGGGCCCGCCGTCCGGTGAGTACACCGTGTCCGACGGAGGTGAGCCCCAGCTCTGGTGGGCGCAGGACCCCTACGACTTCCGCGTCTACCTCGACCCGGTCGACGGCTCGGTCCTCGAGCTGGTCGGCGACTACGACGCGCTCGACGCGGACGACCGCGCCGAGCTCGCCTGCCCGGAGCTCCGGCGCTAGGTCGCCCCGGGGACTACCAGCCGCGCTCGGCGAGCCGGTGCGGCTGAGGGATGTCCTCGACGTTGATGCCGACCATGGCCTCGCCGAGACCGCGGGAGACCTTGGCGACCACGTCGGGGTCGTCGAAGAACGTCGTCGCCTTGACGATCGCCTCGGCGCGCTGTGCAGGGTTGCCGGACTTGAAGATGCCCGAGCCCACGAAGACGCCCTCGGCGCCGAGCTGCATCATCATCGCCGCGTCGGCGGGCGTCGCGATGCCGCCGGCGGTGAAGAGGACCACGGGCAGCTTGCCGGTGCGGGCGACCTCGACGACGAGGTCGTACGGCGCCTGCAGCTCCTTGGCCGCGACGAAGAGCTCGTCGTCGGCCAGCGAGCCGAGGCGACGGAGCTCGCCGCGGATGGTCCGCATGTGGGTGACCGCGTTGGAGACGTCACCGGTGCCGGCCTCGCCCTTGGAGCGGATCATCGCCGCACCCTCGGTGATCCGCCGCAGCGCCTCACCCAGGTTGGTCGCGCCGCAGACGAAGGGAACCGTGAAGCTCCACTTGTCGATGTGGTTCGCGTAGTCGGCCGGGGTGAGGACCTCGGACTCGTCGATGTAGTCGACACCGAGGCTCTGCAGGACCTGCGCCTCGGCGAAGTGGCCGATGCGCGCCTTGGCCATCACCGGGATCGAGACGGCCTCGATGATGCCGTCGATCATGTCCGGGTCGCTCATCCGCGAGACGCCGCCCTGGGCGCGGATGTCGGCGGGAACGCGCTCCAGCGCCATCACGGCGACGGCACCGGCGTCCTCGGCGATCTTGGCCTGCTCGGCGTTGACCACGTCCATGATCACGCCGCCCTTGAGCATCTCGGCCATGCCGCGCTTGACCTTCGTGGTGCCCAGTTCGTGCTGCTCGCTCATGGGCACGATTCTAGGTCTATGCGGGCTTGTCCCCCGCATCGGCCTCGGTCGTCCCCGGGGCGTCCAGGACGATCGCCTGGAGGTAGACCTTCCGTACCCGGAAGATCACCGTGTAGGTGCTGGCCAGCGCCAGTGTCCAGAGCGTGACCTCCATCAGGATCGGGAGGTCGAGCAGGTCGCCGAGACCGGTCATCACGAGGATCGCGACCAGCCGGTCGGCGCGCTCGGCCAGGCCGCCCTTGGCGTCCATGCCGAGCGACTCGGCCCGCGCCCGGGCGTACGACGTGACGGACCCCATGACCAGGCACCACAGCGAGACGCAGAGGTAGACGTAGTCGTCCCCGGGGCCGGCGAAGTAGAGCGCCAGGCCGCCGAAGATCGCGCCGTCCCCGATCCGGTCGAGGGTGGAGTCCCAGAACGCGCCGAATCGCGACTTGCGCTCCAGGATCCGCGCCATCTTGCCGTCGATGAGGTCGCTGAAGACGAACGCGGTGATGAAGAGGACGCCGCCCAGCAGCTCCCCGCGTGGGAAGAACGCCAGCGCTCCGACGACCACGCCGAGCGTGCCGACGAACGTCACCGTGTCGGGACTGATCCCGAGCTTGATGAACAGCTTGACGAAGGGCATGAGGACGACGCCCTGCCAGAAGTCCTTGAACCGGTCGAGCACGACGCGAACGGTAACGAATCCCGGCGCCACCCTTGACATCGCGACCTCCCTCGGAGCATTCTCCTAACTGTGTTAGGAACGCCTACTCGTGATCGGAAAGCCGAACGCCGTGAGGCCGTGCGCCGCGAGATCGTCGACGCGGCCTGGGACATCGCCCGTGAGGTGGGCCTCACCCAGATCACGCTGCGCGACGTCGCTGCCCGGGTCGGGATGCAGGCACCGTCCCTCTACACGCACTTCGACTCCAAGATGGCGATCTACGATGCGATGTTCGGCGACGCCTGGACCGACTACGAGTCCACGCTGCCGCCGCTGGTCGACGGCCTCTCCGCCGATCCTCGCACCGCCGTCCACCAGCTCTCACGTCACTTCTACGACTACGCGATTGCCGACCAGCCCCGCTACCAGCTCATGAACGAACGGCTGATCCCCGGGTTCGAGCCATCCCCCGAAGCCTTCGCGCCGTCGGAGCGGGTCGTCGCGCACGCCCGCGCGACCGTCGCCTCCCTCGCTGACGTCGCCGACGACGAGTTCCTGATCTGGTTCGCCGTCATCGGTGGCCTCATCAACCAGCACTTCGCCAACGACCCCGGCGGCACCCGGGTGACCGCGGTCGTCCGACGCGCCGTCGACATGTGGGCCGACAGCGTCGGCCTTCCGCTCTCCTCCGACTGACCCACTACCCACTCCCGGAGCCCGACCATGAAGACCACCACCCCGACGGACGCCGAGCGACTCGTCCGCCCCCAGATCCCCCGCCGGCTGGCCATGAGGCTCGCCGCCACCGAGTACGAGCGCACCACCGCGACCCTGGCGGCCCTCAGCGCTGCCGACTGGTCGCGCCCGACCCCCTGCACCGAGTGGGACGTCCGTCAGCTCGCCTGCCACATGGTCGGCATGGCGACCATGGTCAGCACGCCCTGGGAGATGGCGCGTCAGCAGAAGAAGGCGACCGCGATCGCACGGGCCGACGGCCTCGTGGCGATCGACGCGCTCACCGGGTTGCAGGTCGCCGAGCGCGCCGACTGGTCACCGGCCCGGATCGCCGACGCAGCCCGGAGCATCGGGCCGCGCGCAGCCCGAGGCCGCCGGTTCACGCCACCGTTCATCCGCAGCCGCCCGTTCCCGGACCCTCAACACCTCAACGGCCAGGACGAGCACTGGGTGATCGGCTTCCTAAGTGACGTCATCCTCACCCGCGACCCCTGGCTGCACCGGATGGACATCGCGGCCGCGACCGGGACCGAGCCGGTGCTCACCGCCGAGCACGACGGAGCGATCGTGGCCGACGTCGTCGACGAGTGGTCCCGCCGTCACGACGCGTCGTACGACCTCGAGCTCACCGGGCCGGCAGGAGGCCACTGGCAGCGTGGCAACGGCGGCGAGCGGATCTCGATGGACGCGGTCGGCTTCTGCCGTGCGATCAGCGGACGCGCCGACGCCCCCGGGCTGCTCGCCGTCCAGGTGCCGTTCTAGCCGTCCTGGACCCAGGCCGCGGCGAGCAGGTCGCGGGTCTCCTCGAGGAGCTGTGGCAGCGTCTTGGTGCCGGCGACGACCGTCATGAAGTTCGCGTCGCCGGACCAGCGCGGGACGACGTGCTGGTGCAGGTGTCCCGACAGGGAGCCCCCGGCGACCCCGCCGAGGTTGATCCCCACGTTGAAGGCGTGCGGCTGCGCGACGCGCCGGATCGTCTCGAGGGCCTGCTTGGTGAGGTCGGCGACCTCCGCGGTCTCGGCCGCGTCGAGGTCGGTGTAGTCGGCCACGTGCCGGTAGGGCAGCACCATCAGGTGGCCGGGGTTGTACGGATACAGGTTGAGCACGGCGTACGCCGACGCGCCGCGGGCCACGACGAGCGCGTCGTCGCGCGAGGTCGCCGGGTCGACCGTGATCCGGCAGAACGGGCAGGCGGGCAGGTCGGGGTCGGGAGCGGGCTCGTCCGCTGCCGTTCGGACGTAGGCCATCCGGTGGGGCGTCCAGAGACGCTCCAGGCCGTCGGGGTCGGTCACGGCGCCGGCTGCTCCAGCGTGACGAGCAGCTCGTTGAGCGGTACGTCGGGGACCTCGATGCCGCGCGACCGCGCGATGCCGTCGATCTGGTGCCACAGCGACTCCGCGAGCATGCTCACCAGGTGGTCGGCTCCCGGCGTGACCTCCAGCCGCGACGACCAGCGCCGCACGCTGGAGAAGACCTGGCCGATGAGCCCGAACACCCACGGGTCCAGGCCCGCACGGTCGTCGGCGCTCAGCTCGACGCCGTAGAAGTTGACGACCGTGTTCATCAGGGTCTCGATCTGCTCCCCGACCCCCTCGATCGCCTCGGAGAGCGGGTGCGGTCCCGGGCCGGGCAGCTCGAGCTCGACGAACCAGAACAGCGTCGGGTGAGCGACCGCCCACTTCACGAAGGCGTCGACCACGCGGCGGATGATGACGACCGGCTCGCCGTTGAAGGACAGCGAGGGCAGCAGCACCTTGCCGACGTCCTTGCAGATCTTCTGCTGGACGGCCAGGTCGAGGTCGACCCGGTCGTGGAAGTGCCGGTACAGGACCGTCCGCGCGAGGCCGGCCTCCTCCGCGATGAGCTGGACCTGGATGTCCTCGCCCGGCTCGGCCCGCTCGAGCACCCGGATCGCGGCGTCGATGATCACCCGGCGGCGAGCCTGGTTGTGGGCGAGCCAACGAAGGCGGCGTCCATCGCCGCCGTACTCGCGGTCGTCGCCCCGCTCGTCGGTCACCGGATCAGCGTATCCCGGTCGCCGGGCTCACGAACGGTGGAACCAGCGTCCGAGGTCCTGCGCGATCCCGGGACAAGTGACGTTGTGGTCGCGGTTGTCGGCGACCCACTGCCCCAGCACAGCCGTGCCGCCCTGGATCGACCAGTCGTCACCGCACCGGGCGAGGGCCTCGTCGCGCGACGTCCGGCCCGCGGCCCGCCACTCGGGCACGCCGAGCTCGAAATCGCCGACCACGCCGTCCCAGAGGTACGGCGTCGAGTACACGCCGATCGAGTATCCGGCCTCCGTGTAGGCCCGCGCCGCACCCTCGACGACGGCGGCGTTGGCGGCCTTGTCGGCACTCCACTCGAAGTCCGGCACCGGCTCCACGTCGATCCAGACGATCGGCGTCTCGAGTCCGGCCTCGATCATCGAGACGACGTTGAACCGCGCCTGCTGGTAGCCGACGTTGCGGAGCCGCCCCGCCAGTCGGGTGCCGTCGAAAGGGCCGTCCCACTCGTAGCGGGCGAGGGTCGCGTCGTCGGGATAGCTCGCGACGGCGTAGGCGGAGATCATCAGCTCGCGCTCCTCCACCCACGCGACCTGGTCGGCCAGGCACGGGTTCGGGGTGAACCCCGGCCCGTTGGTGAGCCCGACGACGACGAACTCCGCCTCGTCGACCGGCATCGGCAGGCCCAGCGACTGCTTCTCGGGGATCCCCATCCCCTTCGGGCACTGCGGCCAGCTGATGTCCGCGCCCAGCACCTCGCCGGCGCGCGGCGGGATGGTGCCGCGCGCGTCGTTGGCCAGGTCCTCGGCCATGTCGGCCAGGTCGCCGGCCTCGTCCCCGGGCTGGCCCTGCTGGCCGTTGTCGCGGTTGCGCTGCTTCTTGTCCTTCGTGGGCTCGGTCGTCGTCGGAGCGGCCTCGGGGGTCGCGTCGTCCTCGCTGCACGCCGCGGTCAGGCCCAGGGCCAGGCTCAGCAGGAGGCCGAGCCCGACCTGACGTGCCGCGCCCCCCGCCATCGCCGGCTTCTCAGACCTGCTCGCGGGACGCGATGGCCGCGGCCACCCGTTCGATCGCTTCGGCGATCGGCACGCCGTTGTCCTGCCGCCCGTCCCGGTAGCGGAACGAGACCGCGCCCTTCTCGACGTCCTCGGCCCCGGCGATCAGCATGAACGGCACCTTCTGGAGCTGTGCGTTGCGGATCTTCTTCTGCATCCGGTCGTCGGAGTCGTCGACCTCGACCCGGATCCCGCGGGCGCGCATCTGCCTCGCCACGTCGTGCAGATAGTCGGAGAAGGCGTCGGCGACCGGGATCGCCTCGACCTGGACCGGCGCCAGCCACGGGGGGAAGGCACCGGCGTAGTGCTCGACGAGCACGCCGAAGAACCGCTCGAGCGAACCGAACTTCGCCGAGTGGATCATCACCGGCTGCTGCTTGGTGCCGTCGGAGGCGACGTACTCCAGGTCGAAGCCCTTGGGCTGGCTGAAGTCGTACTGGATCGTCGACATCTGCCAGGTCCGGCCGATGGCGTCCTTGGCCTGCACGGAGATCTTCGGGCCGTAGAAGGCCGCGCCGCCGGGGTCGGCCACGAGCTCGAGGCCGGACTCGATCGCGACGTCCTCCAGCACCTTGGTCGCGACCGCCCATTCCTCCTCAGCGCCGATGAACTTGTCGGGCTTGGAGTCGTCGCGGGTCGAGAGCTCCAGGTAGTAGTCGTCGATCCCGAAGTCGCGCAGCAGGCCGAGCACGAACTCGAGCAGGTGCTTGACCTCGCCAGGTGCCTGCTCGGGGGTCACGTAGGAGTGCGAGTCGTCCTGGGTGAGGCCGCGGACCCGGGTGAGGCCGTGGATCACGCCCGACTTCTCGTAGCGGTAGACCGAGCCGAACTCGAAGAGCCGCAGCGGCAGCTCGCGGTAGGACCGTCCGCGCGACCGGTAGATCAGGTTGTGCATCGGGCAGTTCATCGGCTTGATCATGTAGTTCGAGCCCTCGAACTCCATGGGCGGGAACATGGTGTCCGCGTAGTACGGCAGGTGCCCCGAGGTGTAGAAGAGCTGGTCCTTGGTGATGTGGGGGGTACCGACGTAGGAGAAACCCTCCTCGATGTGCCGGCGGCGGACGTAGTCCTCCATCTCCCGCTTGATGACCCCGCCCTTGGGGTGGAAGACCGCGAGGCCGGACCCGATCTCGTCGGGGAAGCTGAACAGGTCGAGCTCGCGACCGAGCTTGCGGTGGTCGCGCCGCTCGGCCTCCTCGAGCCGGTGCAGGTGGTCCTCCAGCGCCTCCTTGGTCTCCCAGGCGGTGCCGTAAACGCGCTGCAGCTGCTTGTTCTTCTCGTCGCCGCGCCAGTACGCCGCCGCGGAGCGCATCAGCTTGAACGCCGGGATCCGCTTGGTGGTGGGCAGGTGCGGCCCGCGGCACAGGTCCTTCCAGGCGACCTCGCCGTTGCGGTCGATGTTGTCGTAGATGGTGAGCTCGCCCGCGCCGACCTCGGCGCCGGCACCCTCTGCAATTTCCTGGGCCGCGTCCTCGGCGTTGCCGCCACCCTTGAGCCCGATCAGCTCGACCTTGTAGGGCTCGCCGGCCAGCTCGACCAGCGCGTCCTCGTCGGTGGTGACCCGACGGGAGAACCGCTGGTTGTCCTTGATGATCTTGCGCATCCGGGTCTCGAGCTTGTCGAGGTCGGCCGGGGTGAACGGGGTCTCGACGTCGAAGTCGTAGTAGAAGCCGTCCTTGATCGGCGGGCCGATGCCGAGCTTGGCGTCCGGGAACAGGTCCTGCACCGCCTGCGCGAGCACGTGGGCGCAGGAGTGCCGCAGGATGTCGCGCCCGTCCGGGCTGTCGATCGCGACGCCCTCGACCTCATCGCCGTCGGCGAGCTCGTAGGCGAGGTCCTTGAGCGCGCCGCCCACGCGGGCCGCGATGACGTCCGGGGTGTCCTTGAACAGCTCCCAGGCCTTGGTGCCCGTGGTCACGGTCGAGTCCTGGCGCGCATCAGCGGACAGGACGGCGACCTTGATCTCAGACATGGCTCCAGCGTATCGACCGCCTCCCCGGCTCCGCGCGCGAGTTCGGCGTTCGCGGCACCAGGGCTCACCCGTCCGCGGGCCAGCACTCCGCGACGTACCCCATCCGCTGCCGCCGGAAGTGCGCCCACCGGTCGACGGCGTCGAGGACCGCGCAGTTGTCGGGCAGGAACTGCTCGCCGCTGACGACGATGATGAAGTGGTCGGCGATGCCGCTCCACTCCCCCGCCATCTCCTCACGGTAGGGCCGCAGCGGGCCGATGCCGTCGGCCGGGCAGTTGCGGGCCTTGACCTCGTCGGGGTTCACCGTGTGGTCGTCCTGGAGCTCAGGACCGCAGACGACCGTCGCGTCGGCCGGTATCGACGGCGCCAGCGCCCGGACGCTGGTGCGCCAGTAGTCGGTGGTGAAGCCGAGACCGACGGCGTCGGGCACCGGCGCCGCCCACGCGTAGTTGTAGGGGAACAGGCGCGCCTGGTCGAGTGTCGGTAGGACGACGGTGGCCACGGCGAAGGCCAGCAGCGCTCGAGGCCCCAACCGCCACCAGCGATCGAGCCCTGTCACGTGGGCGAGCCCGATCGCGGCGACGACGGCCATCGCCGGCGCGACGAAGAGGAACTGGCGCAGGCCGGTGTAGACGTTGGAGTCCATGACGATCGCGACGATCGGGAGCACCAGGGCCTGGGTGGCGAGAAGCGCCCCGACCTCCCCCAGCTCGGTCCGTTCCCGGACCTCGCGCTGGAGCACCGCCACGCCGGGCACGGAGGCGGCGAGAAGCAGCCACGGCACTTCGGTGAAGACGTTCGCCGGGATCCACCACCAGTGGCCCTCGGTCTCGTTGAAGTCGGCGGACTCGGTCGCGGAGCCCCACAGCAGGTCGACCGGGTTGCCGAAGGCCTGGGGGTAGATCGCCCAGAGCGCGAGGTAGACCGCCACCAGCGACCCGACGAGGAGCGGGATGCGTCGACGGCGGCCGCCGAACCAGAGCAGCAGGAGGGCGATCCCGGAGCTGGCGGCCAGGCCCGCCCACATCCCGGGTCGGGTGCCGACCATGAGGACGGCGCCGGCGAACAGCACCGCGGCGCCGACGTACGGGGTGCGGTCGCCCTGCCGGCTCCGGACGAGCAGCACCAGGCCGAGGGTGACGACGGCATACCCGGCGGCGACCGGGACGTCCTTGATGTTCCACATCGCGTGGCCGGTCCACATCGGCGTCGCCACCAGGACTGCCGCGGCGATCGCACCCCACTGCCAGGAGCGCAGGGCGATCCGGGCGGTGACGGCCGTCGCGGCGAGCCCCACCACCGACAGTGCGCTCACCACCAGGTGGCGGACGGCGAAGGCCTCCGGCGTCGTGCCCACGGTGCTCGCGGTGTCGGTGCCCCACAGGATCGCGACGCCGTGCGCGAGGAGGGCCGTGACCGGCGCGTAGACGTGGGATGCCTTGTGCCCGGGCTCGGGCTCGCCGCCCTCGAGGTCCCACGGGAGGACGTACCAGCCGTGGTCCAGGTAGCTGCCGAGTCGTTGGACGTGGAAGGTCTCGTCCCAGGAGATGCCGGTCCCCCAGCCCCCGACGAAGGTCATCAGCACGCACGCGAGGACCACTCCGAGCGCCGCGGCGGACAGGATCCGCGGCGGAGCCTTCGGGATCACAGCCGCTCCCGCCGGTTGACGTTGCGCGCGTGGACGACGAGCTCGGCGAGCAGCCCGAACAGGACCAGCTGGAGACCGACCGTCACCAGCATCACAGCGGTGATGAGCAGCGGCCGGCCGCCGATCGCGTCGCCCGTCACCTTGAGGACACCGAGGTAGGCCAGGGCGAGCGTGCCGAGCAGCATGCTGGCCAGGCCGACGCCGCTGAACAGGTGGGACGGGCGGTTCTCGTAGGCGAGGAGGAACCGGACCGTCACCAGGTCGGCGAACCCCCGCCAGAACCGGGCGATGCCGTACTTCGAGCTTCCCGCGATCCGGGGGTGGTGCTCGACCGGGACCTCGGCGACCCGGTGGCCGGAGTGGTGCGCGATGACCGTGAGGTAGCGGTGCATCTCGCCGTACAGCATCGGAGAGACGTCCTCGGCGACCTCGGCCCGCATCAGCTTGAAGCCGGAGTTGAAGTCACGGCCGGGTGCGCCGCTGATCAGCGCGGTGGTGGAGTTGTAGAACCGCGACGTGGTGCGCTTGACGAACCGGTCGCGCCGGACCAGCCGGGCGCCGGTGACGAGGTCGGCGCCCTCGTCGAGCCGCGCGAGCAGCCTCGAGAGCTCACCGGGATCGTCCTGCCCGTCGGCGTCCATCATCGCGATCTCGGTGGCGCCTTCCGCGAGGGCCGCCGCGAACCCGCGTTGCAGCGCCGCGGCCTTGCCACGGTTGTGCCGCAGTGTCTCCAGGCGGACGCCCTCGTGCTCGGCGACCAGCCCGCGCACCACCTCGGACGTCCTGTCCGTCGAGCCGTCGTCGACGACGAGGACCTGTCCCTTCGGGTCGACCGCGCGGACCTGCTCGAGGATCCAGGGGACGACCGTCGGGAGCGCCTCGGCCTCGTTGAACGCCGGCACCACCACCCACAGCATGCGGGCACGATGACGGGCACGGTGCCGTCGCCGCGGAACTGCCGCCTAACGCCTGCGGAACGTCGACCGAACAGACGGCTCCGTCGCTCAGAGCTTGTCGAGCCGGATCTTGCCGACTCGGCCGGGGCCGCCGGCGCAGGCCGCGCCCCACGTCGGGACGACGCCGTTGTGGCAGCCCACCCAGCCGTTCTCGTAGCCCTTGGCGCTGCCGTTGACCCGGATGCCGAACTCCTCGCCGAACACGTTGTTGATCCGGAAGAAGCCGTTGGCGTCGGTCACGTCGCTGCCGAGCACGACCCCGAGCGCGTCGGTCTCGCGATAGCTCACCGTGACCCCGCGGACGCGGTTGCCGCTGGCAGCGTTGACGACCACGCCGCTGATGAAGGACGGCGCGTCCCACACGTCGCCGAGGTCGGTGCCGGAGGAGATGAGCGTCGCTGCCTCGAAGAACTCGTACTGCACGAAGCTCGGTCCGCCGTCGCCCTCGGAGACGTAGCCGCCCTGCACCCGGTTGTTGCGGATGACCTCGACCCAGTAGTCCCCGGCGGACGGCGGCGTCAGGGTGAAGCTGCCGGTGTCGTCGGTCGTGGCGGTCGCGACCACTGCGCCCGGGGTGCCCGAGGAGTTGGCGTGCAACCGCAGCGCCGTGCCCGGCACCGGGTCGTCGGTGGTGAAGTCGATCAGCCGGCCGACGATCGGCGCCGCAGCGTTCGCCTGCGGCGGCGCGACGACCGAGAACAGAGCGGCCACGACCGCAAGGACGAAGACAGAAACGATCCGACGCATGGCGTGAACGCTATCGCTCGCGGAAGATCTGGGGGGAAGATCTGGGTGGGCGATACTGGGTTCGAACCAGTGACCTCTTCGGTGTGAACGAAGCGCGCTACCACTGCGCCAATCGCCCGGATCATGATGCGGACGCGACTTTAACGCATCGCTTCTCGTTCCCCAGAATCAGGGCCGCGCACCGCAGCGGCCCGTCAGCGGCCGAGGAGCTCCGGCTCCCGCTCACGCCACACCGTCATCGCCTGACGCGTGACCGGGCCGGGCGCCGGGAGGGTCCGGTCGTCCCAACGGCTCACGCCCTGGACGTCGCGAGTGGTGGAGACGAGGAAGATCTCGTCGGCGGCCGCGGCCACCTCGATCGGCTCGTCGACCTCGGTGCCGCCGAACCAGTCGAGCACCAACCGGCGGGTCACGCCGGCCAGGCAGCCGCTGGCCAAGGTCGGCGTCCGGACCTCGCCGTCGACGACGTAGAAGACGTTGGTCCCGGTGCCCTCGCACAGGTGGCCCCGGAGGTTGGCGAACACGGCCTCGGTCGCGCCCTTCTCCTGGGCTGCGGCGAGCGCGACCACGTTCTCGGCGTACGACGTCGTCTTGAGGCCGGCCAGCGCAGCCCGCTCGTTGCGCGGCCAGGGCACGGTGACCACCGTGGTGGTCTCGGCGGCGGGGTCCATCGCGGAGGCGGCGACGATCACCGTCGGCGCACCGCTCCCCCGGCCCGAGCCCATCGGCGCCGGCCCCGCGGTGACGGTGATCCGGAGCCGACCGAGCGGCATCGGGACACCGTCGAGGACGGCGGCGACGCCCCGTCGTACAGCATCGAGGTCGACGCCCTCCAGGCCCAGCCCGGTAGCCGACCGTCCGAGCCGCTCGAGGTGCAGCCCGAGCGCGAACGGCTGCCCGCCGACCACCTTGACCGCCTCGAAGACCGCATCACCCACGGTGAGTCCGTGATCCGTGACGGGGACGGCGGGTGCACTGGGGTCCGCCAGGAGCGCTCCGTTGATCCACACACGCATGTCAGTCACCCTACGGACGCACCCGCCGCGGCCCCACCACCGCGCCGCGAGCAGTCGCGCGACACGGCGAGACGGACCCCGGTTTTGGCGCTGTTCACCAGATCGGCTACTGTTCCACACGCGCTCAGCCGCTCCGGTGAGAACCGGGGCGGAGGTAGTCGCAGGCGGACGTAGCTCAGTTGGTAGAGCGCAACCTTGCCAAGGTTGAGGTCGCGAGTTCGAGCCTCGTCGTCCGCTCGGAGAGGTCAGACCCAGGCCTCCATGGTGGGTTGGCCGAGAGGCGAGGCAACGGACTGCAAATCCGTCTACACGGGTTCAAATCCCGTACCCACCTCCAAACAACTCCACACGGGCGATTGGCGCAGCGGTAGCGCGCTTCCTTGACACGGAAGAGGTCACTGGTTCAAACCCAGTATCGCCCACCAGCACATGAGGCCCCTGACCTGCGGAACGCAGATCGGGGGCCTTTGTCATGCTCGCACCGTCGCGCTTAGCGGAACAAGCGACCTGGCCCCTAGCGACCAGACCTTGCTCGTGTCCAGAATGATGCAGCAGCCCCGCAGGTGACCCGAGACGCCTCCGGGGCTGCGTCATGCTCCGGACCCGCCCCTATTCGGCCTTGATGATGTCGATGAGGAACCACAACGTGGAGTTGCCGGGGATGTCGGCACCGCTGCCCTGGGTGCCGTACCCGAAGGCGGGCGGGATCTGGAGCAGGACCCGGCTGCCGACGCGGACGCCGGTGAGCCCGATGCTCCAGCCCGGGATCAGGCCCCCGAGCGGGGAGACCAGCGGATCGCCTGTCGCATAGCTCTGGTCGAACGGGGCGTCCGCGGCGTACGTCGAGCCGAGGTAGTCGACCGTGACCGTGGCACCGGCGCCGACCTTCGGACCGTCGCCCTCATCCAGGACGACGCGCTGCACGGGGGCGTCGAGCGCAGGTTCCTCGATACCGGTGAAGTCCAGCCCGACAGGACGGCCACCCTCCTCGACAACGGTGGGCTGGCTCGACGGGTCCGCGTCCTGCGGCCGGTCGGAGGTGGGGGTCGGCGCCTGCTCCACCGCCGAGACCAGATCGACGACGACGACGACCTCGTCACCAGCGACCAGGCCGAGCGGGTTGCCCTCGAGCCCTTCGGGGAAGAGCCCCTCCGCCGTCGTGAGCGCCTGCACGCGCGAGCCGTAGGTCGCTCCGTCGAGCAGGTCCGCCAGGACGCCTTCGGTGATCTGAGCGACGGGCAGCTGCTGGGGCGCGCCGTTGTCGTAGTCGTTGTAGACCTGCTCCTGGTCGGTCGCGTTCCCGACGAAGAGGAAGGCGTTGACTGTGTCGCTGGCCCCGATGACGTCCCCGTCCCCCTCGACCAGCGCGGTCGTCTGGGTCTCCTCGGGCCAGTCGTCGGCCTCCGACCACTCCACCGCCAGCTCGGAGCCGACGGCGCCGGAGAACTCGACGCCCGGCCCCTCGTCCTCAGCCGAGCCTTCCGACTCGCCACACGCGGCGAGGGTCGAGCTCAGGACGACGACGAGGACGCCGCGCAGGACGCGAGATCGGAGCAGCACGGATGGAACCTACGCGATCCGTTGAAACCTGGGCTGACCGCCTCCGCTCGACCTGGTCACCCCGTCGCGCGGTTCCCGTCAGCCGGCGGCGGCCGCCTTCTTGGCGATGTCCTCGAACCGGGCGGCCATGGCGGCGGAGAGGGCCTGGGCGGCGCTGAGCGGGCGCACCATCACCATGAAGTCGTCGATCAGGCCGTCCTGGTTGACGTGGATGAAGTCGCAGCCGGTCAGCGACTTGCCGTCGACGTCGGCAGCGAAGACGAGGGCGTGGTCGGCGGCGCCCTCCGCGCCGATCTCGCGGACGTAGCGGAAGTTCTCGAACACCTGGAAGACGGCCTCGAGGATCGCGGAGGTGATGGCCTTGCCGGCGTACGGCTTGAACGCGACGGGGCTGGTGAAGACGACGTCGTCGGCGAGGCAGTCGTACATCGCCTGGAGGTCACGGGCCTCGACGGCCGTGCGGAACGGGTGCATGCGCTGACCCTAGTCCGGCACCGTCGTTCGAACATGTGTTCTATTGTTGGTCGGTGACGAGGACGCGGTTCGTGTGGGTACGACCGGCCTTCACGCCCGTGGAGATGCCGGGCCTCGTCCTGGAGTGGCGGCGCGACGGCGAGGGCGCCTGGCGCGCTCTCGTCACCTGGGTCGAGACCCGCGGCCGGGTCGTCACCGCCTGGGTGCCCGCCGAGGAGCTGCGACCGGTCCAGGCCCCGCCCCAGACCGGCTCGCTCTACGGCTGAGCTCACCTCGTCGACCGAACCCTGCCGGTTCGTCGACCGAAGCGTGCTGGTTCGTCGACCGAACCGTGCTGGTTCGTCGACCGGACCGACCGGGTCACCGACGGGTGCCGGCACCCTCCGGGACGTACGGCGGGACGCCCCGCTCCCCCACGTGCACGTCGAGGATCGCGTGGTGCGCCGGGTTGCCGAAGAAGCCCTGGTTGGCGACGAGCACGCTGCGCCCGGCGAACGTCATGTTCGAGGGGGTGTCGAACGGCACCGGAGAGCCGTTCTCGCCGGTGAGCGGCGTCGCCGGCACCCGCTCGACCTCGGCGAAGTCGGCGTCGAGGACGACGAGCTGGTTGCTGCCGGCGTTGGCGACGTAGATCCGCCCGGACCGCGCGAAGCTGAACCCGTCGGGCAGGTCCATCGGCAGCGACTCCCACAACGTGGTGAGCGTCCGCTCCCCGCGCAGCGGCACCCGATAGAGCTTGCCCATCGCGACCGTCGGGTCCCCCAGGCCCAGCGAGGTCTGCTGCATGACGTAGAGCGCCTTGCGTCGCGGCCCGAGCACCAGTCCGGCGGTGCCGAACTCGACCCCGTCGAGCTTCTTGTCCACCAGCCACGGCCGCGCCTTGCCCCCGCCGGGCGGCACCCGCCACACGACGGCCTGGCCGTAGTCGCTGACGTAGAGCGACCCGTCGGGGCCCCACGTCGCGTAGTTCGGGATCGGGCCGGCGTCGCTGAGGTTCGGCGTGCAGCCCTCGCCCGGCATCCCGAGCGGGCAGGCAGGGAGGTCGACGAGGCGGGAGTACGTCGACCAGCGCCCCGTGCGGACCTGGAGCCGCAGGATCTTGCCCGTGCTCTTCTCGAGGACGATCAGGCGGCCCCGCGCGTCCACGTGGGCGACCTGCACGCCGTGGCTCACCGACAGGTCCTGGCCCGGCACCTCCCACTCCCGGAGCAGCTCACCGCGCCGCGACCACTCCCGCACCACCGACGGGACGCCGTCGGTCTGCGGGCTGGCGAACGTGCCGGCATACACGCGCCCGTTGGGGTGCAGGACCACGTTGGCGGGCCGGCCCGGTGCCTCGACCATGGCGAGCACCTTCGTGTGCCAACGCTCACGCTCAGCGGCGACCGTGCCGGACCCACCGACGGGGACCAGGACGGCGACGAGCACGGAGAGGACAGCAGCCAGCGCGCCCGCGCCGGCCAACGACGTACGACGCAGCGGCATCACAGGGAGCGGCATCACGGCTTGTCCAGCACCTCGCCCGCGGCCCGCTGCCCGGCGCGCACGGCGCCGTCCATGAAGCCCGACCAGTAGGTCGACGTCTCGGTGCCGGCCCAGTGGACCCGGCCGAACGGCTTGCGGATCTCCGGACCGACGGTCGAGATGGTGCCGGGGCGCGGCAGCGCGATCGGGCCGCCGGTCGACCACGGCTCGAGGGTCCAGTCGTGCTCGGTGTACTCGATCGGGCGCAGCGCCTGCTCACCGAACATCTCTGCGAAGCCCTCCAGCACCGCGCGCTTGCGCTCCGCGCGGGGCAGCCGGCCGTAGGCCTTCCAGGTCGAGCCACCGACGAACGCGAGCAGCACGCCGGGGCCACCCGAGGCCGGCGTGTTGTCGAACACCGTCCGGGTCGCGCCGGAGTGCGACAGGCCCGAACCGGAGAGGCCGGCCTCGCGCCAGAAGGGGGTCTCATAGACCGCGTCGCACTTCATCAGGTGGCCCATCGGCATGTTCGTGAGGAGCTGACGGCGCCGTTGCGGCAGCTGCGGGTGCCAGTCGATGTCGAGCACCAGCGGCGGCGGGCAGGCGACGATGACGCGCTTCGCACGCACCGTGCCGCGGTCGGTGTGGACGTGGGCCCAGCCGTCGCGCTGGACGATCCGGCGGACCGGAGCGCGCAGGGCGACCCGGTCGCCGAGCGCGCGCGCCATCCGGATCGGGACCATCTGCGAGCCGAGCTTGAAGCGCGAGTCCTGGGCGGCGTCGGCCGTGCCGGAGGAGCGCTCGAACGTGCCCGGGTTGTCCTCGTTGCCCGCGGTCGCGATGAACCACGCGAGGAAGAGCAGCGACACGTTGCCGCCGTCGGACCCCCAGCTCGGCTGGAAGTAGCACTCGAGGAGGGTGTCGGTGTCGGAGGACAGCGTCTGTCCGGCGACCCACTCCCGGACCGTCATGGCGTCCCACGCCGCGGCCTGCGGGTGGTCCCACGGCGCGTTGACGTCGATCTCGGAGGCCATCGTGTTGATGCGGTTCTGGAGCAGCGCCGCGTCGAGCAGGATGCTCGGGTCCGGCGGGACGGTGCCGGTGTACGTCGAGCGGTTGCCGTTCTTGACGTAGACGTTCTCGCCCTCGACGTACTCCTTGAACGTCTTGACGCCCAGGTCGTCGGCGAGCTTGAGGATGCGGTCCTGGGTCGGGCCGACGAACGCACCGCCGGCCTCGATCACGCCGCCGGAGCGCAGGTGGTGGTTGAGCACCCGGCCGCCCACCCGGTCACGCGCCTCGACGACGAGGACCTTCGCTCCCCGCGCCTTGAGCGTGCGGGCGGCGGTGAGTCCCGAGATCCCACCGCCGACCACGATCACGTCGACCTGGTCCGGGAGCGGCCCGCTGGTCGTCGCGGCGCCCGCCGGGGACGGTGTCCACAGCCCGCCCGTGCCGACCGCGCCTGCCGCGCCCGCGGCTCCCACAGCCAGTCCGCCCAGCAGCCGCCGGCGACCGAGTCCTGCTCCCATGTTCACTACCTCGCATTATCAGGTCACTTGTCCTGAACATTAACGAGAAGCCCGAGCGCTCGTTACGTCCGACACCGTAGGGTGAGACGCGAGGTAAAGGGGGGCCGATGGGCCGGATGCCGCTCGCGCAGCGCCGTCAACAGCTGGTCGACGCAGCGATCGCCGTACTCACCCGCGAAGGGGTGCCGAAGACGACCACGCGTGCGATCGTCGCCGAGGCCGGCACGTCGTTGAGCGTCTTCCACTACTGCTTCGACTCCAAGCAGGAGCTCCTCGACGCCGTCATCAAGTCGCTGGTCGGGACGACGGTCAACCTGGCCGAGGCGTCCTTCGACGCCGGGGCGACCCGCCAGCAGATGATCCGCGCCGGGCTCGAGGCCTACTGGGCCCACGTGGCGGCCAACCCCGACCAGCACCTGCTGACCTACGAGCTCACCCAGTACTGCCTGCGCACCCCCGGCTACGCCGGCGTCGCCCGCCAGCAGTACGAGCACTACGCCCACGCGTTCGTGGCGCTCCTCGACGCGATCGGCGCCGTGCCCGCGGTCGCGCCCGAGGTGGTCGGCCGCTACCTGGCGGCGATGATCGACGGCGTCACCCTCGACTGGCTCGTCCGTCGCGACGACCGCAGCGCGCGCCAGGTCCTCGACCTGCTGGCGCACCACATCGACGAGGTCATGCTGACCCCCGAGGGCGCCAGCGCCTGAGCGCCCCGCGGAGCTGGTCTCAGCCGTCGCCGTGGTCGCTGGCGAAGTCCTCGTTGTGGGTGCCGGGACGCGGCGCCCACGGCAGCTCCTTCGCCGGGCGTACGACGACCAGCCGGTCACCGCGCGCCAGCAGCGTGACCACCGGGTCGAAGTAGCGATAGACCTTCTCGTCGCGCACGACCGCGATCACCTGGTCCGGCAGCGACTGCGGCGGAACGCCGACCTCGGTCACGAGCAGCTCGCGCTCGGCGACCTCGAGCCCGTCGCCGTACGTGAGCAGGTCCTCCATGACCGACCCGAGCGTGGGCGAGAGCGTCGAGAGGCCGAGCAGCCGGCCGACGGCGTCGGCGGAGATGATGACCGAGTCGGCGCCCGACTGACGGATCAGCGGGGCGTTCTCCTGCTCCCGCACGGCGGCGACGATGAACGCGTCGGGGTTGAGCTGGCGCACGGTCAGGGTGGCGAGCACGTTGGTGTCGTCGCGGTCGGTCGTCACGATCACCTGGTCGGCGGTCGCGACCCCCGCGCGACGCAGGACCTCGCGCCGGGTGGCGTCGCCGGTGATGACGGCGAGCTGGTCGGCGTGCGCCTCGGCGAGTGCCTCGGGGCTGGGGTCGACGACGACGACGTGGTCGCGGTCCAGCCCGTTGTTGACCAGGGTGTCGACGGCGCTGCGTCCCTTGGTGCCATAGCCGATGACGACCACGTGGTGTCCCATGTGCTTCCTCCAACGAGCGATGCGGAACATCTCGCGACCGCGCTGCGCCAGCACCTCGAGGGTGGTGCCGATCAGGAGCACGAGGAACGCGATGCGGGCCGGGGTGATGACGAAGGCGTTGACCAGGCGGGCCTGGTCGGAGACCGGGGCGATGTCGCCGTAACCGGTCGTGCTGAGCGTGACGGTGGTGTAGTAGATCGCGTCGATGAGAGAGACCGTCCCGAGCGGGTCCGCCGCGGTGGCATCGCCGGCGTCGCGGTAGCCGCCGCGGTCGATCATCACCAGCGCGACGGTGCCGACCAGGATGCCCAGGGCGGCCAGCACCCGACGGCCGAGCTCCCACCACGGCGAGCGCTCACGCTCGGGCAGGGCGATCAGGCTCGGCGCCTGCTTCCCGCCCTGGTTCGATGGCTCCCGCACAGCCGCGAATCTAGGCCATCAGGCCTGGTCGGGCGCCGTGGCCTCGGGCATGTCGCTCGCCGAACCCCGTTCTCGCGCCTGGGCCATCCGGTTGCGAAGCCGCATCACGAGCTCGCGGCGGGCCCGGATCGTGACCTCCTGCGGGAAGACGGTGTCGAACGCGGCGTTGACCGCGGCGCCGATGAGGACGGCGATCGCGACGATGTAGAGCCAGAGCAGGACGGCGATCGGCGCCGCGAGGGGGCCGTAGATCGACCGTGAGTCGGTGGCCGTCACGGTGAGCACCCAGCGCAGCACGTAGGAGCCGAGGATCCACGCGACGAGCGAGAACGTCGCACCGGGGAGGTTGAAGCTCCAGTTGGTCCGGACCGGCACGGACACGTGGTAGAGCGTGGCCAGGAAGCAGATGCAGATCAGGATGACCGTGGGCCAGTAGAAGGTCATCAGGAAGTCGGCGCGGTTGGGCAGCCAGTCGCGGACCAGCGTCGGGCCGGCGACCACCAGCGGGATCGAGATCGCGCCGGTGATGAGCGCGAGGATGTAGAGCACGAACGACAGCGCCCGGGTCTTCACGATCCCCCGGTGCCCGCCCAGCCCGTGCATGATCGTGATGGTGTCGACGAAGACGTTGAGCGCCCGCGAGCCCGACCACAGCGCGAGCACGAAGCCGACGGAGATGACGTCGAACCGGCCGCCCCGCAGCACCTGGTTGAGCGTCGGCTCGATGACCTGGTTGACGGCCTTCTCGGTGAGGAACGTCGAGAAGAGCTCGACGACGGCCTCCCGGATCTCCTGGATCTGGGCGGCGCTGAAGCTGTCGGAGACGTAGCCGACCCCGCCGATGAGGGCGAAGATCAACGGCGGCACGGACAGCACGGCGAAGAAGGCCGCCTCCGCGGCCAGGCCGGTGACCCGATGCTTGAGGCAGGAGCCCACGGTGGTGACGATCAGCCGCCAGATCGTGTGCAGGATCCGCCGGTGGAGCGGCGTCGCGACGGCGGTCCCCCGGGCGGAGGGGACGCCAGCAGCAGCCACCGCCGGATCGTCAGCCTCCACATGGTCCACGGTAATGGCGGCGACGCCGGGAACCGTCACGCCTCGCGCAGACGGACTCCCGGCTTCGCCGGTGTCACACCCTCTTCCGAGGGGCCTCAGACCAGGACCGGCGGCTTCTCCTCGGCCGGGACCGTGGCCGGCTGCGGAGAGCCGTGGTCGTCGACCATCGTGGTCTCGTCGAACGGGTCGTCCCCGCCGAGGACCCGGTCGAGCTGGGCCCGGTCGAGACCACCCGTCCAGCTGCCGATGAGCACGGTGGCGACGGCGTTGCCGGCGAAGTTGGTCAACGCGCGGCACTCCGACATGAACCGGTCGATCCCGACGATGAGGCCGACGCCGTCGAGCAGCTCGGGCCGGTGCGAGCTGAGCCCGCCGGCGAGCGTCGCCATGCCGGCGCCGGTGACCCCGGCTGCGCCCTTGGAGGCGATCATCATGAAGAGCAGGAGCGAGACCTGCTCGCCGATGGACAGCGGGTCGCCCATGGCGGTGGCGATGAAGAGCGAGGCCATCGTCAGGTAGATCGCGGTGCCGTCGAGGTTGAACGAGTAGCCGGTCGGCACCACGACGCCCACGGTCGGCTTGTCGACGCCGGCGTGCTCCATCTTGGCGATGAGGCGCGGAAGCGCGGACTCCGAGGAGGACGTCGACAGGATGAGCAGGAACTCACGCCCCAGGTAGCGCAGCAGCGCGAAGATGTTGACGCCGGTCGTCACCTTGAGGACGAGGCCGAGCATGACGAAGACGAAGAGCGCGCAGGTGACGTAGAAGCCGATCATGAGGACGGCCAGGCTCTTGAGCGCGTCGACCCCGGTCTCCCCCACGACGCCGGCGATCGCGCCGAACGCGCCGATCGGCGCGGCCCACATGATCATCGACAGCACTCGGAAGACCAGCCGCTGGACGTGGCCGACGCCGCGCAGCACCGGCTCGCCCGCCGAGCCCATCGCCTGCAGCGCGAACCCGACCAGCAGCGCGACCAGGAGCGTCTGGAGCACCTCGCCCGACGTCAGCGACGAGAGCATCGAGTCCGGCACGATGCCGAGCAGGAACTCGGTCGTGCTCGCGTGACCGGTCTCCGCGGCCTGCGCCGCGCCGGCCGAGGCGGTCTCCTCGGTGATGTCCAGGCCGGCGCCCGGGTGCAGCAGGTTGCCCACCGCCAGGCCGATGCCGAGGGCGACCGTCGACATGGTGACGAAGTAGAGGAGCGCGAGGCCGCCGACCTTGCCGACCCGCGCCGCGCTGCGCACCGACCCGACGCCGAGGACGATCGTGCAGAAGATGACCGGCTGGATCATCATCTTGATGAGGGCCACGAAGGCCTGCCCGAGGGGCTTGAGCTCGACAGCGAACGACGGCGCGACCAACCCGACGGCGATGCCGGCGGCCACGGCGCCGATGACGGCGAGGTAGAGGTAGTGGGTGCGGTCCCGGCGTACCTGCCGGTCCGCGGACGAGGTGTGGTTGCTCATGCCGCCGACTGTCCCGGCGGGAGTGACCTGCGTCACCGTTGCGTTCGTTGTGTTCGTGACCCACGCCACACCGACGCCTCCCGGCCGGGTGGCCACTGGGACACAATGGCGCGGTGCCCCGGCCCCTCGCCGACCTCTCGGTCGCTCGGCAGATCCTGCTGCTGCAGGTCGGGGTGGTCGTGGTCCTGGTCGCCGCGGCGCTCGGGCTGACGGCGTACGACGCCCGCCGCGACGTCCGCGAGCACGCTGCGGACCGCGCGGTCGCGGTCGCCGAGGCGGTGGCCGACTCCCCCAACGTGCGACGCGCGGTGCGGCAGCCGGACCCGGCGGACATCACGGCGGCGCTCCAGCCCTACGCCGAGCAGGTGCGGACCGACACCGACACCGACTTCGTGGTGGTGATGGGGCTCGACCGCACCCGCTACACGCACCCGACCGCCTCCAACATCGGCGAGCCGTTCGTCGGCGACCTCGGTGGGGCGCCGGACGGGGAGGTCTTCACCCAGCAGTACACGGGCACGCTCGGTCCGTCGGTGCGCGCGGTCGTCCCCGTCGAGGACGGGGGCGAGGTGATCGCCCTGGTCTCGGTCGGGATCGCGGTGAGCGACATCGACCGTGAGCTGCGCCGCGACGTGCTGGTGATCCTGCTGTGCGCGGCGGCCGTGCTCGGCGTGGGCCTCACCGGTGCGGCGCTCGTCAGCCGTCGGCTGCGCCGGATGACCCACGGGATGGGCGAGCGCGAGATCGCCCGCATGTACGAGTACTACTCGGCCGTGCTCCATGCCGTGCGTGAGGGACTCCTGCTCCTCGACCCCGACGGTCGCGTCGAGCTGGCCAACGACGAGGCGCGCCGCCTGCTCGGGCTGCCCGACGACGTCCTCGGCCGCCGGGTCGACGAGCTCGGCCTGGCGCCGGGCCTGGTCGCCGCCGCCCTCGGCCGGACTGCGGAGTCCGACGACCTCTACCTGGCCGACGACCGGATGCTCGTCGTCTCCACGGCGCCCGCCCGCTGGGAGGGTCGCGAGGTCGGGTCGGTCGTCAGCCTGCGCGACCACACCGAGCTCCGGGCGGTCACCGGCGAGCTCGACCTGGTCCACCGGCTCACCGAGTCGCTCCGCTCCCAGAACCACGAGGCCGCCAACCGGCTCCACACCGTCGTGTCCCTCATCGAGATGGGGCGCCCCGAGGACGCCGTCGACTTCGCGACCGAGGAGCTCCAGGTCGCCCAGCTCCTCGCCGACCGGGTCGTCGACGCCGTGGACGACCCGGTCGTCGCCGCGCTGCTGCTGGGGAAGTCGGCCGAGGCGGCCGAGCGCGGCATCGACCTCGCGGTCAGCGGCAACGTCACCGACGTCGGCGGGTTCCCCCGTCGCGACCTGGTGACGGTGATCGGCAACCTGGTCGACAACGCCCTCGACGCGGTGTCCGGCGGGGCCCCTGTCGCCAACACCGACGCCGGCTCGGGCGAGCGCCGGGTCGCCGTCCGGCTCGAGCGCGAGGAGGCGCTGCTGACGATCACCGTCGAGGACAGCGGGGCCGGCCTGGATGCCGAGGCGGCGACCCGCGTGCTCGAACGCGGCTGGACGACCAAGGCCGGGCCGGGCGAGGGACGCGGACTCGGGCTGGCCCTGGTCGCCCAGGTCGCCCGCCGCCACGGCGGGACGGTCTCGGTCGACCGCTCCGACCTCGGCGGCGCCCGCTTCACCGTCGCCCTCCGCGAGGAGGCACCGTGACCGTGCGGACGCTCGTCATCGAGGACGAGGCGCGGGTGGCCGAGGCGCACGCGTCGTACGTCGGACGGGTCCCCGGCTTCGTGGTCGCCGGGATCGCCCACTCGGTGACCGACACCCTGCGCCTCCTCGATGCGGCACGGACCCAGGGCCAGCCGGTCGACCTGCTGCTCCTCGACATGAACCTGCCCGACGGGCACGGGCTCGGGCTGCTCACCGCCGTCCGCGCCGCGGGCCACCTGTGTGACGTGATCGCGGTCACCGCGGCGCGCGACACCGACGTGGTCCGGCACGCGGTCGCCCAGGGCGTCGTCCTCTACCTGCTCAAGCCGTTCACGTTCGCGACCTTCCGGTCCAAGCTCGAGCAGTACGCCGCCTACCGCGACAACCTGGCCGCCTCGCCGCGCGAGGTCGTCCAGGACGAGGTCGACCGGCTGCTCGGGTCGTTGCGACCGACCGGGAGTGCGCCGCTGCCCAAGGGGATGAGCCCGGAGACCCTCCAGGACGTGACCTCCGCGGTGCGCAGTGCCGCCGACGGCCTGTCGGCGAGCGAGGTCGCCGCGGCGATCGGCACTTCCCGCGTCACCGCGCGCCGCTACCTGGAGCACCTCGCCGGCACCGGCCTCGCCGACCGGCGGCCGCGGTACGGCGGCGGGGGCGGTCGGCCCGAGGTCGCCTACCACTGGCGCGTCGTGCCGTGACGGCCCCGGACGCGGTCGGCACCCCCTATCGTGCCGCCATGCACGACCGCAGCGCGCTGGGACCGGCCGACGTCTCCGACGAGGAGCTCGCCGCGTTGGTCGCCGACCTGCTCGGCGCGCCCGACGTGCGGCTGGTGTCCTCGACCGCCTCCTCGGTCCCCTACGACATCCCCGCCATCACCACGGCCGGGCGCTACCTGGTCGAGGGCGAGGCCGAGATCGGCGGCGAGCGGCGACCGTTCGCGCTCTTCGTCAAGCACGTCCAGGAGTGGAGCCGCTCCCCGTACTTCGCCGCCGTCCCCGAGGAGATCCGCGACGTCGCCCGCGCCGCCGTCCCGTGGCGCACCGAGGGCGCGGTCTATCGCTCCGACCTCGCGGCTCACCTGCCCGAGGGTTTGTCGATGCCGCGGGCGCTGGCGGTCCGCGACCTCGACGAGTCGTCGTACGCCGTCTGGCTGGAGCTGGTGCCGACCGTCGAGGCGGCCTGGGACCTCACCCGGGACGTCGAGGCGGCCGAGCTGCTCGGGCGGTTCGCGGCCACGCCGGGTGTCCGCGGCCTGGCCGGGATCGGCGGGCACGACGTCGGCGTTCGCTCCTACGCCGCGGGGCGGCTCACCCACCAGGTCCTGCCGACGCTGCGCGACGAGGGGATCTGGCACCACCCGCTGGTCGCCTCGTCGTTCGGCCCGCTGCGCGCGCGGCTCCTCGACGCCGCCGACCGCATGGACGCGTTGGTCGAGGAGGTCCTCGGGCTCCCCGAGCTCGTCGCGCACGGTGACGCCTGCTCCAACAACCTGCTGGTGCGCCCCGACCGCCCGGGCTTCACCCTCATCGACTTCGGCTACCTCGCCGCGACGCCGGTCGGGTTCGACCTCAACCAGCTGCTCGTCGGTGACATCCAGATCGGGCGCCGACCGGTCGACGACGTCGCCGAGCGCCACGCCGCCTGCCTCGCGGCCTACGGCGACGGCCTGACCGCCGCCGGGACCGACCTGCCGTCAGCGACGGTGGCCCGCAGCCACGCGCTCACGTTGCTGCTCTACACCGGGCTCTCGTCCCTGCCCGTCGAGGTGCTCGGCCAGGACCCGACGCCAGCGGTCCGAGACCTCGTCGCGGCCCGCGCCGAGATCGCCCGCTTCAGCCTCGACCTGGTCGACGCGACCGGTTAGCGCCCGGCGCTGTCGGCTGGCTCAGGCGAGCTCGAGGCCGGGGTAGAGCGGGTGCTTGTCGAGGAGCTCGGCGGAGGCGTCCTTGACCTTGTCGGCGACGCCCTCGGCCAGGACGTACGACGCCTTGGAGGGGTCGCCGGCCTTGGTGGTGCCGGGGGTCGTGTTCTGGAGGACGTGGACGATCAGCTCGGCGACGCGGTCGAACTCGTCGTGGCCGAAGCCGCGGGTGGTCAGCGCCGGGGTGCCCAGGCGGATGCCCGAGGTGTACCAGGCGCCGTTGGGGTCGGCCGGGATCGAGTTGCGGTTGGTGACGACGCCGGCGTCCAGCAGCGCCGACTCGGCCTGGCGGCCCGTCAGACCGAACGACGTGACGTCCAGGAGCACCAGGTGGTTGTCGGTGCCGCCGGTGACGAGACGGCCGCCACGGGTCAGGAAGCCCTCGGCGAGCGACTTGGCGTTGTCGGCGATCTGCTGCGCGTAGGTCTGGAAGGACTCCTGGCGGGCCTCGGCGAACGCGACGGCCTTGGCGGCCATCACGTGCGAGAGCGGACCACCGAGCACCATCGGGCAACCGCGGTCGACGCTGGGGGCGTACTCCTCGGTGGCCAGGATGAAGCCGCCGCGCGGGCCGCGGAGCGACTTGTGCGACGTGCTGGTGACCACGTGGGCGTGCGGGATCGGGTCCTCGTCACCGGTGAAGACCTTGCCGGCCACCAGGCCCGCGAAGTGGGCCATGTCGACCATCAGGGTGGCGCCGACCTCGTCGGCGATCTCGCGCATCGTGGCGAAGTTCACCCGGCGCGGGTAGGCGGAGTAGCCGGCCACCAGGATGAGCGGCTTGAACTCCTTGGCCTTGGCGCGCAGCGCGTCGTAGTCGATGAGCCCGGTCTCCGGGTCGGTGCCGTACTGCTGCTGGTGGAACATCTTGCCGCTGATGTTGGGGCGGAAGCCGTGGGTGAGGTGACCACCCGTGTCGAGGCTCATGCCGAGCAGGCGCTGGTTGCCGAGCTCCTTGCGGAGCTTCTCCCAGTCCTCGTCGCTCAGGTCGTTCATGTTCTTGGCGCCCTGGTTCTGGAGCCAGGGGCCCTCGACCCGGTGCGCGAGGATCGCCCAGTACGCCGTCAGGTTGGCGTCGATGCCGGAGTGCGGCTGGACGTAGGCGTACTCGGCGCCGAACAGCTCGCGGGCGTGCTCGGCGGCGAGCGCCTCGACGGTGTCGACGTTCTGGCAGCCGGCGTAGAACCGGTGGCCGATGGTGCCCTCGGCGTACTTGTCGCTGAACCAGGAGCCCATCGTGAGCAGGACCGCCGGCGAGGCGTAGTTCTCGCTCGCGATCAGCTTGAGGGAGGCGCGCTGGTCGGCCAGCTCCTTGCGGGTGGCTTCGGCCACCCGCGGCTCCACAGAGGCGATCACCTCCAGGGCCTGGTTGTAGGCGCTGCTGACGAGGTTGCTCGAGACGTGGCCAGACACGGGGTCGCTCATGCGGAAGATCGTAGGGCTGAAGGGCGTTCGGATCATCGTGGCCCCCGTTGTTCGACACCGCGTCGCGTGTGACGTCCGTCGCACGACCGCCTCTCAGGCGGCGATAAGCGGTACCTTTCGTCCGCATTCCGAGATCGGTGTCCACATCATGAGATCCCGATTTGTGGACCAGCCGTCCGAAGTCTGAGACTGGTTGACATGGTCTCCAGTGCAACCCATGCGTTCCTCGTGGTACGTCGCCACGTCGACCTCGGGCGCACCGGCAGCATGATGTGTTGGCCCCGCTGATCTGCCTCGCTCCTCCACCTCAGCCGCGCGCTCCACGCGCCCATCAGCGAAGGACCACCTGCCGCCATGCCTGACCTGCGCTTCCAGTCCCAGCCCGCTCAGCACACCGAGATCCCCCGCCCTCGGCGCGCGGAGGGCCAGTGGTCGCTGGGCTACACCGAGCCGCTCAACAAGAACGAGCAGTCCAAGAAGGACGACGACGCGCTCAACGTGCGTGACCGGATCCTCTACATCTACTCCAAGCGCGGCTTCGACTCGATCGACCCCGCCGACCTCCGCGGCCGCTTCCGCTGGATGGGTCTCTACACCCAGCGCAAGCCCGGCATCGACGGCGGCAAGACCGGCGCCCTCGAAGAGGAGGAGCTGGACGACAGCTACTTCATGCTGCGCGTCCGCTCGGACGGCAAGCTGCTCTCCCCCGCAGCCGTGCGCGCTCTCGGCACGATCGGGGTCGACTTCGCTCGCGACACCGCCGACGTCACCGATCGCCAGAACATCCAGTACCACTGGATCGACGTCAGGGACGTCCCGGCGATCTGGGAGCGGCTCGACGAGGTCGGACTCCACTCCCTCGAGGCGTGCGGCGACTCGCCCCGTCCGTTCCTGGGCTCGCCGGTCGCCGGCGTCGCGGCCGACGAGATCATCGACGGCACCTCCGCCCTCGAGGAGATCGAGCGCCGCTACATCGGCAACAAGGACTTCTCCAACCTGCCGCGGAAGTTCAAGACCGCGCTGACCGGTCACCCGAGCCACGACGTCTCCCCGGAGACCAACGACGTGTCGTTCGTCGGCACCGTCCACCCCGAGCTCGGCCCCGGCTTCGACGTGTGGGTCGGCGGCGGTCTCTCGACCAACCCGATGCTCGCGCAGAAGATGGGCGTCTGGATCCCGCTCGCGGACGTGCCTGACGTCTGGGAGGGCGTTGCCTCGATCTTCCGTGACTACGGCTACCGCCGGCTGCGCTCGCGGGCCCGCCTGAAGTTCCTCGTCGCCGACTGGGGCATCGAGAAGTTCCAGGAGGTCCTCGAGAACGAGTACCTCGGCAAGAAGCTGGTCAACCTCGAGTCCCCCGCCTCCCCGGTCGGTCACCGCGACCACATCGGCGTGCACCCCCAGAAGGACGGCAAGTTCTACGTCGGTGTCGCGCCGACCGTGGGCCGCGTCTCGGGCACCCTGCTGGTCCAGCTGGCCGACCTGCTCGAGGAGTTCGGAGTCGACGGCGCCCGCCTGACGCCGTACCAGAAGATCGTGCTCATCGGCGTGGACGGCGACAAGGTCGACGACCTCAAGGTGCGCCTCGACGAGATCGGCCTGTCCGCCGAGCCGTCGAACTGGCGCCGCAACACGATGGCCTGCACCGGCATCGAGTACTGCAAGCTCGCGATCGTCGACACCAAGAACCGTGCCCGTGACCTGATCTCCGAGCTCGAGCGCCGCTTCCCGGGCCTCGACAGCCCGATCACGGTCAACGTCAACGGCTGCCCCAACGCCTGCGCCCGGACCCAGGTCGCCGACATCGGCCTCAAGGGCCAGCTCGTCCTCGACGACGACGGCAACCAGGTCGAGGGCTTCCAGGTGCACCTCGGCGGTGCCACCGGGCTCGGTGCGAACTTCGGTCGCAAGCTGCGGGCCCACAAGGTCACCAGCGTCGCGCTCGACGACTACGTGAGCAACGTCGTCAGCAACTACCTGACCGACCGCAAGGAGGACGAGCGGTTCGCCGACTGGGTCGCGCGCGCCGACGAGGACCTGCTGCGCGGCGACAAGGTGCTGGCGTCATTGGAGTCAGGCTCATGAGCGAGCGCGCAGTGCCGTTCCACTGCCCTTACTGCGGAGACGAGAACCTCTGGCCGCACGAGGAGCAGCACGGATCGTGGGAGTGCCGCTCCTGCCTGCGCGCGTTCTCCCTCAAGCTGCTCGGCCTGCTGCGTCCCGGAGGTGAGCGCGCATGAGCGTCTCCACCGCCAAGGCGCGCCTCGCGCGGGGCACCGACGCCACGGGTCGCTCCCCCGAGGAGCTGCGCGAGCTCGTGTCCCACTGGGGCGCCGAGCTCGAGCTCGCGCCGGCCGAGGTCATCATCGAGTGGGCCGCGGCCACGTTCGGTGAGCGCTTCTGCGTGACGTCGTCGATGGGCGACGCCCTGCTGGCGCACCTCGCGTCCAAGGTCGTCCCCGGCATCGACGTGGTCTTCCTCGACACCGGCTACCACTTCGCCGAGACCGTCGGCACGGCCGACGCGGTCAAGCACACGTTGCCGGTCAACCTGATCACGATCACGCCCGTGCAGAGCGTGGCCGAGCAGGACGCCGAGTACGGCAAAGATCTCTACAAGCGCGACCCCGACCTGTGCTGCAAGCTGCGCAAGGTGCAGCCGCTGCAGGAGTCGCTGTCGGGCTACGACGCCTGGGCGACCGGCCTGCGCCGCGCCGAGACCCACAACCGGGTCATCGCGCCGGTCATCGGCTGGGACGCCAAGAAGGGCAAGGTCAAGGTCTCTCCGCTCGCTCGTTGGACCGACGAGCAGGTGGAGCGTTACATCGCGGACAACGGAGTCCTCGTGAATCCCCTGGTGTACGACGGCTATCCCTCGATCGGGTGCTGGCCGTGCACACGCCGAGTCGCTCCAGGCGAGGACCCTCGCAGTGGGCGCTGGGCGGGCACCAACAAGACGGAGTGCGGGATCCATTCGTGATCCGCACCCGTTCGTTCACTCATTCCGTGCACCCCTCGAGAGGAGACAGCTGCTGATGGCCGCTCCTGCTTTGGTGGCCCTGGCTCATGGCAGCCGGGACCCCCGTTCATCCGCGACGATCACCGCCCTCGTCGACGAGGTCAAGGCGCTGCGCCCCGACCTCCGCATCGAGAAGGCGTTCCTCGAGCTCGCGAAGCCCGGCTTCCAGACGGTGGTCGACAAGCTCGTGCGGGCCGGCTACGACGAGATCGTCGTCGTACCACTGCTCCTCAACGAGGCGTTCCACGCCAAGGTCGACGTCCCCGAGGCGATCGCCGAGGCCACCACGCGTCACCCGGGTCTCCAGATCCGGGCGACCGAGGTGCTCGGGCTCGAGGCCCGCTTCCTCGAGGTGCTCGACGAGCGCATGCGCGAGGCTCTCAAGGAGGCCCGCGTCCGTGAGCTCGACGCGCTCGTGCTCGCGGCTGCCGGCTCGACCGACCCGCTCGCCAACCAGGCCGTCGCTCGGCTGGCGCGGGTCTGGGGCACGCACCACAAGCTGCCCGTGACCGCTGCCTACGCCGCCGCCGCCCCGCCGGCGACCGGTGAGGCCGTGCGCGCGTTCCGCGCGGAGGGGCGTCGGCACATCGCCGTCGCATCGCTCTTCCTCGCGCCCGGCAGCCTGCTGGACCGGGCGACCGAGCTGGCCTTCGAGGCCGGTGCGGTGGCGGTGTCCGAGCCCCTCGGCGCCCACCCGGAGATCGCGCGCACCGTCCTGGCCCGCTACGCGGTCGGCGCGGTCGAGCTCGTCCCGGTCTGACCGGGCCTGAACGAACGACTCAGCCGACCAGTCGGCTGAACAGGTGCTCCAGCTCTCGAGCCGGGTCCGCGGTGAGACCACCGTGGACCGGGCCGGGCTGGAGCACTGTCGACTTCGGGGCCTTGAGGAAGCCGAAGCGCTGGGTGAGCGGCTGGTCGGACACCGCTCCCCCGCGCTCGTCGCCGGCGCAGACCCCGTCGACGAACGCGAGCGCGTCGCACACGCGGTCGACGTCGAGCCGCGGGTCGACGGCGCGGAGCCGGTCGGCGTCGCAGTGCCAGGTCACGGCGAGATAGTCCGCGGCCTGGCAGTAGAGCACGACGCCGACGTTGAGGAACTCCTCGCGGTCCACGCGCGGCACGCAGCGCAGGACGACGTACTGGTAGGGCATCGGCGCGCTCATGCCTTGCTGGGTGTTCACGCGACACCTGCACCAGGAAGCCACTGACGCGTCGCCAGGCGTGCGGTGAGGAACGAGACGTACGCCGACCGCAACGCCTCCGGCGTCTCGGCGCCGGGGACGGGCTCCAGCCAGGTGTCGGGGACCTGTGCCACGACCGCCTCGAGGTCGGCGGCGGAGAGCAGCGCGGAGATCTCGGCATCGGCCGCCGGCAGCGCGCTGCGGTAGGTCGACAGCACGTGGTCGGACACGTCCCACGGCTGGCGGGCGAACCGCTCCGGGTCGGTCACTCCCCCCACCCAGGCGTGGTGGAAGTAGAGCGACGCGCCGTGATCGATCACCCAGAGGTCGTCGTGCCACAGCAGGAGGTTGGGGTTGCGCCACGAACGGTCGACGTTGGCGCAGAACGCGTCGAGCCAGAGCACCTTGGCCGCGACACCGGCGTGGGGCGCCAGGTCGCCGTCGTAACCGAACGCGCCGGGCAGGAAGTCGATCCCGAGGTTGAGGCCGACGCTGGCCCGCAGCAGGTCCTGGACCTCCTCGTCGGCCTCGTAGCGGGCGAGGTCGGCTCCGAGGTCGAGCACGACCTGGCGCGGGGTGCGCAGACCGATCCGTTCGGCGAGGCCCGCGGCGATCACCTCCGCGACGAGGACGCGCGGTCCCTGACCGGCGCCCCGGAACTTGCAGACGTAGGTGCCGAGGTCGTCACCCTCGACGACGCCAGGCAGGCTGCCGCCCTCGCGCAGCGGCGTGACGTAGCGAGTGACCCGGACCCGGTCCAGCCCGACCGCGTTCACGCGTCCCCACCCAGCGGGTCCTCCTCGGCGAGCCGGCGCCGCTCCTCGGCGACGTCGAAGTCGGCCGTCGGCCAGGCGAGGTCGAGGCCGCGCAGCGCCTCGAGCAGCAGGTGGCCGATCGCGAGGTTGCGGTACCACTTCCGGTCGGCCGGTACGACGTGCCAGGGCGCGACGTCGGTGTGGGTGCGCTCGATGGCGACGGCATAGGCCTCCTGGTAGGCCGGCCACAGGGAGCGCTCGGCGAGGTCGCCGGGGTTGTACTTCCAGTGCTTCGAGGGGTCGTCGAGGCGGGCGAGCAGCCGCTCCTTCTGCTCCTCGGGCGAGATGTGGAGCATGCACTTGATGATCGTCGTGCCGGCCGCGGCGAGCTCGGCCTCGAACGCGTTGATCGCGTCGTACCGGCGCTCGATCTCCTCGGGGGGTGCCAGGGAACGGACCCGGCCGATGAGCACGTCCTCGTAGTGCGAGCGGTCGAACACCCCGACGTAGCCGGGCGTCGGCAGGGCGCGCCGGATCCGCCACAGGAAGTCGTGCTCGAGCTCCTCGGGGGTCGGTGCCTTGAACGAGGTGATCCGCACGCCCTGCGGGCCCATCAGCCCGACCGTCGAGCGCAGGGTCCCGCCCTTGCCGGAGGTGTCCATGCCCTGGAGGACGAGCAGGACGCTGTGGCGGCCGTCGGCCTTGCCGTGGGCGAAGAGCCGCTCCTGGAGGTCGGCGAGCTCCGGGCCCAGCCCGACCAGCTCAGCCTCCCCGGCCGCCTTGTCGCCGTCGGAGCCGGGGGTGGCATCCGTCGCGATGGCGGCCAGGTCCACGGGGCCGGCGGCGGGGCTCAGCAGGGCGGAGTAGTCGTCCTCGGCGGTCATGGGCGCAATCCTTGCACCGCGCCTCACCCCGTGGCCGCAGCGCGGCTGTGTCCCACGACGGTGGCGACGCTCCCGTCGGCCTGGGGCTCGTCGAACCAGACGCCCTCGACGAACCCGACGCGCAGCAGCAGCCGACGGGACCGGACGTTGCGGTGGTCGGGCGCGGCGAAGTACGTCGTCGCGTCGGGGTAACTGGTGCGTGCTAGGTCGAACCAGGCGCGCAGCATCCGCTCGCCGATCCCGCATCCGGTCCACGTCACCTCGCCGATGACGTAGTCGAGGCCGATCGCGGCAGGGTCGGGCGCGAGCACGGCGAACTCGGGGTGGTCGCTGATCCGGTAGTCCTGCACGAAGCCGACCGGCTCGCCGTCGACCTCGACGACCCACATCCGGGTGGCGCCGACGCCGTCGATCCGCGGCCCGTAGTGGGCGGCGATGGTGTCCGCGGTCGCCGGTCCGCCACTGACGAACCAGCGCGCGACGTGGGGCGCCTGCCGCCAGCGCACCAGGGCAGGGAGGTCGGCCCGGGTCATCGGGCGCAACGTGACGTCCGCCGGGGTCTGCTCCGTCGTCACGCATCCGATCCTGGCACGCGGGGCGGGGCGACGTCAGGCGTCCGCGGAGACGTCGCGCCCGAGCGAGGCGAGCTCGTCCTTGACCACGGCGAACGCCATCCCGGAGCCGTAGCCCTTGCGGGCGAGCATGCCGACCAGCCGACGGGCCGCGACCGTGTCGTCGACGCCGCGCAGGCTGCGCAGCTTCTTGCGGACCAGTTCGCGGGCCACTCGCTCCTCGTCGTCGCGGCCGACCTCGGCGAGGACGTCGCGGGCGGTCTCGTCGTCGATCCCCTTGCGCCGCAGCTCCTGGGCCAGCGCCCGACCGGCCAGGCCGCGGGTGCGCTGCCGGCTGTCGACCCAGCTGCGCGCGAACGCCTCGTCGTCGACCAGCCCGACCTCCTCGAACCGGTCGAGCAGCCGGCTCGCCACCTCGTCAGGGACGTTGCGGCGGGCCAGCCGCTGCGCCAGCTCGTGACGGCTCCGCGCCTGACCGGTCAGCTGGTCGAGCAGGATCTTGCGCGCGACCGCCTCATGGTCCGGCTCGGGCCCCAGGTCTCGAAGCTCGTCGGGCTCGTGCTCCATGAGCGGTCACTCCTCTCCAACTGTCGGCCATCGTGGAAAACGCGGTCGCCTGAGCGGAGGGAGCGAGGAACGAGCGACCGGAGCGAAGATGGCCGCGCTTTCCACGTGCCGACCGGCGAGACGCCTTGAAGCGCCGCCTCGCAACTACCTCGACTGCGCGCGCGGCAGCGTGGCGCGACGAAGGAGCGACACGCTCGCGCCATCAGAAACTGTCGACGCCGATGGGCTCGTCCGGGAGGGCCGAGAACTCGTCCTTGTCGACCGTCGGGCCGACGCCGAGCTTCTCGAGGATCTTCTTCTCCAGCTCGTTGGCCAGGTCGGGGTTGTCCTTGAGGAACTGGCGGGCGTTCTCCTTGCCCTGGCCGAGCTGGTCGCCCTCGTAGGTGTACCAGGCACCGGCCTTGCGGATCAGGCCCGCCTCGACACCCACGTCGATGAGGCTGCCCTCGCGGCTGATGCCCTTGCCGTACATGATGTCGAACTCGGCCTGCTTGAACGGCGGGGCGACCTTGTTCTTCACGACCTTGATCCGGGTCCGGTTGCCGACCATGTCGGTGCCGTCCTTGAGGGTCTCGATCCGACGGACGTCGAGACGCACCGAGGAGTAGAACTTCAGCGCCCGGCCACCCGTGGTGGTCTCGGGCGAGCCGAACATGACGCCGATCTTCTCGCGGAGCTGGTTGATGAAGATCATCGTGGTGCCGGAGTTGTTGAGCGCACCGGTCATCTTGCGCAGCGCCTGGCTCATCAGTCGGGCCTGGAGGCCGACGTGGCTGTCGCCCATCTCGCCCTCGATCTCGGCCCGGGGCACGAGCGCGGCCACCGAGTCGATGACGACCAGCGCGAGCGCGCCGGAGCGCACCAGCATGTCGGCGATCTCGAGCGCCTGCTCACCGGAGTCGGGCTGGGAGACCAGCAGGGCGTCGGTGTCGACGCCGAGGGCCTTGGCGTAGTCGGGGTCGAGCGCGTGCTCGGCGTCGATGAACGCCACGATGCCGCCGGCCGCCTGGGCACTGGCGACCGCGTGGAGCGCGACAGTCGTCTTGCCGCTGGACTCGGGACCGTAGATCTCGACCACCCGGCCGCGGGGCAGGCCGCCGACGCCGAGCGCCACGTCGAGCGCGATCGAGCCGGTCGGGATGACTTCGAGCGGGGCCCGGGTGTCGTCACCCAAGCGCATGATCGAGCCCTTGCCGTACTGCTTCTCGATGTTGAGCAGCGCCGTGTCGAGCGCCTTGATGCGGTCGTCCGCCATGTCCTCACGTCCTTCGTCTGGTGATCGGGCCAGGTACCTCTGCGACGTTAGGGAGGGGGTCCGACACAGCCTGATCAGCCGCCTCGGTGGGTGGATCGTCTCGCCCGTACGTCGTACCTGTGGACGTCTCGCGGCTCGCGCTGCGGGCGTCGTACGGAGGAACCTAGCCGAACACCTGTTCGAAGGTGGTCAGGAGGCGCGGCGTGTCGTGTCGATCATCTGCGCCCGCGCCGCGGAGCCCGCGACGCCGAACGCCAGCGCCAGCGTGACCAACGCGAGCGCCGGGTAGCCGGCGAGGTCGACGACGAGCCCGGCGAGCGCCCCCGCGCACGCCGCGGTCACCCCCATCACCAGGTCCGAGGTGCCCTGCACGTCGGTGCGGACCGCCAGCGGGGCGTGCTCCGCGACCATCGTCGAGGCCGACACCATCGCCAGCGACCACCCGAGGCCGAGGAGGAACAGGCCGGCGGTCACCTGCCACGACATCCCCTGCGGCGAGGAGGCGCAGAGCAGCAGCGCGGCGACGAGGACCAGTCCCCCGGACCCCAGCACCACCGGCCGGCCGAACCGGTCGGCCAGGATGCCGACGAGCGGGGAGAACGCGAACATCCCGAGCACGTGGACGCTGATGACCAGGCCGATCACGTCGAGCTCCGCGCCACCGTGCTCCATGTGGAGCGGCGTCATCACCATCACCGAGATCATCGTGGCGTGCGCGAGGGCGAGCCCGCCGATCGCGAACCCCAGCACCGGGCGCTCCTTCACGGCCGCGAGGGCACGTGCCGCGGACGAGCCGGCGACGGGCTGGCCGACGACGACCTCCCCCGCCTGCTCGCGGGCGGTGAGCAGCGGGTCGGGCCGTAGCGCGACGAAGGCGATCAGCGCGGCGCCGAGCATCCCGAACGCGCCGATGGCGAACGGCCCGGTGAGCTCGGGGATGTCGACGGCGTCGGCGAAGGCGCCGGCCGGTCCGGTGAGGTTGGGACCCAGGACCGCCCCGATCGTGGTCGCCCACACCACGAGCGACAGCGAGCGCCCGCGATTGGTGTCGTCTGCGAGATCGGTCGCCGCGAACCGAGCCGCGCTGTTGGCCGACGAGCCCGCGCCGAGCAGCACCGCGCCCAGCAGCAGGAGGGGCATCGACTCCACGACCCCGCTCAGCACCGCGAGCCCGCCACCCGCCGCGCCGAGCAGGTAGCCGGTCACCAGACCGATCCGCCGCCCCCGGCGCGACATCACCGCTGCGAGCAGGAACGAGATCACGGCCGCGCCGAGCACCTGCGCCGTCTGCGCGAGGCCGGACAGCGCCTCGGATCCCGACAGGTCGCGCGCGAGCAGCGAGGCGGTCGCGATGCCGATGGTGATGCCGAGCGCACCGACGGCCTGGGTCAGCACCAGCACCCGGACCGTACGACGCTGCAGCAGCGCCGTGTCAGCAGCAGGCGCGAGGGGCGACGGCGCGGTCACTTCTCGCTCACGGGCAGCTCGAGCGACTGCCAGACCGCTGCCCACACCTGCTTGGGCGGGACACCGGCGTCCAGTGCCTGCTGCGGGGTCCGGTGACCGAGGACGCCAAGGACCTGGGTCTCGGCCCAGGTGCGTGAGTACGCCTCCCCCAGCTGGTGGTCGAGCCGTGCCCAGAACTCGGTGTGCCTCACCCGGAGGATCCTGGCAGGTCGACCCCACGCACGTCCCAGAGGTGGTGGACCACGTCGTGCAGGTGGTAGCGGCCGATCGACTCGACCGTGAACAGGCTGCCGTTGCTCCGCGTACCGGTCCGCTCCCACTGCGCGCCCGCGACGGCGTCGTACGCCGCGGCGGCCTCGTCAGCGGCGGCGACCAGGGCCGGTGCGACGACGGCGGGGTCCTGGAGGTCGTAGCGCTCGGCCAGCGCCGTCTCGTCCTGGTCCCAGTTGGCGAAGGTCGGGTCGTCCTCGGTCAGCATCAGCCGCACGCGGCCGGCGAACATCGTGTGGACGTCGCGCACGTGGGCGGCGTACTCGGTCGGCGACCACACCGTCGGCGCGGGGCGCCGGGTCGCATCGACGGACGCCAGCACCTGCGCCCACGCCGCTGCGTTGGCGCGGATCGTGGACCCCAGGGCCGCGCGGTCGACCGCGCCGGCGTCGAAGCCGCACTCGGCGCAGGCCCGGTCGAGGACCCAGGTCCAGTCCTTGGTGTCAGGGGCGATCTCGGCAGGCGACGTCACCTTGCCATCCTTCCAAGCGGTGTCCGCAGCCGCGACGGGATTCCCCGCCACCGATCCACGATCCGCTGCCACACTGGCGGCATGGTGACGGTGGCTGCAGTCCAGGCGACGCCCGTGTTCCTCGACGGGGAGGCGACGGTCGACAAGGTCTGCGCGCTCGTGAAGGAGGCGGCCGGCAACGGGGCGGAGCTCATCGTCTTCGGTGAGTCCTTCGTGCCCGCCTACCCGGACTGGGTGTGGCGGACGCCGGCGTGGAGCGACGGTCCGTTCATCAAGCGCCTGTACGACAACGCCGTCAGCGTCCCCGGACCGGCCTTGGACCGGATGGCGGAGGCGGCGGCCGAGGCGGCGGCGTACGTCGCGGTCGGCGTCACCGAGGTCGACGGCGGGACGCTCTACAACACCTTGCTCTACCTCGGCCCCGACGGATCGCTCCTCCAGCGGCACCGCAAGCTGATGCCGACCGGCGGGGAACGCACCGTGTGGGGCATGGGCGACGGCTCCGAGCTGTCCGTCGTGCAGACGCCGTTCGGAGTCGTCGGCGGCCTGCTGTGCTGGGAGAACTACATGCCGCTGGCCCGCGCCGCGATCTATGCCCAGCGGCCCGACATCTACCTGGCACCGACCTGGGACACCAGCGACACCTGGGTGGGGACGCTCCAGCACATCGCCAAGGAGGGGCGGCAGTTCGTCATCGGCGTCGCGCCGCTGATCCGTGGCTCCGACGTGCCCGAGGACCTGCGTGGCGACCTGTACGGCGGCGAGGACGACTGGCTGTCGCGCGGCCTCACCACCATCGTGGCGCCCGGCGGCGACATCATCGCCGGCCCGGTCGAGGGGCGCGAGGAGATCCTGTACGCCGACCTCGACCTGTCGAAGGTCCACGCGCAGCGGCGGATGTTCGACCCGGTCGGCCACTACGCACGGCCCGACGTCTTCTCGCTCCGGGTCGACACCCGGCCGAAGGCACCGGTCGTCTTCGAGGGCGACGGACCGGCCTGATCCGCTCGGCGCCGCGCACCTACGATGGGCGCGATCGCCATGCCACCCCTCGACGTGCCCACCCGTGACCGCAGGCTGCTGCTGGTCGTCGACGCGCCGTCGCTCCTGCACCGCAGCCACCACGCGCGGATGCACACCCGGATCACCGACCGGTCGGGCCGCCCGGCGTGGGCGCTGGAGGGCATGGTCCGTCAGATCCTCGACGTCATCGACGGCTTCGCGCCCGACGCGGTGATCTTCGGGCTCGACGACCGGACCTCCTCGGTGCGCCGGGACTTCTACCCCGACTACAAGGCGGGCCGCGCGGAGAAGCACCCGGATCTCGTCGACCAGCTCGAGCGGGCCGGCGCGCTGCTCGACGCGCTCGGGCTCGCGACCCTCACCCCGCCGGGCCTGGAGGCCGACGACGTCAACGCGTCGGGTGCCGCCTGGGCCGGTCGCAACGGCTGGGACTGCATCATCATCACGAGCGACCGCGACGCCTTCGCCCACATCAGCGACCACACCCGGGTGCTGCGGGTCATCGACGGCGGCATCGCCGGCTCGCCGCTGCTCACGCCGAAGCGGCTGTTCGCGATGTACGGCGTCGCGGCCGAGCGCTACCTCGAGTACGCCGCGCTGCGCGGCGACGCGAGCGACAACCTGCCCGGCGTCACCGGGATCGGCGAGAAGGGCGCGGCGGCCCTGCTGGAGCACGCGGGCCCGATGGCCACCGTCTGGGCCGACATCGAGCACAACGAGGGGCTCGCCGTGATCGCGGCGCTGGACTCGTGGGCGGAGGAGACCGGAGCCCGGCGCATCGGCGCTTCCGTCGTACGACGGCTGGCGGCGCCGGGTGCGCGCGAGCGCTACGACTTCAACGTGCGGCTCATGGGCGGCCAGGACGACCTCGACCTCGGTCTGACGCCCGACGTGCCGGGCAGCCCGGGCCTGCTGCCGCTGGACCCGGAGCGGATCAGCAAGGTCGTCGGCTTCCTGAACGTGGAGGCGACCACCTCGTTGGCGCTCCGGGTACTCAGCGGCGACCCGTCGTTCGGTCGGACCCTCAGCAGGCCTTGAGCAGCATCAGGTTGCGCTTGCCGGCGTGCTGGAGCTCGCCGACCTTGCGATACCCGCGGCGGCGGTGGAACTCCAGCGACGCGTCGTTGGTCTCGTAGACCTCCAGCGCGACGGGCACGTCGGTCTCGACCGCGTCGTACAGCCGTGAGGCGACGCCGCGGCGACGGTGCGTGTCGGCCACGACGATCCGGTCGAGGTAGACGTAGTCGGCGAGCCGCTGCTCGAACCAGTCGTAGCGCGAGGAGTCGTAGGTCGCCCCGGTCGGGAGCGTGATCACGAAGCCGGCGATGTCGCCGTCGACGTCGAGGACCAGGGCCTGGTCGGACTGCTTCACCAGCAGGGCCGCGGACTCGTAGTCCAGCGGGCCGACGCCCTCGAGGGCGTCCTGGTTGAGGTCGACGATCGTGTCGATGTCGGCGGGCTTGATCGGACGGATGACTGCGTTTTCGGTCGGGCGCATCGGTCTCGACGATACGGAGGTCGGGGCGGTGCCCGCCACCTGACAGGGCCGTTCGCCGACCTTCTCACAGACGGGTATGTGATCAACTGAAGTGGTGAGTGCCTGGTTCCTGCCCGCCGTGGAACGGCCGTGGACCGAGGGCAACCTCGTGGTCCCCAGGGTCCACGGGGCGCCGTACTTCGCACGCCTGATCGAGGTCGTCAACGCGGCCGAAGCGGGTGATCGGATCTTCCTCACCGACTGGCGCGGCGACCGTGACGAGCGCATGGCCGAGGACGGGACCACTGTCGGCGACCTGCTGGCAGCGGCGGGCAACCGTGGCGTCGAGGTCCGCGCCCTGCTCTGGCGCTCCCACCCGGGTCCGCTCAACAGCGAGGAGAACGAACACCTGGGGAGGGTCATCAACCAGGCGGGTGGCGAGGCTCTGCTCGACGAGCGCGTCCGACGTGGCGGGTCCCACCACCAGAAGCTCTTCGTCGTGCGCCACCAGCACCGGCCGCAGGACGACGTCGCGTTCGTCGGGGGCATCGACCTGTGCCACGGCCGCCGGGACGACGCCGGCCACGCCGGCGACCCACAGGCGCCGCCCCTCGATGAGCGGTACGGCGACACACCCCCCTGGCACGACGCGATGGCCGAGATCCGGGGCCCGGCCGTCGCCCACGTCCTCGACACGTTCGCCGAGCGGTGGGACGACCCGACCCCGCTCGACCACCGCAACCCCGTGCGCGCCCTCCAGCACCGCCTGGCCCGGGTGCCGCGTCACCCCGAGCCGTTGCCCGATCGGTGGGACCCGCCGCCGGCCGCCGGCACCCACCAGGTCCAGATCCTGCGGACCTACCCGGCGAAGCGCCCGGCGTACCCGTTCGCCCCCGAGGGCGAGCGCTCGATCGCCCGCGGCTACGCCCACGCCTTCGCCCGGGCGAAGCGGCTGATCTACCTCGAGGACCAGTACTTCTGGTCCGACCTGGTCGCCACGACCCTCGCCGAGGCGCTGCGCCGCGAGCCGGGTCTCCAGGTGATCGCCGTCGTTCCCCGCTTCCCGGAGGAGGACGGTCGGTTCAGCGGACCGCCGATGGTCCACGGCCAGCGACGCGCGTGGGAGGCACTACACGATGCAGGCGGTGACCGCTTCGCGATGTTCGACCTCGCGAACGACGCCGGCACCCCGATCTACGTGCACGCGAAGGTCTGCGTGGTCGACGACACCTGGATGACGATCGGCTCCGACAACCTCAACCTGCGCTCATGGACCCACGACTCCGAGCTGACCTGCGCCGTCGTCGATCCGGCCGGGGACCTGCCACGAGACCTGCGGTCCTCGCTCTGGGCCGAGCACCTCGCACTGCCCGCTGACGACCCGAGGCTCGCGGGACACGACGACCCGATCGCGCTCTGGCGGGAGCGGGTGGGCGCGCCCGGCAGCCGGATCCGCGACCACGTCCCGGACCGGGTGGACGGCGCCCGTGGCCTGTGGGCGCGCGCGGTCTATCGCACGCTCTGCGACCCCGACGGACGACCGCGCGGTCTCCGCGGCACCCGGGACTTCTAGGAGACGAGGATGACCAGCAGTGCCCGCCGTCAGCAGGTGGTCGACGTGCTCACCGCGGCGTTCGACGACCTGCTCCGCACCGACCCGCGGGGCTTCCGCACGAAGTTCCGCAAGATGGCCGCGGACCCGTTCGCCTTCTACCGCGGTTCCGCCTGCCTCTTCTACGCCGACGTCGCCGAGATCGAGGACCGCTGGGCCGACGAGCGGACGTCCCGGGTGTGGATCCACGGCGACCTGCACGCGGAGAACTTCGGCACCTACATGAACGCCGAGGGGCTGCTGGTCTTCGACGTCAACGACTTCGACGAGGCCTACCTCGGGCACTTCTCCTGGGACCTGCGCCGGTTCGTGGCGAGCCTTGCCCTGATGGGCTGGCAGAAGGCACTGCCCGAGGACGACGTCCGCGAGACCGCCGCCGTCTACCTCCGCGCCTACCTGGACCAGGTACGGCGCTACGACGCGACCGACGACGACCTCGACGAGTTCGCGCTGCGCCTCGACAACACCGAGGGGATCGTGCACACCGTGCTCCAGGCGGCTCGGGCGAGCACCAGGAACGGCCTCCTCGACTCGATGACGTCGGTCTCCGACCACGAGCGGCGCTTCGTCGACGGCCCGACCGCTCGCCACCTCAACGCCGCCGAGCGGTCGATGGTTCTCGCCGCGTTCGACCGCTACCTCGACACGATCCCTGAGTCGAAGAGGTCCGCGCGCCGGGTCTACTACGACGTCAAGGACGTGGTCGCCAGCACCGGGTTTGGCATCGGGAGCGCCGGGCTGCCCGCCTACAACGTGCTCATCGAGGGCTTCAACCAGGCGCTGGAGAACGACATCGTCCTCAGCATGAAGCAGGGCAACCACCCGGCCGTCAGCCAGGTGGTCCGCGACCAGCGGATCAAGGACTTCTTCGAGCACGACGGGCACCGGACCGTCGTCAGCCAGCGTGCGCTCCAGGCGCACACCGACCAGTTCCTGGGCTGGACCACGATCGACGGGACCGGGTTCGTCGTGTCCGAGCTGTCGCCGTACGAGACGGACCTGGACTGGCGCGACATCACCGAGCCCGACGAGATGGCGCCGCTGCTGGAGGACCTCGGCCGCGCCACCGCGAAGGTCCACTGCGCCTCCGACGAGGACAGCGACGAGGAGCTCGTCGAGTTCCAGACCGAGGAGGCGATCCTCGCCGCGATCGGTGAGGACGAGGACGCGTTCGTCGAGGACCTCGTCTCCTTCGGCATGGATTATGCCGACACCGTGCGTGAGGACCACGCCTTGTTCGTCGACGCCTTCAGGACCGGTGACATCGCCGGCCTGTCGGCCACCTGACCGGGTGGCGCCTGCGAGGATGACCGCGTGCAGGGGCTGATCATCCGCGACGCGTCCCCCGACGACGCCGTCGCGTGCGCGGCGATCTACGGCCACTACGTCGAGACCACCGTGGCGACGTTCGAGCTGACCCCGCCGACGGTCGAGGAGATGGCCGGGCGGATCAGCGCGTGCCAGGCGGGCCACGGGTGGCTCGTCGCCGAGCAGGACGGACAGGTGGCGGGGTTCGCCTACGGCACGAAGTTCGCGGAGCGGCCGGCGTACCGCTGGGCCGGCGAGGTCAGCGTCTATCTCGCGCCGGCCGCGCAGGGGTCCGGCCTCGGCACCGCGCTGTACGACGTCCTGGTCCCCCGGCTTGAGGAGCGCGGCTTCCAGGTCCTGACCGCCCGCATCGCGCAGCCGAACGACGCGTCGATGGCTCTGCACGCCCGCTTCGGCTTCGAGCAGGCCGGCCTGCTGCGTCGGATCGGCTTCAAGCACGGCCGCTGGGTCGACGTCGCCATCCTCCAGCGCGACCTCGCCCCGCCGACGGACTCGCCCGTCGAACCTAGCTAGCCTCGCCGCCGACCCAGACCCGCTTCACCAGCGGTACGCCCGGGCGGTAGGCCAGGTGCACGTGGCTCGGCGCGTCCAGCAGCACGACGTCGGCCCGGGCCCCGGGCACCAGCCGTCCGACGTCGGTCCGGTCCAGCGCCGCGGCACCGCCGACGGTCACCGCGTGGACCGCCTCGGCGGGGGTCATCCCCATCTCCCGCACCGCGAGCGCGATGCAGAACGGGATCGAGCTCGTGTAGCACGAGCCCGGGTTGCAGTCGCTGGCCAGCGCGACCCGTACGCCGGCGTCGATCAGGCCGCGCGCGTCGGGATAGGGCTGACGGGTCGAGAACTCGACGCCGGGCAGGAGGGTCGCCACGGTGCCGCTCTCCCGCAGCGCGTGGACGTCCTGGTCCGTCAGGTAGGTGCAGTGGTCGACGGCGGTCAGCCCGAGCTCGGCGGCCAGCGCGACGCCGGGACCGGGGCCGAGCTGGTTCGCGTGGAGCCGACCCTCCAGCCCGGCAGCCGCGCCGGCGGCGAGCACCGCCCGCGCCTGGTCGGCGTCGAACGCGCCGGTCTCGCAGAAGACGTCGATCCAGCGCGCGTGCGGCGCGGCGGCCGCCAGCATCGGCCCGGTGACGAGGTCGACGTAGCCGGCCGGGTCGTCGGCGTGGTCAGCCGGGACGACGTGCGCGCCGAGGAAGGTGGTCTCGTCGGTGAAGCGCGACGCGACCTCCAGCGAGCGTGCCTCGTCGGCGACCGAGAGGCCGTAGCCGGACTTGATCTCGACGGTGGTCGTGCCCTGGGCGCGCATCTCGGCGACGAGCCGCGCGACGTTGGCGGCGAGCTCGTCGTCGGAGGCAGCGCGGGTCGCCGCGACCGTCGTCCGGATCCCGCCGGCGGCGTAGGACTCCCCCGCCATCCGGGCGCGGAACTCCTGGGCCCGGTCGCCGGCGAAGACGAGGTGGCTGTGGCTGTCGACGAAGCCCGGCAGCACGGCGCGACCCTCGGCGTCGACGCGCTCGTCGGCAGCGGGCGCGGCGGCGGCGGCGCCGACCCAGGCGACCACGCCGTCAGCCAGGACCAGCGCCGCGTCGGTCCGCACACCGAGCAGGTCGGACGCCGCCGGGTCGTTGGTGACCAGCTCGCCGATGCCGGTGATGAGGAGGCTGCCTGAGGTCGTGTGCCTGAGAGCCTCGATATCCGATGTCTGGGGCACACGACTCGTCGCTGTCACGCCGACCACACCTTCTCGATCGCAGCCTCGAGCTCGCGGCCCACCCGGGCGTGGTCGCCGTCGAACACGACCCGGCCGTCGATGATCACCTCGGTGACGTCAGCAGCGGTTGCCGCGAAGACGGCGGCGTGGACGTCGCGCCCGGTGCCCGCCGTCCGCGGACTGACCGGGTCGATCATCACGACACCGGGGTCGCCGACCGAGAGGGAGGCATAGCCGTTGCCGGTCGCGGTCTCCAGGAGCGCCTGCGCCGACCAGTGCCCGCGGACGCCCGTGCGGAGCCGGTCGTGCATCTCGACGCCGCGCATCTCCTCGAACAGGTCGATGACCGCGTGGCTGTCGGATCCCAACGAGATCCGCGCCCCGGCGGCGCGCAGGTCGGCCCCGCGACCGAGCCCGTCGGCGAGGTCGCGCTCGGTGGTCGGGCAGAGGCAGACCAGCGCGCCGCTGTCGCCGATGAGTCGGACGTCGTCGTCGGTCAGGTGGGTCGCGTGGACGAGCGTCGTCCGCGGGCCGAGGACACCCTCCTCGGCGAGCACCCGGGTGGGGGTGACGCCGTACGCCGCGAGGCAGGCCTCGTTCTCGGCCGGCTGCTCGGAGAGGTGCACGTGGACCGGACCCCCGAGCGCGGCGACGGTGCCCATCTGCTCGCGCGGCACCGCGCGGACGCTGTGGATCGCCGCCCCGACCCGCGGGTCGTCGAAGACCGCGACCCGCTCGGCCCACGCGTCGGCGTGGCCGTCGCTGAAGCGTCGCTGCACGCCCGCGGGCGGCTGCCCGATGCCGGAGGTGAGGTAGCAGGTGTCGAGCAGCCGGATCCGGATGCCGACCTCGTCGGCGGCAGCGAGCAGCGCGCGGCCCATCTCGTTCGGGTCGTCGTACGGCGTCCCGTCGGGCTGGTGGTGCAGGTAGTGAAACTCCCCCACCGCGCCGATCCCGGTGGAGACCATCTCGGCATAGACCGCCCGCGCGAGCTCGAGGTAGAGGTCGGGCGTGAGGCGGGAGGCGAGGTCGTACATCTGCTCGCGCCAGGTCCAGAAGCTGCCGGTCCCCTGCTGCGTGCGGCCGCGCAGCGCGCGGTGGAAGACGTGGGAGTGCGCGTTGGCCATCGTGGGGATCTGGAGCACCGTCATACGAGCTCCATGAGCGCGTCGGCGAGCGCCTCCACCCCGGCCAGGCAGTCGACGGTCTCGGCGTGCTCGTCAGGCGAGTGCGAGACCCCGGTCGGGTTGCGGACGAACAGCATCGCGCTCGGGTGTCCGGCCGCGGACAGGATGCCGGCGTCGTGACCGGCCTGGGTCGGGAGCACCGGCCAGGATCGGGTCGATCGGATCCGGTCGGTGAGGTCGGCGCTGAACGCGACCGCGCCGGAGACCGACTCGGCCGTCATCACCGCGGTGGTCCCGTCGCGGCCGGCCCGTTCACTGGCTTGCTTCTCCACCGCGGCCACGAGCGCGCCGAGGGCCTCGTCGGAGTCGGCCCGGGCGTCGAGCCAGGCGGTGACGCGAGACGGGACGGCATTGGTGCCGTTGGGCGCGACGTCGATCCGCCCGAACGTCGCGCGCTGGCCGGAGAGCCGGGCCTGCTTGTTAGCCGCGAGCGCCGTCATCGCGTAGGTGAGCATCGGGTCGGCCCGGTCCTCCATCCGGGTGGTCCCGGCGTGGTCGGCGCGGCCGGTGAAGTCGAACCGGTACCGGCCGTGCGGCCAGATCCCGCTCGCCAGCCCGACCGGGTCGTCGCTGTCGACGAGCACCCGTCCCTGCTCGACGTGGAGCTCCACGAAGCAGCCGACGTCGGCCAGGATCCCGCCGGCGCCGTTCTCCGGCGCGGCGGTCACGTCGCCGAGTGCGACACCGTCACGGTCGCGAAGCCCCTCCACCTCGGCCCAGGCGACGGAGCCGGTGGCGAGCCGCGAGCCCAGGCAGGCCAACCCGAAGCGGGAGCCCTCCTCCTCGCGGAACACCCCGACGCCGATCGCCCGCGAAGGCTGGACGCCGCGGTCGCGGAGCACGTCGATCGCGGCCAGCGCGGAGACGACACCGAGCGGACCGTCGTACGCACCGCCGTCGAGGACGCTGTCGAGGTGGCTGCCGGTGAGCACCCCGAGGATCTCGACCTGGCCGGGCGTCGGCTCAGGGCGCCACCAGGCGACCTGGTTGCCGAACGCGTCGGTCTCGAGCGTCAGCCCCCGTGCGGCCGCCTGCTCGGCGAACCACCCGCGCAGCTCCTCCTCGGCACTGGCGAACGGCTGCCTGAAGTAGCCGCCCGACGAGGTCGAGCGGCCGACCGGTGCGAGGTCCGCCCACATCCGCTCGAAGTCGTCGGTCACGCCACCCCACCTTCGCGGCCCTCGCGCATCGGGATCCTGACGTCGCGCTCCGCGGCGACCTCGACCGCCCGCTCGTAGCCGGCGTCGACGTGGCGGATCACGCCCATCCCCGGGTCGTTGGTGAGCACCCGCTCGATCTTCTGCGCCGCGAGGTCGGTGCCGTCGGCGACGCACACCTGTCCGGCATGGATCGAGCGTCCCATGCCGACCCCACCGCCGTGGTGGATCGACACCCAGGTCGCGCCGGATGCAGTGTTCACGAGCGCGTTGAGCAGGGCCCAGTCGGCGATCGCGTCGGAGCCGTCGAGCATCGCCTCCGTCTCCCGGTACGGCGAGGCCACCGAGCCGCAGTCGAGGTGGTCGCGGCCGATCACGATCGGCGCCTTCAGCTCACCTGAGGCGACCATCTCGTTGAACTTCAGGCCGGCCAGGTGCCGCTCGCCGTACCCGAGCCAGCAGATCCGCGCGGGCAGGCCCTGGAAGTGGACCCGCTCACCCGCCATGGTGATCCACTTCCGGAGTCGCTCGTTGTCCGGGAAGAGCTCGAGGATCGCCTTGTCGGTGGCAGCGATGTCGGCCGGGTCTCCGGACAGCGCGGCCCAGCGGAACGGGCCCTTGCCCTCGCAGAACAGCGGCCGGATGTAGGCGGGCACGAAGCCGGGGAACGCGAACGCCCGGTCGTAGCCGCCCTTGCGGGCCTCGTCGCGGATCGAGTTGCCGTAGTCGAAGACCTCGGCGCCCGCGTCCTGGAACTCGACCATGGCCCGCACGTGGGCGGCCATCGACTCCTGGGCACGCTTCGTGAAACCCACCGGGTCCTCGGTGCGCTCGCGCTCCCAGTCGTCGAAGGCGGTGCCGACCGGGAGGTAGAACAGCGGGTCGTGGGCGGAGGTCTGGTCGGTGACGATGTCGATCGGCGCCCCTTGCTCGAGAAGAGCGGGCAGCATCGCCGCGGCGTTGCCGAGGACGCCGATGGACAGCGCGCGGCGCTCGTCCCGAGCCTCGATGGCGAGCTCGACGGCGTGCTCCAGCGAGTCGGCCTGGACGTCGAGGTAGCGGTGGTCGATGCGCCGCTGGATGCGGGACTGGTCGCACTCGATGCAGATCGCGACCCCGTCGTTCATGGTGACCGCGAGCGGCTGCGCGCCGCCCATGCCGCCGAGGCCGGCGGTGACCGTGATGGTCCCGGCGAGGGTGCCCCCGAACTTCTTGTCGGCGACGGCGGCGAACGTCTCGAAGGTGCCCTGGAGGATGCCCTGGGTGCCGATGTAGATCCAGGAGCCGGCGGTCATCTGGCCGTACATGGTGAGCCCGAGGTCCTCCAGCCGGCGGAACTCCTCCCAGTTCGCCCAGTCGCCGACGAGGTTCGAGTTGGCGATGAGGACGCGCGGCGCCCACTCGTTCGTCCGTATCACGCCGACCGGCTTGCCGCTCTGGACGAGCAGCGTCTCGTCGGGCTCGAGGTCGCGCAGGGACCGGACGATGGCGTCGTACGCCTCCCAGGAGCGCGCGGCCTTGCCGGTGCCGCCGTAGACGACGAGGTCCTCCGGACGCTCGGCGTTCTCCGGGTCGAGGTTGTTCATGAGCATCCGCAGCGGGGCCTCGGTCTGCCACGACTTCGCGGTGAGGTCGGTGCCGGTGGCGGCGTGGATCGGCAGCCGGGGGTTGGTCGTCTCGGTGGTCATCGCAGGTCTCCGATCACGGACTGGGCGGCGTCGAGGACGGCGCCGGACTGGACGAGCGAGACGGCGGTCTCGATCTCGGGTGAGAGGTGGCGGTCGGGGCCGGGACCCTGGACTCCCGCGTCGCGGAGCGCCTGGATGACCGCGCCGGTCGCGGGCGACGGGGTCAGCGGGGCGCGCAGGTCGAGCGCCCGGGCGGCGGTGAGGACCTCGATCGCGACGACGCGGGTGAGGCCGTCGACCGAGCGCCGCAGCTTGCGGGCGGCGGACCAGCCCATCGAGACGTGGTCCTCCTGCATCGCGCTGGAGGGGATCGAGTCGACGCTCGCAGGGTTCGCGAGCCGCTTGAGCTCGGACACGATCGCGGCCTGCGTGTACTGGGCGATCATCAGCCCGCTGTCGACGCCGGGGTCGTCGGCGAGGAACGGCGGCAGGCCGTGGTTGCGGGACTTGTCGAGGAACCGGTCCGTACGGCGCTCGCTGATCGAGGCGACGTCGGCCGCGACGATCGCCAGGAAGTCGAGCACGTAGGCGACCGGGGCGCCGTGGAAGTTGCCGTTGCTCTCGAGGCGACGCTCCCCGGGCAGGACGACCGGGTTGTCGACGGCGCTGGCGAGCTCGCGTCCGGCGACGGTGGCGGCGTGGTCGACGGTGTCGCGGGCGGCGCCGTGGACCTGGGGCGAGCAGCGCAGCGAGTAGGCGTCCTGCACGCGGTTGCAGTCGGGTCCCCGGTGCGACGCGACGACGCCGGAGTCGGCGAGCAGCGCGACCAGGTTGGCGGCGGAGGCGGCCTGGCCGGGGTGCGGCCGGATCGCCTGGAGCTCGGGTGCGAACACCCGGTCGGTGCCGAGCTGGCCCTCGACCGACATGGCGGCAGCGATGTCGGCGGTGCGGAGCAGTCGCTCGAGGTCGGTGATCGCGAGGACGAGCATCCCGAGCATCCCGTCGGTGCCGTTGATGAGGGCGAGGCCCTCCTTCTCGGCGAGCTCGACGGGGGTCAGCCCGGCGGCGGCGAGGGCCTGGGCGGCGGGCACGAGCGTCCCGGCGGCGTCGCGGACGTCTCCCTCACCCAGGAGCGCGAGCGCGCAGTGGGACAGCGGGGCCAGGTCGCCGGAACAGCCGAGCGATCCGTACTCGTGGACCACCGGGGTGATGCCGTGGCTGAGCAGCGCCGCCATCAGCTCGGCGGTCTCGCGTCGTACACCGGTGTGGCCGGTGGCGAGCGTCGAGAGCCGCAGCAGCATCAGCGCGCGGACCACCTCGCGCTCGACCTCGGGTCCGGAGCCGGCGGCGTGCGAGCGCACCAGCGAGCGCTGGAGCTGAGTGCGGAGCTCGGGCGCGATGTGGCGGGTCGCGAGCGCGCCGAACCCGGTCGAGACGCCGTACGCCGGGGTGGGCGACGCGGCGAGCTCGTCGACGACAGAGCGGGCGGCCTCGATGGCCGCGACGGCGTCGTCGCCCAGGCGGACGGCTGCTCCCTCGCGGGCGACGGCGACGACATCTGCGAACGAGACCGGGCCGGTACCGACCTCGACGTACTTCTGCTCCATGTCTCCATCCAACGCCTGTGCAGGCCGGTCCGCCAGGCTCCTGGGGTGACAGGTGTCTCGGATCCGAGACCAGTTCAGGAGATGTTCGGGTGTCCCTCGTGGCGTCTGTCGGTGGGCAGCGGCAGGATGGCGACGCCCCCGAGATCCCACCCGAGATCCGACCCCATTGAGGAGCAAGCAATGCCCACTCGTGACGAAGCCTGGCCCACCGGAACCCCCAGCTGGGTCGACCTGGCAGCCGACGACCCCGGCGCCGCCGCCGAGTTCTACAGCGCGCTCCTGGGCTGGAGCGTCGACGCTCCGGCCGACGACGCGATGGGCT
>NZ_JACEFC010000199.1 GCF_014180715.1 Nocardioides stalactiti | reverse complement strand
CGCTGCGCGGACGCCCGCCTGGATGGTGGCGAAGCTGCCGGAGGCGCCGACGCAGTGCACGGTGGAACCACAGGCCCGCCGGGCGGGTCCACCGGTCAACGGGGGGCTCCAGTCCAGCTCCGGCGGGACCAGCACGGTGGTCGCCGCCTGGGCCGGCGGTGCGACCGCGGTACCGACCACGACAGCCGTCGCGGGTGCGATCAGCAGCAGGACGGAGGCGAGCATCAGGGCGCGTCGTGGTGCACGAGCGTCCGCGGTCGTGGATGTCATGGCCCGACGCTACGGAGGACCGCGCCCCAGCGGGCTGGGTTGGCCAGTCCTTTACCCAGGGGAATCCCTGAGTGTGGACCCTTCATTTGGTGGATAGTCTCCAGTCATGACCACCGATGGTTCCCAGGCGGCTGCCCCCGAGCCCAGCCCGCTCGCCCCTCCCGAGCCTGTCCTGACCCTCACCGCCCCCGAGGCGCCGAAGCCGATCGCCGAGACCGCCGCGCCCAAGATGGCGCCCCAGGTCGCGGCCGAGATGGTCCCCGAGCTCGACGCCAAGGTCGACGGCTTCCTCGACGCCCTCACCAACGAGAAGATCGGCAGCCCCGGGTTCGCCGCGCAGGCCGAGAACGTGCGGACGATGGGCGACGCCGACATCCGCAAGGCGGCCGAGACGTCCAACCGGATGCTCGACAAGCCGGTCAGCGCCCTCAAGGAGGGCGGCATCTCTCAGGGCTCCAACGTCGGCAAGACCCTGCTCGAGCTCCGCCGCACCATCGAGGACCTCGACCCCGGTCAGGCGACCGGCGCGAAGAAGTGGTGGGACAAGCTGCCCTTCAACGACAAGATCGAGGACTACTTCCGCAAGTACCAGTCCTCGCAGAGCCAGCTCAACGGGATCCTGCACCACCTCCGCAGCGGCCAGGACGAGCTGACCAAGGACAACGTGGCGCTCAACCTGGAGAAGACGAACCTCTGGGCGACGATGGGCCGACTCAACCAGTACATCTACGTCTCCGAGCGCCTCGACGCCAAGCTGTCGGCCAAGATCGCGGAGCTCGAGCTGAGCGACCCCGAGGGTGCCAAGACGCTCTCCCAGGACGTGCTGTTCTACGTGCGCCAGAAGCACCAGGACCTGCTGACCCAGCTCGCGGTGTCGATCCAGGCCTACCTGGCGATCGACATCATCATCAAGAACAACATCGAGCTCATCAAGGGTGTCGACCGCGCCACCACGACCACGATCTCGGCGCTCCGGACAGCGGTCATCGTCGCGCAGGCGCTCAACAACCAGAAGCTGGTCCTCGACCAGATCACCGCCCTCAACACGACGACGTCGAACCTGATCCAGAAGACGTCGGAGATGCTCAAGGACAACTCCGCGAAGATCCAGGAGCAGGCGGCGTCCTCGACGATCGGCATCGAGCAGCTGCAGGCGGCGTTCGCCAACATCTACGCGACGATGGACTCCATCGACGAGTTCAAGCTCAAGGCGCTCGACACCATGTCCACGACCATCGGCGTCCTGGAGAGCGAGGTCGAGAAGTCGAAGTCCTACCTCGAGCGGGTCCAGAAGCACGACCAGCGCAACGCCGCCGGCACGCTCGACATCAAGGGCTGATCTACGACGTGGGACTCGGGTCGTGGTTCCGGAAGGTCCGCGGCAAGGACGCCACGGAGGGAGGCGCAGGCGGCTTCGTCGCGCCGCCCCCGCCGACCGACAAGGACATCATCGCGGCGCTCAACCGCGTCAACGCGATGCTCCAGGAGGGCAACGCGCCCCCGGTGGTGATCTCGCGCGTCGTCAAGATCGCGCGCACGATCCACCAGACGCTGCCGCGCCTGCCCGGTCTCGGGGTCGGCAGCTATGACGGCTACTCGATCATGGCGACCGCCACGGAGTACCTCCCCGAGGCGGTCGGGGGCTACCTCCGGCTGCCGCGCGAGTGGGCCGACACCCGGCCCGTCGACGGCAACAAGACCTCGCTGATGGTCCTCATCGGGCAGCTCGAGCTGCTCAGCGTGACGATGGACAAGATCTTCGACGCCGCCAACCGGGCCGACGCCCAGGCGCTCATCGCGCACGGCAAGTTCCTCGAAGCCAAGTTCGGCCACTCGTCCACGGGTGGCCCCGACCTCACCTTGGGAGCACCATGAGCGACTCCTTGGCGGAGTGCCTGGACGGGCTCGCCGCCGCCGCCCGCGCGGCCGGCCTCGACGAGGCCGCCGCGCGCACCGAGGGCGAGGCGATGGCCGCGACCGTCGCCGAGCGCTCCAAGGGCGCCTTCGTCGACTGGTGCGAGCAGGTCGGCAAGCCGGGCGCGACCGAGGAGTTCTTCCTCGCCGCCAAGCAGGGCAACCGGTTCCGCGCGGGCCCCACGCCGCTGATGGGCCAGCTGGCGGTCAACCGCTCCGAGCACGCCCCGGCGTACGCCAAGGCGCTCGGCGAGGTCGCCCTCGCGGCGACCCTGCTCGGGCAGCCCGGGCCCGAGGCCGTCGGCACCGCCACGATGGCGACCGCGGCCCAGCTCGGCGAGGCCCGATCGTTCACCCCGTCGGCGACCGGTCCGGGCGCCTTCGAGCTGCCGACCCGGCAGTCCGTGCCGGGGGTGGGCGACGAGATGCTCGACCAGGTGCGCCGGATGGGCGACCAGGTACGACGTCAGCTCGAGGCGATGGGCGGACCGGTGCCGACCATACCCGGGCTCGACCAGCCGACGCCTGGACCGACCGGAGCTCCGGTCGCGCCGGTCACCCCCACGGCCGACGCTCCTGCCACGACCGCCGACGGCGTCCAGACCCAGGCGCAGGAGCCGGAGACGCCGGTCGCGGAGGAGCCGAAGCCCGAGGAGCCGACCAAGACGGTCGAGGAGCTTCTCGCCGAGCTCGACGCGCTCATCGGCCTCAAGAACGTCAAGGACGAGATCCACCGGCAGGCCGCGGTCCTGCGGGTCGAGGGCCTGCGCAAGAAGGCCGGCCTCGACACCCCGACGATCACCCGACACCTGGTCTTCAACGGCAACCCCGGCACCGGCAAGACGACCGTGGCCCGGCTGGTCGCCGGCATCTACCGGGCCCTCGGCCTGCTCTCGAAGGGCCAGCTCGTCGAGGTCGACCGCTCCGAGCTGGTGGCCGGCTACCTCGGCCAGACCGCGCAGAAGACCGCTGACGTCGTGAAGTCCGCCGAGGGCGGCGTGCTCTTCATCGACGAGGCCTACTCGCTCTCCGGGGACCAGTACGGCAAGGAGGCGATCGACACCCTGGTCAAGGAGATGGAGGACAAGCGCGACGACCTCGTCGTCATCGTCGCCGGCTACCCGCTGCCGATGGCCGTCTTCATCTCCGAGAACCCCGGCCTCGAGAGCCGCTTCCGGACGATGATCGAGTTCGCGAACTACTCCGACGACGAGCTGGCCGCGATCTTCACCCAGATGGCCGAGGGCGCCGACTTCGACGCGGGGGAGGACGTCGTCGCCCGGCTGCGTGAGCTCCTCGCCGAGGCCCCGCGCGGTCCGTCGTTCGGCAATGCCCGCTACGTCCGCAACATGCTCGAGGCCGCGATCGGCCACCACGCCTGGCGGCTGCGCGACATCAAGGAACCCACGCTCGACCAGCTCCGCGCGCTCGAGGCCGCCGACCTGGTGGCGCCCGAGGAGGAGGACGAGGAGCCGGTGGTCAACCCCGACGGCACCCTGGTGCCGCCCGCCGATGCCGTGCCGCCCGAGGTCGTGGACGCGCTGACCGACCCCCTGCCCGACCAGGGGGAGCCGGCGCCGCTGGACGCCGAGGAGCCGACGGCCCGCGCCGACCGCGCGCAGGAGGAGACCCCATGACCCAGTCCGCCGCCGCACCGCCGCCCCCGGGGCCCCAGCCGGCGCCCGCAGCCCCGGCGTCGCCCGCCGCCGCCGCGCAGGGCCTCTGGCCCGCGCCCACCGGCAAGCCCGTCGGCGCCGGGGTGTCGGACACCCCCACGCTGCTCAACCGCCTCCAGATCATCGGCATGACGGCGGTGCTGCTGTTCGGCCTGCTCAGCGGACTGGTCCAGTTCCTCTCGTACCAGGCCGACGGCCGC
>NZ_JACEFC010000198.1 GCF_014180715.1 Nocardioides stalactiti | reverse complement strand
GTGGCCGTCGTGACGGCGCACGGGGTCGAGCTCGCCCACCGCGGCCAGCGGTACGTGTTCGCGCGTCCCGACGCGGGCGCCGACCACGGCGCCGAGGTCGGGGACGGCACCGTCGTCGCCCCGATGCCCGGCACCGTGCTCGCGGTCCGGGTGGCCGAGGGAGACGCGGTCGCGGCCGGTGACGTCCTCGGTGTGGTCGAGGCGATGAAGATGGAGCTCGCGCTCAAGGCGCCGTACGACGGCGTGGTCACGGTCGTCGCCGCGACCGCCGGCGAGCAGGTACCGCTCGGGGCCCCACTCTTCACCGTGGAGGCAGCGGATGAGTGAGCTCGCCCTCCCGATGGTGGTCCCCGAGCCGGGACTGCCCTCGCGGGTGACCATCTACGAGGTCGGCGCGCGCGACGGCCTCCAGAACGAGCAGTCGCTGGTGCCGACCGCGGTCAAGGCGGAGTTCGTGCGGCGCCTGCTCGCCGCCGGCCTGCCGGTGGTGGAGGCGACGAGCTTCGTCCACCCGAAGTGGGTGCCGCAGCTGGCCGACGCGGCCGACCTGATGACCGGGCTCCTCGCCGATCTCGGCGACCGGGCTCGGGCGCTGCCGGTCCTCGTCCCCAACGAGCGCGGTCTCGACCGGGCCCTCGAGCTCGGGCTGCGCCACGTCGCCGTGTTCGCGTCGGCCACCGAGACGTTCGCCGCGCGCAACCTCAACCGGACGCTCGCGACCCAGTTCGAGATGTTCGAGCCGACGATCACGCGGGCGCTCGCTGCCGGCATGCACGTCCGCGGGTACGTCTCGATGTGCTTCGGCGACCCGTGGGAGGGCCCGGTCGCCGTCGACCAGGTCGTCGGGGTCGGGAAGCGGCTGCTCGACCTCGGCTGCGCCCAGCTCAGCCTCGGCGACACCATCGGCGTCGCGACCGCGGGCCACGTCCGCGCGCTCGTCGAGGCGTTCGCCGCGGCAGGCGTCGACCGCTCCCGGCTCGCCCTCCACTTCCACGACACCTACGGCCAGGCCCTCACCAACGTGCACGCGGGCCTCCAGGCCGGGGTGACGACGTACGACGCCTCGGCCGGCGGACTGGGCGGCTGCCCCTACGCGCGCAGCGCGACCGGCAACCTCGCGACCGAGGACCTGGTGTGGTTCCTCGACGGTCTGGGGATCGAGCACGGGGTGGACCTGCGCACCGTCGTGGACACCAGTACGTGGATGGCCGGGCACCTCGGTCGGCCCAGCCCGTCCGCCGTGGTGCGCGCGCTGGCACAATCACCGGCATGACCAGGGTCGTTCACCTGCACATCGGTGCGCCGAAGACAGGGACGACCTACATCCAGTCGCGACTCGGTCGCAACACGCGCACGCTTGCCGACCACGGGGTCCACTTCCCGGCCACCGGCCGGCTCGCACGACCCGAGCTCTCGCAGTTCCGGGCTGCGCTCGACCTCACCGAGCAGGACTGGGGCGGCGCGCCCGGCCACGCCGAGGGCGCCTGGGACGCCCTGATGCGCAAGACCCGACGCCTCGACGGCAATGTGATCATCAGCCACGAGATCCTGGCGCCGGCGCCGGCGAAGGTGATCCAACGGGCGATGAACGACCTGTCGGGCAGCGAGGTCCACATCGTCTACTCGGCGCGGGACCTGGCCCGTCAGCTGGCGGCCGCCTGGCAGGAGAGCGTCAAGCAGGGCCGGGCGTGGACGTTCCGCAAGTTCCTGCGGCGCTCCCGGATGGGCAAGCCGTTCATGATGCAGGCCTTCGACATCCCCGACGTGCTGTCGTCCTGGGGGATCGCGGTGCCGCCGGAGCGGATCCACCTCGTCGTCGTACCAGCGAAGGGGAAGGCGCCGGCTGACGGCGTCGAGGACACCCTGTGGACGCGGATGTGCCGCGCGCTCGACATCGACCCGGCGTGGGCACCGCTCGACAGCGACGCCGCCAACAAGTCGCTCGGCGTCGCCGAGACCCAGGTGCTGCGCCAGCTCAACCAGGAGCTCGGGCGCAAGGTCGCGCGCGAAGGGGAGTACGACGAGCTGCTGCGGCGGATGGTCGCCGACGGCTCGCTCTTCCACCACCGCTCGTCGCCGGTCACGCTCCGCCCCGACAGCTATGACTGGGTCGAGGAGCGCACCGAGCGCTCGTTGGAGTGGATCCGCGCCAGCGGCATCGACGTCATCGGGGACCTGGACGAGCTCCGTCCGCAGCGTCCCGACCCCGCCCAGCGCTGGCACAACCCCGACCGGGTCAAGAAGCAGGCCATCACCCGGGCCGCCGTCGGCGCCCTCAGCGCGATGACCGCCGAAGCCGCCCGCCGGCCCGACCCCCACGGCCTCGCCGCCCGCGCCACCCGCGAGCTCAAGCGCCGCCTCGAACCCTGACCCCTTCCGCCGAGTTGCCCACCTTGCAGGGCCGAGTTGCCTGGGTTGCGGGGCCGAGTTGCCTGGGTTGCGGGGCCGAGTTGCCTGGCTCAGCGACCTCGCCGCCGCTGCTCCGGGGCTCGTGCATAGGTACGACGACCGAAGGCGGGCGCCCGACTCCCGTACGCCGCGCCGAGCTCCGCGAGCCACGTCGCGCGTCCTTCGAGGGTCAGGCCGTCGCGTCGTACGACGATGATGATCCAACCTGCTGCCGCAAGCGCGGCGCGCCGCTTCTGATCGTGCGCTCGATCCTCGGGCGAGGAGTGGAACTCGAGACCGTCGTACTCGACACCGATCCGGAGATGCTCCCAGGCATTCTCGATCTTCGCCCGCCCCCATCCGTCGACCCATACCCAGACCTGGGCAGCCGGCATCGGATAGCCCTCGTCGTAGATCGTGATCCGGATCCACGACTCGGGTTGGGAGTCGACCCCGGTTCGAGAAAGCGGGACCAGCTCTCGCAGTTGGGTGACCCCTCGGCGCGCGCGGAAGCGCGGCAGCATCGCCACCAGGTCCGCCTCGGAGATGCCGTACGCCGTGCGGAACGCGTCGAGCGCTCCGATCGCCCGCCACCGTCCGCGAAGGCATGCGATGTCACAAGCGGTTCGCAGCACGGTGGTCACCCGCACTCCATCAATGACGGTGATCTCGTCCGGACGGAGCGCTCGATTGCCACCGAGCACGCCGGCGCGACGCGTGGCACGAGCACCGCCGACGCTCACGATCTCCAGCACAGGCGCAACGTCGCGCTCGACGGCGTCGTGCAGGTCGATCCCGTGGAGCGACGCGGCGGAGCGATCGGTCACGACGCAGTGCGCTGGCACCACGAGTGCGGCAGCTCGCGCCTTGGCGGCCGGCGAATCTCCCCAGTCAGCCGGCACGTAGACGCCGTACAGGAGCTGACGGACGGTGCCGTCGAGGAGCCGTTGCTGAAGCCGGTGGCGCGAGATGCCGCGGGCCATCAGGTCGGCAGTGGTGAACGGGCGGTCGTGTGGAATGTCGTGAGCCATCCCCCTACGACAGCCGCCTCAGCACCTGAGGACGTCTGCTGGCTCGATCGCCTGTGGAGGACAACCGGTTTCCACAGCGCGCTCGACCGAACTGGGCCCGCAGGACCGGCAATTCGGCCCCGCAAGAGGGGCAACTCGGACCCGCAAGACCGGCAACTCGCACCCGCAAGAGGCGCGACTCGGGCCCGCAAGAGGGCGATTCGGGCCCGCAAGAGGGGCAACTCGGCCCCGCAAGAGGGGCGACTCGGCGGTCAGGAGAAGGTGCCGCCGCGACCGGCACCGTCGCGGAACCGGGCGGCACCCGTCACGGCCTCGAGCAGCGAGCGGCCGCCGTGGACCCACTCGACGTCGAGGGCGCGGTCGAGCGGCAGGCCGTGCTGCTCGTACGACGACAACCGGTCCTGCTGCAGGCAGGTCTGCGGAAACGCGGCGATCTGCTCGGCGAGGGCGATGGCCTCATCGAGAGCGGCACCGGGGGCGCTGACCCGGTTGGCCAGGCCCATCCGCAGCGCCTCGTCGGCGCCGACGCCGCGGCCGGTGAGGATCAGGTCGAGCGCGTGGGAGTGGCCGATCAGCCGGGGCAGGCGGATGGTGCCGCCGTCGATGAGGGGGACGCCCCAGCGGCGGCAGTACACGCCGAAGATC
>NZ_JACEFC010000197.1 GCF_014180715.1 Nocardioides stalactiti | reverse complement strand
CGTCGGCCGCCGCGAGCTCCTCCGCCAGCCGCGGCGGGGCGTCGGCCACGCGCCCGATCGGCGTCGCCGCCAGCACCAGCACGCCCGAGGAGCTCCCTGCCGAGGTCACGGGGCGATTGTGTCAGTGACCGTAGAGTTCACGCTCGTGACCGCGACCGACCAGGAGCCGACGACCCGTCGGTGGGCCGGCCTGTCGCGCACCGCCCAGGGCGACGCGGTGCCGTCGGCGTTCGATCGGTCCCGCGGGTTCCTCGCGGGGCTACGTCCCAGCGACCGCGCGCTCGGCTGGCTCGCGCCGCTGTCGGTAACCCTGCTGGCGTTCGCGCTCCGGCTCTACCACCTCGGTACGCCGAAGCGGTTCGCGTTCGACGAGACCTACTACGCCAAGGACGCGTGGTCGCTCCTCAACAACGGTCACGCCCAGACCTACCTGGCCGACGTCGACGGCAACACGAACAACAAGATCGACGACGACATCCTGGCCGGCCACGTCCACGACGTGTGGACGGGCGACCCGTCGATGGCGGTCCACCCGGAGGTCGGCAAGTGGCTGATCGCGCTGGGCGAGAAGGCGTTCGGCATGGAGCCGTTCGGCTGGCGGATCATGTCGGCGGTCATCGGGGCGCTGATGGTGCTGGTGATGTGCCGACTGCTGCGGCGGATGACCGGTTCCACCGTGCTCGGCTGCATCGCCGGCCTGCTGCTGATGTTCGACGGCCTCCACTTCGTGCTGTCGCGGCTGGCCCTGCTCGACATCTTCCTGGCGTTCTTCCTGCTCTGCGGGATCCACTGCATCGTCGCCGACCGCGACCGCTTCCGGCGGCGGCTCGGCGAGCACGCCGTCGACGACGTCACCGGCGAGGTGGTCGTGCAGGGCTGGGGTCCCGTCCGCGGCCTCCTGCTCCGGCCCTGGCTGCTCACCGGCGGGATCTGCTTCGGGCTCGCCATCGGCACCAAATGGGTCGCCCTCTATCCCCTCGCGACGTTCGGCCTCCTCGTGTGGCTGTGGTCCGCCGGTGCGCGGCGCAGCTTCGGCGTCCGCTGGGCCGTCCTCCGCTCCGCGCTCGTCGACGGCGTACCGGCGTTCCTCCAGCTCGTCCTGGTCGCCGTCATCACCTACATCGCGACCTGGGGCGGTTGGCTCGCGCACTCCAACGACTACGAGGACCACCTCAGCTCCACGCAGTACCGGCAGTACACCGGCCAGGGCCACTGTGCCGAGGACGACGACCGCTACGTCGCCACCGACCTCGACGAGTCGAAGCGGTGGCCGACGGCGAAGGAGAAGGACGCGAAGGGCCTGGGTGAGGCGTGGCAGTCGCTGCGGTCGCTCTGGTACTACCACCAGGACGTCTACACGTTCCACACCCACTTCCTGAACTGCTCCACGCACACCTACCAGTCCAAGCCGTCGAGCTGGCTGCTCATCAACCGGCCGGTCGGCGTGGCCGTCACCAACGACATCCAGCCGGCCGACCGGGACCTGCCGGCCGACCAGGAGGACCTCCCCCGCGACAAGGACTGCGACGCCCCCGAGGGCAGCGACTGCATCCGCCAGGTGCTGCTCATCGGCAACCCGATGATCTGGTGGGGCGGCTGCATCGCGCTGCTGTTCTCGGTGGTGATGTGGGTCGGCGCGCGCGACTGGAGGTACGGCGTCGCCGTGATGGGCACGCTGTCGACCTGGCTGCCGTGGATGCAGTACGACACCCGGCCGATCTTCCTCTTCTACGCGATCGCCATCCTGCCGTTCGTGGTGATGGCGCTGACCCTCTCGATCGGCACGTTGATCGGACCGTCCCGGCTCCCCTCGGCCCGGCGTACCGTCGGGGTCGTGGTGGGCGGCGCGTTCCTGGTCCTGGTGCTGGTGAACTACGCGTGGTTCTGGCCGATCTGGACCAACGGCCTGCTCACGAGCAGCGAGTGGCTCGACCGGATCTGGTTCGCGAGGTGGGTGTGATGAAGGTGGACGAGGTCCGGACCGTGCTCGTGGTCGCCGCGGTCGTCGCGGCGCTCGGGCTGAGCGGGTGCGGTGACGACAGCGGCTCGGACGGCGACGAGAGCCCGACCGCGACCAGCACGCTGCCGGTCGTCGCCGACGAGACCTGGTGCGCGGGCTGGCAGGAGCTGGTCGCCCTCCAGGGCCAGTGGCTCGCGACCCCGACCCCGGACAGCACCGCGCAGCTGCTGGCCTCGGTCGACGCGCTGCGCGGGCTCGGCGTACCGGAGAGCCTCGACCCCACCGGCCACACCGAGCTGACCGCCGTCCTCGACGACGTGCGCGCCAGCGCGGACCCGTCGTTCACGCCGACGGTCCGGCCCTCGGAGCCGGCCGACGTCGGGCTCGGCCACGACCACGGCGACGAAGGGGAGGCCGAGGACGAGCACGGCGAGGCACCGTTCGGCACCTGGCTCGTCGACCACTGCGCGCCCTGAGGCCCGCACGCGCCGGCGTCGAGCCGAGGGACTACCGTCCGAGCTCCTGGACGATGTCGACGAGCACTCCCTCCGGCGTGTAGTCGCGGGTCTCGGCGATCGTCCAGCGCGGGCCGGCGCCACCGCCGAGCCCGGCGAGCAGGGCCTCGACGATCGTGACCTGGTCGTAGTCACCGACCTGGGCGACGATGTGCCCACCCGGGTCCAGGTGCCGCATCGCGACCCCGAGCCCGAGCACCAGCTGGTCGGTCCCGTCGTTCCCTCCGTCGATCGCCTCGATCGGGTCCTCGGGGAACTCCTGGACTCGCGCGGTCGGGACCCACGGCGGGTCGAGGATGACCAGCCCGACGCGCTCGTCCTCCCCCATCGCCAGACCCAGCGGTGCCTCCCGTACGTCGGAGAGGACCCCCGCGGCTGCCGCGTTCCGGCGTGCGTACGCAGCAGCCACGGGGTCCCGGTCGACCTGGATGAGGGGCCGGCCGGTCAGGGAGGCCGTGAGGAGCCCGATCTGGCCCGCGCCGCAGCACAGCTCCAGGATCGGCCCCTCGGGACAGGACGCCGCGAGGTCCGCTGCCCAGTAGCTCTGGGCGGTGGTCCACCAGCGCGGCCGGAGGACGCGTGCGTCCCACTGGATCTGGAGGTCGCCGAATTCGGCGACCTGAGTCGGGAGCTCCACCGCGGTCATGGCACCCAGGTACCCCACCGAACTTTCCGACATACCGGGCGGTCATGCCGACCGGCAGCGGTTGGACAGGAGCGGACCGGGTACCGCAGCGGCGTCCGACCACGGCCCCCGGATCGGCGTCCACCGTCTCCGGCCGGCCGCTCCTCCGGCTGGGACCTCTCGGGGTCTCAGCTGTCGTTGGCGACGGAGCGGTCGGCCGGTTCCCGGTCGGTCAGGTCGTGGATGAGCCCGTCGAGCATCCCCCGGAGACCCGGGTGGCTCGCGGCACCGGTCCGGGCGACGTCGATGAGCCGCTCGGCCAGGTCGCGCACCTTGACGTTGCGGTTGCGGGACCACCAGCGCAGCATGGCGAACGCCGCATCGGGGTCCAGGCCGTAGCCGAGCATGAGGACGCCCTTGGCCTGCTCGATNCGCGAGCGACGGCCGAGGCGGCGACGGCGGCGTCGGCCGCCGCGGCGTTCTCGGCGGCGAACTCCGGGGTCAGGTCGAGGTAGTAGCCGACGAGGTGCTCGACATCGCCCGACTCCCCGCGGACGCCTTCGCCGACGACCACCACCCGCCGCTCGGCGTCATGGGTCCGGAGCCGGTAGTAGAGGTTGAACGGCTCGCCGGTCTCCCGCGCGTGCTGGAAGGTGTCGCGCACCCGGTCGCGGTCGCCGTCGTGCTTGTGCTTGAGGAAGAGCGCGGTCGTGGGCTCGACCTCACCCGGCCGGTACCCGTGGATCGCGAAGACCTCGTCGTCCCACTCCCAGGCGTCGTTCGCGATGTCGTAGGAGAACCGGCCCGCCTGGCGCAGCCCGTCTTCCTCGTCCTCGTAGTGGTGGACGATGGTGTCGGGGACGTCGGCGAGGCTCTCCTCACGGCGTTCCTCGGGCGTCATCGCGGTCACGCCGACAGATTAAGGGGAGCCGGGTCGCCGTGACAGTGAAATCGGCCCGCGGCCAGTCCGCAAAATCAGTCCCGGCCCCGACCCGGGGTGGCGGGTCGGGGCCGGAGCCTCGGGGTCAGGCGGCGGTGGTCCGCCGTCCGCCGGTGGTGGAGCGGCG
>NZ_JACEFC010000196.1 GCF_014180715.1 Nocardioides stalactiti | reverse complement strand
GCGGCGGCGACCGCCCGCCGGCTGTCCCTCGAGAAGGGTGCCGGGGCCGCCGGCGGCCTCGGCTTCGCGCTCCTGCTGCTCGGCGCCGTTCGCGAGCCCGGCATCGGCCTGGTCGCCGACGCGGTCGACCTGGCCGCGCGCGCCCGTGCCGCTGACGTGGTGGTCACCGGCGAGGGTGCCTTCGACTTCAGCAGCCGGGCCGGCAAGGTCCCGTACGGCGTCGCCGCGATCGCCGCCGAGGCGCTGCGGCCCTGCGTCGCCCTCGCCGGCCAGGTCCTCGTCGGCTCCCGGGAGATGCGGGCCCTGGGGATGGACTCGGCGTACTCCCTCGTCGACGCCGTGGGGGAGGAGCGGGCGTTCGCCGACCCGGCCGGTGCGCTGGCCGACCTGGCCCAGCGGGTGGCGCGCACCTGGTCCGCGCACTAGAACTTGTTCTAGGTTTGCTTCCATGCAGACCACCGTCGCCCTCGCCGCGGGCCCGTTCACCGCCACTGAGCACGAGTTCGTCTTCACCGAGGTCGAGCTCGACGACCCGCGTCCCGACGAGGTGCTCGTCCGCGTCGTCGCGACCGGGCTGTGCCACACCGATCTCACCGTGCCCACGATGCTGCCCGCGGAGATGTTCCCGACCGTCCTCGGCCACGAGGGTGCGGGCGTCGTCGAGGCCGTCGGCTCGGAGGTGACCGGCATCGAGGTCGGCGACCACGTCGTCATGAGCTTCCGCTCCTGCGGGGCGTGCGGACCCTGTGGTGCCGGCGACGTCGGCTACTGCGAGCAGAACATCCTGCTCAACTACATGGGCATGCGCCCCGACGGCTCCACCACGATGCGCCGGGGCGAGGAGACGGTCTTCGGCAGCTTCTTCGGCCAGTCCAGCTTCGCCCGCCACTCGCTGGCGTACGCCGACAACTGCGTCGTCGTGCCGAAGGACCTCGACCTCGCCCTGCTCGCGCCGTACGGATGCGGCTTCCAGACCGGTGCCGGCACGGTCCTGGAGGTGCTGAAGCCGACACCTGACCAGAGCATCGTCGTCTTTGGCACCGGTGCGGTCGGGCTGGCGGCGATCGCGGCCGCCCGCGGCGCCGGGGTCGAGACCGTCGTCGCCGTCGACCCGGTCCTCGCCCGCCGCGAGCTGGCCGAGCAGTACGGCGCGCGCACGGTCGACCCGACCGAGGAGGGTCAGGCCCCGGTCGCCGACCGGGTCAAGGAGCTGACCGGTGGCGGCGCGGCGTACGCCATCGACACCACGGCGATCCCGGCCGTCGTCCTCGACGCCCAGCGCTCACTGCGTGCCCGCGGCACGCTCGTCGCGCTGGGCCTCGGTGCCCCGGAGTACACGATCGACGCCATCGACCTGCTCTCCTCCGGCAAGATCGTCCGCTCCTCGATCGAGGGCGACGCCGACCCGAAGCAGATGGTGCCCGAGCTGATCCGCCGCCGCGCGGAGGGCACCTTCGACGTCGACCACCTCATCGCCACCTACCCGTTCGAGCGGATCGCCGACGCGATCGCCGACACGACCTCCGGCAAGGTCGTCAAGGCCGTCCTCACCTGGTGACTCCTCGGCGGACTCCGGGCGTGACTCCCGGGTGATGACGACAACGTGGGGAATAACCGTCGGTGTGGGACTATTGAGCCTGTCGTAGACGACCTAGCAGGCCCCGAGACCTTCCTGGAGAGATCATGAGTGACGGATGCGGTTGCGGTAGCGGCCACGGCCACGGCCACGGCGCGGAAGCCCCCGCCACGAGCGGCGCGACCCAGACGGTCGCCGCCCCCGTGCTGGTCGACCGACGCGAGGACCAGATCAACCTGAGCCCGGTCGCGGCGTCGAAGGTCAAGAGCCTTCTCGAGCAGGAGGGTCGCGACGACCTCTCGCTGCGCATCTCCGTGCAGCCCGGCGGTTGCAGCGGCCTGCGCTACCAGCTCTTCTTCGACGAGCGCAGCCTCGACGGTGACGTCGTCACCGACTTCGACGGCGTGAGCGTCGTCGTCGACCGGATGAGCGTCCCCTACCTCAACGGCGCGATGATCGACTTCGTCGACAGCATCGAGAAGCAGGGCTTCACGATCGACAACCCCAACGCCACGGGCTCGTGCGCGTGCGGAGACTCGTTCAACTGACAGGTCGAATCGGGACTTCCCTGACTCGAAATGCGACAAATCCACCCCGACGGGGTGGATTTGTCGCATTTCGAGTCAGGGAAGTCCCGATTCGACCTCAGTCGAGGTGCAGGTGCAGCGCGTTGGCCAGGCGCTGGGCGGCCTCGGAGATCTGGATGTCCTTCTTCGGGACCTCGCGGGGGAACTCGTCGAAGTGGATGCTCGGCGGGGTCTGGGCGACCTTGCGAGCGGCGCGGGCGAGGCGACTGTTGACTTCTTCGCAGTCAGCGCGGAGCTGGGTCGGAGACTCGATCTCCTCGTAGGGGGTCATGACGTCGACGCTAAGGGCTACTGCCAGGTAGACCCAGAGGTACCGGCCGGTAGTCTTCCGTGTCGTGACTCACGCCCCCGGCTCCCTACTGATCGCGGCCTCCATCGCCACGGACCACCTGATGACCTTCGAGGGGAAGTTCTCCGACTCCCTCGTCGTCGACCAGCTCGACAAGCTCTCCGTGAGCTTCCTGGTCAACGACCTCGAGGTACGACGCGGCGGTTGCGCGGGCAACATCTCCTTCGGACTCGGGGTGCTCGGACTGCGGCCGGTCCTCGTGGGCGCGGTGGGCGAGGACTTCGCCGACTACCGCTCGTGGCTGGAGCGGCACGGTGTCGACTGTGACCACATCCACGTGTCGCCCACCAAGCACACCGCCCGCTTCGTGTGCACCAACGACGCGACGATGGCCCAGATCGCTTCCTTCTACCCGGGTGCGATGAGCGAGGCTCGCGAGATCGAGCTCAAGCCGATCGTCGACGTGGTCGGCGAGCCGGCCTACGTCCTCATCGGGCCCGACGACCCGGAGGGCATGCTCCGCCACACCGAGGAGTGCCGTCAGCGGGGCTACAAGTTCATCGCCGACCCGTCCCAGCAGCTCGCGTTCGGCGACGGCGACCTGATCCGTCAGCTCATCGACGGAGCCGACATCCTCATCACCAACGAGTACGAGTCCCACATCGTCGAGAAGAAGACCGGCTGGACCGCCGACGACATCCAGGCGCGGGTCCGTCTCCAGGTGACCACGCTCGGCGCCGACGGCGTCCGGATCGAGGGCACCGACCAGGCGCTCATCGAGGTGCCGGCGTGCAAGGACGTCACCCCGGTCGAGCCGACCGGTGTCGGTGACGCGTTCCGGGCCGGTTTCCTCGCCGCCCTCGGGTGGGACCTCGGCCTCGAGCGCGCCGCCCAGGTGGGATGCGTCCTCGCTGCCTACGTCGTCGAGACGGTGGGCCCGCAGGAGTACAGCTTCACGAACGAGGAGTTCGTCGCCCGGTTGCGCGGCTCCTACGGCGACGAGGCGGCCGACGAGGTCGCCTCGCACATCAACTGACGCTCGGCACCGCTCAGCCGAGGCGTCGTACGACGTAGCGGGGGAGGCCGTCCTCGGCGGTCTCCTCCCCGACGTACTCCTGGCCGCGCAGGCGGCACCAGGCGGCGACGTCGTGGCGCGCCGCCGGGTCGTCGGCGACCACCGCGACCAGGTCGCCGACAGCGAGGTCCGGCAGTGCCCGAGCGAGCTCGATGATCGGTCGCGGACAGACCTGGCCCCGGCAGTCGAGCTCCTTCACAGCCCCAGCCCCTCACGGACGTCGCCGACCACCTCGGTGAGGGCGGCGCAGAACGCGTCGACCTCGTCCTCGGTCGTGTCGCGGCGCAGGGAGACCCGCACGTTGCCGTGGGTCAGCGCGCCCATCGCGGCGAGCACGTGGCTGGGCTCGAGGGTCGAGGCGGTGCACGCCGAGCCGCTGGCGACGCCGAAGCCGCGGCGGTCGAGCCCGTCGACGAGCTCGTCGCCGGCGACGTAGAGGCAGGAGAACGTCACCAGGTGCGGCAGCCGGTCGACGGGGTCCCCGACGACCTCGCTGTCGGGGAGGTCGCCGACGGCGGCGCGGATCCGATCCACGAGGGTGAACTGACGCGCCGCGGTCTCCTTCTGGTCCGCGAGCACCGCCTGGAGTGCCGCGGCGGCCGCGAGGGCGAGCGGGACCGCCGTCTCGCCCCCGAGGTGGTCGAGACCGTCGTCGCCGGGGAACGGCGCCGTCCACCGCGCCGAGCGTCGTACGACGAGCACCCCGACGCCGCCCGGGCCGCC
>NZ_JACEFC010000195.1:2751-4251 GCF_014180715.1 Nocardioides stalactiti | reverse complement strand
GCCGGGTCGCCGCCGTCCAGCACCACGCCGTACGGCGAGTACGGCGTGGGCGTGCCCGGCAGCTCGGCGACCGTCGCGCGGCCGGGCCGCGCCACCAGGGTCACCTTCGGTGGGACGTTGTCGGCGGCCAGGAGCGCGTCGAGGTCGTCGTCCGGGGCGGCCATGTCGAGCAGGTCCACCACCCAGCGCGGATGGCTGTGTTTGAGGGCGAGGTGGTCCATCCGGGCGTCGCGCGAGCCGGCCGGGTCGCCCGCCACCTCGGCGATCCAGCCGTCGAGGTCGTGCCGGGTGACGGAGCGCAGGACGGCATTGACGAACCCGGCGGCACCCGGGCCGGCCTTGGCCCGCGCCAGGTCCACGGTGCTGCTGATCGCCGCATGGGGAGGCACCCGCATCGCCAACAGCTGGTGGGTGCCCAGCCGCAGGAGGTCGAGGATGCCGTGCTCCACCTTGCGCAGCGGCCGGTCGATGCAGGCAGCCAGGACCGCGTCGTAGGTGCCCTGACGTCGGATCGTCCCGGCTGCCAGCTCGGTCGCGAACGCCGCGTCGCGGCCCTCGAGCCCGAACTTGTTCACGACCGACGGCAGCACCAGGTTGGTGTAGGCGTCGTCGACCCTGACGAGTCGGAGCACCTCGAGCGCCGCGGTCCGTGCCAGGTCGGTGGGGCGCCCGGCGGGTGGCCGCCGGTTGCCCTGGGCTGGCCGACCGGGTCGGCCGGTCGGCCGGCTCACGCGAACGCCGCGCCGTCGGTCAACCGGGCGCCGCGCGCCCAGTCGGCCGCAGCCATCTGCTTCTTGCCGAAGGCCTTGACCTCGCCCAGCCGCACCGGCGTCGTACCGGTGCCGACGAGCACCTCGTTCTTGCCCACGTCGAGGACACCCGGAGCGAGCTCCGGTCCGTCGGCGACCACGGTGACCGGGCCCAGCTTGACCCGCTCGTCCTCGAACGTCGTCCACGCCCCGGGGCCCGGCGTGCAGGCCCGGATCCGCCGGTCGGTCGCCGCGGCCGGCTCGCCCCACGCGACCCGCGCGTCGTCGACGGTGATCTTCGGTGCCAGGCTGACGCCCTCGCTCGGCTGCTCGCGCGCCTCGAGGGACCCGTCGGCGATGCCGTCGAGCGTGGCGACCAGCAGGCCGGCGCCACCCTCGGCGAGCCGGCCCAGCAGGTCACCGGACGTGTCGGTCGGGCGGACGGTCTCGGTCATCAGGCCGAACGTCGGCCCGGCGTCGAGCGCCTGGACGATCCGGAACGTCGTGGCGCCCGTGATCTCGTCGCCGGCCCACAAGGAGTGCTGGACGGGCGCGGCACCGCGCCACGCGGGCAGCAGCGAGAAGTGCAGGTTGACCCAGCCGTGGACCGGGATGTCGAGAGCGCTCTGCGGGATCAGCGCGCCGTAGGCGACCACCGGGCAGCAGTCGGGCGCCAGGTCGCGCAGGGCCGCCTGGAACTCGGGGTCGCGCGGGTGGTCGGGCTTGAGCACGGGAACGCCGAGCTCGGCGG
>NZ_JACEFC010000195.1:0-2742 GCF_014180715.1 Nocardioides stalactiti | reverse complement strand
GAGCTCGGCGGCGCGCGCGGCCACCGGGCTCTCGGTGAGCCGGCGACCGCGGCCGGAAGGCGCGTCCGGGCGGGTCACCACCCCGACCAGCTCGTGGTCGGAGGCGGCGACGGCGTCGAGGGCCGGCACGGCGACCTCGGGCGTGCCGGCAAAGACGACCCTCATCGACCGAATCCGCCGGTCGCGTGCGGCGAGATCCGGACCGTGGGCTGCTCGAGGCCGAACCACTCCGACTCCCGGATCTCCTTCATCGCCGCCTTGCGCGCCTCGTCGTCGAGCCGGTCGATGAAGAGCACGCCGTCGAGGTGGTCGGTCTCGTGCTGGATGGCGCGCGCCAGCAGCTCGGAGGCCTCGATCCGGACCGGCTCGCCGTACATGTCGAAGCCGGTCGCGACCAGCGACATCGCCCGGAGGCAGTCGTAGGTCAGCTCGGGCAGCGACAGGCAGCCCTCGGGGCCGTCCTGGGTCTCGGCCGACAGGTGGAGCTGCGGGTTGATGAGGTGGCCGACCTCGTCGTCGACGTTCCAGGTGAAGATCCGCAGGCCGACGCCGATCTGGGGCGCCGCGAGACCCGCGCCGGGCGCGTGGAGCATCGTGTCGGTCAGGTCTCCGACGACCTGCCGGATCTCGGCGTCGAAGTCCACGACCTCGATGGCCCGCCGACGGAGCACGGGATCGCCGAAGAGGCGGATGGGGCGGATGGCCATTCGCAAAGTCTAGAGGTGGCTCACATCTCCGCTGGATCCACCTGGACGCGGACGGGGTCGAGCTTGCGGGCGGACCGGATCCGCTGGAGCTCCCCGAGGGCGGCCGAGAGCGATGCGCCCTCCGCGCGCGGCACCCGTACGACGGCGCGCTCCTCGTCGTCGGCGGTGCCCGGCAGGGGCGCGAGCGGGCCGAGGACCTCGGCGTGCGGCGGGAGCGACAGCAGCGTGAGCGCGTCGTCGAGGGCGCCCGGCTCGGCGCGCAGCGTCGCGACCCGCGTGGCCGGCGGCAGGTGGGCGTCGCGACGGTCCTCCGCCTCGCGGCCGGCGAAGCCGGGCTGGTCCCAGCGGACCAACGCCTGGAGCGCGGCGACGCCCGGGTCGCCGACAGCGAGCGCACGACCGCCGGGCGCGAGCAGCCCGACAGCATTGGACCAGCGACGCAGCGCCTCCTCCGCGGCGCGGAGGCTGTCGCGGGCGAGCAGCAGCCAGGTGTCGAGCAGCACGACGACGGCGTAGCCGCCCTCGGCCACCGGCTCGGCTCCGGGGGTCGCCACCACGATCCGCTTCTCGCCGTCGACCTCGGCGCGGACCCGGTCGCCGCTCGACGTCACCACGGCCACCGGGGCGAAGGCCCGGCCGAGCTCGTCGGCCGTCCGCGCGTCGCCCAGCACCGGCGCCCGCAGCCCGCGGCCGCCGCACGCGCGGCAGGCCCACGCCGGCGTCTCCGTCGCGCACCAGCGACAGCGCGGGGGCGTCGTCGGCCCGGTCAGCTGGAGCGGGCCCGCGCACGCCTCGCAGCGCGCGGGCGTACGGCAGCGGTCGCACGCGAGCCGGAGCGCGTAGCCCGCCCGCGGCGTCTGCACGAGCACCGGCCCGCGCTCGAGACCCCACCGGACCGCGTCGTGGGCCTCCTTGGGCACTCGCGCGGCGGCCGCGAAGGGATCGCGGTGGCTGTCCACGCCGGCGACCGCCACCAGCGCCCGGTCGCGCACGGCGGCCCGCGACGCGGCGATCTCCTGGGCCCAGCCGGTGCGCAGCAGGTGGTCGGCCTCGACGCTGCGGGCGAAGCCGCCGACCAGCGCCGCGCACCCCTCGACCTCCGCGCGCTCGAGGAGCACCTCGCGGGTGTGGGGATAGGGCGCTCGGGGCTCGGCGTGGAGGTCGTCGCCGTCGTCCCAGATGACCACCAGCCCGAGGTCCTGCACGGGCGCGAACGCCGCCGAGCGGGTGCCGACGACGATCCGTCGGGTGCCGCGGCTGACGCTGAGGAAGTCGCGGTAGCGCGGGCCGGGGCCGGCGTCGGCCTGGAGGGTCACGTGGTGGTCGGGCCCCAGCAGCTCGGTGAGCGCCGCGTCGACACGGGCGACGTCGCGATGGTCCGGGACGCAGATGAGCACCCCGCGGCCGTGGGCGCGCGTCGCCGCGGCGAGGTCGGCGAGTCGGCGCGGCCAGTCCTCCCCCGGCGCCGCGCCCCAGACCGCCCGGGGCGACCCGCCGCTCAGGAGGTGCAGTCGGAACGCGCTCGCCGCCGGATAGACGGCCCACGAGTCGTCGTCGGCCGACCGGAACGAGAGCTCCGGCTCCGGCGCCGACGGCTCCTTCTCCACGGTGGCGTGCCGCGGCGGCACCGCGAGGCGTCGTACGTCGGCACTGACCCCGGCATAACGCTCCGCCACCCGCCGGCACAGCTCGGCGACCGTCGGGGAGAGCACCGGCTCGGCGCTCACCACCCGCCGCAGCGGCGCGAGCAGACCGTCGTGGTCGCTCGCATCGACCCGCTCCACCACGAACCCGTCGACGTCCTGGCCGGCGAACCGGACCTTGACCCGCACGCCTGCGCGAGCGGTGTCGGCCATCGCGGCGGGGACGAGGTAGTCGAAGGTGCGGTCGAGGTGGGCCAGCGGCAGGTCCACGAGGATCCGTGCCACGGGGAGGTCGGCGGCCGCCTCGACCGGAGCGGCCTGCTTGGCCCGACGGGCCCGGGCGGCCGCCCCGGACGACCGCGCAGCGGCACGCGCCAGCCCCGGCAGGGCGG
>NZ_JACEFC010000194.1 GCF_014180715.1 Nocardioides stalactiti | reverse complement strand
TTCGACACCGGCGCCCGGAGCATGGCCCGGCTGGCTGCAGCCGCCGCGATCACCCCCTCGGCCCTCGTCGCCACCATCGCCGAGAAGTCGTTCGGGCCGCTGATGTGCGCCCGAGCGGCCGCGGCGGTCGATCCCGCCAAGGCGATCGACGTCGCGGGACGGCTCTCCCCCGACTTCCTCGCCGACGCGACGATCGAGCTCGATCCCCGTCGGGTCGCGCGGATCATCGCCGGCGTACCGACCGAGCTGGTCGAGCCGGTCGCGCGCGAGCTCGGGCGCCGGGGTGAGCACGTGACGATGGGCCGCTTCCTCGCCTTCGTCCCCGACCACTCCATCGTCGCTGCGATGACCGCACTGTCCGACGAGGCGATGCTGCGCACCGCGTTCGTCCTCGAGCACAAGGAGGCGCTCGACCACGCGGTCGGGCTGCTCCCGCCCGAGCGGCTGCCCGGCGTGCTGCGGGTGGCCTCGGAGCAGGGCCTGTGGGCCGAGGCCCTCGACCTGCTCGACCACCTCAGCGACGAGCGGCGCGGCCCCATCGCCGACGTCGTCGGCGACATGGACGACGCGGTCGTCGACGACCTGGTCCGAGCGGTCGGCGCCGCCGACATCTGGGACTCGCTGCTGCCGGTCTTCGAGGCGATGTCCGCGGATCGCCAGCGCCGCGTCGCCGCGGTCATCACGGCTCAACCCGCGGGCACGGTCCCAGCCGAAGTCCTCGCGGTCGCAACGACGCCAGACCTCAGCAACCCTTGATCGCGTCGACTGCCACGCTCGCGCAATCCAACTAGTCGGAGTCGCTCTCCGGCGGGGCCATGTGCTCGGGGAGGTCCGGGCTGTGGGCGAGGACCTCGTCGACCAGGGCCTGCTTGACGAACTCCTCGCCGAACGGCGTCAGGTGGATGCTGCGGCGGACCACCTTGGCGAACTTGACCGAGTGCATCGCCTCGAGCACGTCGGGCTGCGCCTCGAGCACCTGGTACTCCAGGTGGTCGCGCAGCGCCTCCCGGGAGAACCAGACCAGGCCGAGCCGGTAGAGGTTGTTGAGGTACGACGGCACCTGGTCGAGGTAGCGCAGGCCCGCACGCGGGCCGACCATGTTGAGGCCGGGCGCCACGAGCTGGCTGCTCACCACACCGATCGGGCCGCCGGTCCGGATGTCGACGCTCGGCTGCGGCCCGTTCCTGAGCAGCATCACGAGGACGCGGGCCTCGTCGGGCGCCATCTCGTCGAGGATCCGGTCGAACGCAGGGTGCCGGTGGTCGGTGGCCCACACGTCGCGCGAGCGCTCCAGCAGCTCCTGGCCACGCTCGCGCAGGCTCGTCGGCCGCACCGCGGTGACCTCGCCGCCGACCACCCGGCCGTTGTCGCTGACCGACGGCCGTGGGGACGGCGCGCCGCCCAGCTGCTCACCGGCCTTGAGCAGGACCGAGCCGACCGGCATGCCGTCGGCGACCTGGCGGGCGATCTCACCGACGGTGCTCACCACGGAGCCGACCTCGCGGATCAGCGCGACCGCCTCCTCGCGGTTGGTGGCCGCGCGACCCACCCGACGCCAGTTGCGGGCCGTCGTCCGCAGGCCCCAGCCGGCGGTGTTGAGGGCCGCCGTACCGGCGACCCGGGCCAGGCCCGGCAGGGACTCGACCACGGGACCGCTACCGGCGACCGCCGGCAGGTTGGGGAGCCCGTCCTTGTCGAGGGTCTCAGTCATGACTGCCTTCCAGTGCTCACGGAGGGAAACCGGGGATCCAGCCCCAGTTGAAGAGGCCGAGGTGGATGAACCCGCCCGCAGCGCCCATGATCGCGCCGTGGGCGTAGAGCATCCACTCGTCCTCCTTGATGGCGGCGCGCATCATCTCGACGAAGTCCTTGGGCGGCAGCTCGGCGGTCCGCCGGGCGATGAGCACCTGGATCTTCTGCGACTGGCGCTTGCTGAACTCGGGGTCGCGGAACGGCGTGATCGTGCGGCCGACCGCCTCCATCGCGAACGACTCGCGGATGCTGTCGAACTTGTCGGCGCCGACCACGACCCGGGCGGCACCGCGCAACGGGCCCGCAGCCTTGTCGATCGCGGGTCGCATCGCGGTCGCGATCATCTGCCGGGTGCGGTCGCCGCGCGGCCCGTCCATCAGGAAGTCGCCGATGCGCTCCAGCGTGATGACGTCGTCGGCGATGATGCTGGCGTAGACCTCCGCGCACGCGGCCTGGCGGCGCAGGAACAGTCCTTGGAACTTGATGCCGAGGATCCGCTTGGGCTCCGGCGGCTCGAAGATCAGCCACATGCCGAGGGCGTTGGTCACCCACCCGACGACGACGCCGAGGAGCGGCAGCAGCCACCAGATGTGCCAGGTCTGGTCGATGATCGCGACCGGGATGCCGAGCAGGAACCCGAAGATGAAGCCGAAGGCCACCATCAGGTTGAGCTCACGCTGACCGACGTCGCGGAACACCCGGACGACGAGGTCGGGGTTCTTGCGGAAGTGGTCGATGACCATGATCTTCGGGTCGAGCAGCTGGTTGATGTGGACACCGATCTCGTCGGTGATCGTCTTCACCACCGACGGGAGCTGCGCCTGCACCCGGGAGACGACGCCGGCCTTGAGCGAGGCCGGGAGGTCGGACCACAGCTTCGGGTGCTCGCGCATCATGATGTCGTCGACCATCTGGGGCAGGTCGGGCTCGAACACCTTGATGATGTGGGCCGCGATCTCCTCGGGCTCCAGCTGCGCGTAGAACTCCGCCGGGGTGCCCAGCTTGGCGATGACCTTGTCGACGGCGATGCTGCCCATCTTGGCGGCGCGCGCGGGCACGATGCCCTGCCAGCCGAGCCCGCCCTCGGGCCAGCCGGGGATCTCCTGCAGCTTGCGCGGCAGGATCGTCGTGATCTCCCGGAGCCCCGGCACCTTGACGCCGTAGAACTTGATGGGGCTGAACAGCATCCACAGGCCCGACCAGTTGATCAGCCAGCCGATGATGCCGGTGAAGAACGGGATCGAGATGAACGCGAACCAGTCGACGCCGTGCGAACCCGTGAGCTCACCACTGACCCAGTCCTCGAAGAACTGCGTGATTGCGTCCACTCATGCACCCCTGTCCACCGATCGAGCCACCCCATGAGCCTCGAACGTTCCGAGTGCCCTGAGGGTAGTGCCTGGCTCCCGGGCGGGCACCCGCATCCGCGCTACGGACTGTCGCACATACCCCGACGCGGATCAGGAGTGGCGGCGCCAGACCACGACCGACTGGCCGGTGACGCGCGGCGGCACCGCGGGGAGGTTGCTCGGTGCCGCCTGCTGACGGGCCGCGATCGCCTGCCGCAGCGCCTCGTGGGCCGCGTCGAGCTCGGCGAGCAGCTCGTCGCGCTGGGCGCGCAGCGTGGCCACCGCCGCCTCGAGCTCGAGGATCCGGCGGACCCCCTCAATGCCGATGCCCGATCCGGTCAGCTCGGCGATCACACGCAGCAGCTCGATGTCGCGGTAGGAGTAGCGGCGCCCGCCGCCGGGGGTGCGCCCCGGCGTGAGCAGGCCCATCCGCTCGTAGGTGCGCAGGGTCTGCGGGTGCAGGCCGCTCAGCTCGGCGGCGACGCTGATGACGAACACCGCCGCCTCGGGCGGAGGAGGCTCCGAGCCGAAGGGGGTGGCCACGGCGATCAGCCCTCCGCCTGCTCGAAGAGCCCGCTGCGGAGCTTGGTGTCGGCCGTCGCCGCGGCGTAGGCCTCGAGCGCCGTGCGGGCGTCGTGGGACAAGTGCGCGGGCACCTGGACCTCGACCGTGGCGAGCAGGTCACCCCGGGTGCCGTCGGACTTGGCCGCACCCTTGCCGCGGACCCGGAAGGTGCGACCGTTGGGCGTCCCGGCGGGGACGCGCAGCGTGACCGGCGTGCCCCCCAGCGTCGGGACCTTGACCTCGGCACCGAGGGCTGCCTCGGCGAACGAGATCGGCACGTCGAGGGTGAGGTGGTCCCCCTTGCGGCCGAACACCCGGTCCGGTGTCACCTTGACCGAGACGTAGAGGTCGCCCGCCGGACCGCCGCGCTCGCCAGGCGCGCCCTTGCCGCGCAGCCGGATCCGCTGGCCGTCCTTGACGCCCGCCGGCACCTTCGCCTGGATCGTGCGCGCCGACGTGCCGCGGCCGCTGCCGTGGCAGGTCGGGCACGCCTCGTCGTAGACCAGCTGGCGGCCGCCGCAGGCGGGGCAGGTCTCGTTCATCGAGAACGCACCCCCGACGGACGCGACGACGAAGCCGGTGCCCTCGCAGGTGCCGCACCGGTGCGGGCTGGTGCCCGG
>NZ_JACEFC010000193.1 GCF_014180715.1 Nocardioides stalactiti | reverse complement strand
CGTCCCTGGGCGAGCGAGGCGAGCCGCAGCTCGGCGTCCCCGGTCGGGTCGTGGTCCCAGCCGGCGGCGGCGAACGCCGCCTCCTCGGGGGAGCCCGCCTCGACCTGCACGTACGACGGCCGCTCCAGCAGGTCGTAGAACGACCGCACCGCAGCGACCGCCTCGCCGAACGGAAGGCCCGGGTCGCCGAACGCCAGGCACGAGTTGGCCCGCCGTCGCAGCCGGCCGACCGGGGCGGTGTCGGTGCGCAGCACCCAGGAGCCGAGGGGAGTGGTCTCCACCGACGCCCACAACGACGTCGTGTGCAGCTCGGCGTCGCGGGACGACACCCGCATCCGCACCGACGGGCGCGGCGGGACCGGCTTGCCGGAGACGATGTCGGCGGTCGCGATCGTGACCGGGTCGCCGGTCTCGGGCTGGATGACGCAACGCCCCTCGCCCCACGCGAGGCACACCCCGAGGAGGTCGGTCATGGCCGGTCCGCCGCTGGGTCCGGTCTCCCCGCGGAGCAGTCGCCGGACGACGACGCGCTGCCCGACGACGTGGGGTCCGAGCACATGGTGTCCCGAATCACGTGGGTCGTGCGCCGTCGTCACGCCCGAGATACTAGGGTGGGCGCCGACACGAAACACTTTCGTGTTCCATCCGCTTCAGCAGCATCAGGAGGAGACCGGTGACCTACGTCATCTCCCAGCCGTGTGTGGACCTCAAGGACCGCGCTTGTGTCGACGAGTGTCCTGTCGACTGCATCTACGAGGGCAAGCGGATGCTCTACATCCACCCCGACGAGTGCGTCGACTGCGGGGCGTGCGAGCCGGTCTGCCCCGTCGAGGCGATCTTCTACGAGGACGACGTGCCGGAGGAGTGGAAGGGCTACTACGACGCCAACGTCGGGTTCTTCGAGGACCTCGGCTCGCCGGGCGGTGCGGCCAAGATGGGTGAGATCGACAAGGACCACCCCTTCGTCGCTGCGCTCGAGCCGCAGGAACACGACCACTGAGCGCTGGGCTGGTCGCTGGGTCGGGCGGCGTCTCCGGACGCCTGCCCGACTTCCCGTGGGACAAGCTCACTGCGTACGCCGCCACGGCCCGCGCGTACGCTGACGGCATCGTCGACCTCTCGGTCGGCACGCCCGTCGACCCCACCCCGGAGGCCGCCCAGGGGGCGCCCCGCGGGGCCGCCGACTCCCCGGGCTACCCACTGACGGTCGGCCTGCCGGAGACCCGGCAGGCGATCGTCGACTGGTTCGCGCGCTGCCACGGTGTCGCCGGGCTCACGATCGACCAGGTGCTGCCGGTGATCGGCTCGAAGGAGCTGATCGGGTCGCTGCCGCTGCACCTCGGCGTCGGCCCCGGGGACCTGGTCGTCTACCCCGAGCTCGCCTACCCGACCTACGAGGTGAGCGCCGCACTCGTCGGCGCCCGCACGCTCGCGACCGACGCGCTGACGGCGCTCGGCCCGGAGACGCCGCGGATCCTGTGGATCAACTCCCCGTCCAACCCGACCGGCCGGGTGCTCCCGAAGGAGCACCTCAAGAAGGTCGTCGACTGGTGCCGCGAACGAGGCGTCCTGCTCGTCTCCGACGAGTGCTACCTCGAGTGCACCTGGGAGGCCGAGGCCGTCTCCGTCCTGCACCCGGACGTCTGCGGCGGCAGCCACGAGGGCATCCTCGCGGTGCACTCCCTCTCGAAGCGCTCCAACCTCGCGGGCTACCGCTGCGCGTTCGTCGCCGGCGACCGCGAGGTCGTCGCCGAGCTGCTCGCCGTCCGCAAGAACCTGGGCCTCCAGATGCCCGGTCCGCAGCAGCGCGTCCTCGCCGCGGCGATCGCCGACGACGCGCACAGCCGCGAGCAGCACGCCCGGTACGCCGCGCGGCGCGCGACCCTGCGTGCGGCGCTGGAGCGGGCCGGCTTCACGATCGACCACTCCGAGGCGTCGCTCTACCTGTGGGCCACCCGCGGCCCCGAGGGACCGGACTGCTGGGCGACCGTCGCGCAGCTCGCCGACCTCGGGATCCTGGTCGCTCCGGGCGAGTTCTACGGCGCGGCCGGCTCCCGGCACGTGCGGGTGGCGTTCACCGCCACCGACGAGCGGATCGCCGCCGCGGCCGACCGGCTCGCCTCGCTGGCCTGACCGACCGGTCCGATCCTGGTACTGGACAGTCCCCGCGGACCGGTTCACATTGGGGTTCATGACCGCCCAGGTCGGGCAGGCCGAGAGCGCCCTGCGGACAGCGATCGACGGCCGTTGCGCGTTCCAGGTGACGCGCGACGCGGCCGACGCGGCGCTGTCGGCCGAGCTGGCCCGGTGGCTCGCCCCGGAGGGCACCGACGTCGGCGTCGGTCCCGAGGGTGTGGTCGACCCGTTGGGCCTGGCGCGCCTCGTCGTCCAGGAGATCCGCGTGGTGGGGCAGCACTTCCTCACTCCCGAGCGGCTCGCCGCGCTGGCCGCGGTCCGGGACCGGTACGACGGCCGGGACCCCTACCTCGACTCGTTCCTCGAGTGCGTCCTCGACAAGCACGACGGTCGCTACTGGAACCGCACCTATCTCTCGATCCCGGTGCTGGACGTGATCCTCGGCGAGAACCCGCTGCTGCCGTCGGGCCTCGCCGCGCTGCTCGCGGCCGACATCGTGCGCTACGAGCTGTGCGCCGCACACCGTCGTACGCCGGTCTCACCGCTGGGGCGACCGGACGCACGCACGTTGCGCACCCGGCTGCGGCACTCCCTGCGGTTCATGAACGCCCACCTGGGCAGCGCGGTCTCCGACGACCTGCTCGGGGCGATCGCCCGGGACCCGGAGGCCGACCTCCCCGCCCTGTTGCTGGACCTGCCACCAGCGTTGGCGGCCGCCGGGGACTGGCTCGAGCTCAGCATGCAGCCGGTCTCGACCGTGCACGACGAGTACTTCTTCATCCGGGTGCTCCAGGCGCACGAGATGGCGTTCGCAGGGATGTGCTGGCGGACGCGCGACACCATCGCGGCACTGCGGGACGGCCAGCTCGACGCCGCCGACCGGCTCCTCGCCCAGGTCGTGACGTTCATGGACCGCAACGCCTCGCTCTTCCGGATCGTGGCGACCCTGCGCTACGAGGCGTTCCACACCTTCCGCGAGTTCACCGACGGCGCCAGCGCCGTCCAGTCCGAGACCTACAAGCGGTTCGAGGGACTGTGCGGGCGGCCTCCGTCCGCGCGGCTGACCTCGCCGGCCTTCGAGAGCGTGCCCGACGTCCGGGGCGAGGTGGTCAGCGGCCAGGACACCCTCTCCGACGCCTATCGCGATGCCGCGCTGGCGGATCCCGGCTCGGCGCAGGTGACGCGGATCGCCGAGCGGCTGCGGGCGCTCGAGGCGAGCCACCACCGCTGGAAGGCGACCCACGTCACGCTGGCGACCCGGATGCTGGGCGACGCCCGGGGCTCGGGCTACACCGCCGGCGTGGGCTACCTCAGCCAGTGGGTCGACCACCGGCTGTTCTGGCAGCTCCCTGCCTGAGCGCCACCCGGGTCAGGCGCTCATCTCCGCCATCGTCGAGATCATGTGGTTCATCACGGCGAGGTGCTCGGCTGCGGGGCTGAACATGACGAGCTCGGCGTCCTCCTCCACCCGGACGGAGTGTCCGGCCGGCCAGTGGAAGACCTCGCCACCGGCGCAGGTCTCGGTCGAGCCGTCGATGTAGGAGACGACGAGCCGCCCGCTGAGCAGGTAGCCCCAGTGGGCTGCACCGCAGGCGTCACCCTCGAGCCCGCGGAGCAGAGGCGCGATGTCGACGCCGGCGGCCAGGGACAGGTGCTCGGCGGCGAGCGAGGCGCTCGCCATGCCGAAGCCGGGCTGGTGGCGGACCGTGGCGCCGGCCGCGTTCAGGGCGATCGGGAGTTCTCGGGTCGTGGCGTGCATGGGTGGCTCCTTCGAGGATCGGTGGAGGGACTGTTCGACCTGAGGGCGGGAGAATCGCTGTCACAATGCGACAGTGGCTCTGGACGAGGCTCGAGCAGCGCTCGACGACGGTGACTTCCGTCGTGCCCTGGGACTCGTCGATGCGTCAGACTCGTCGGAGGCCGCGCTCGAAGTGGTCGCCGTCGCGGCGTACGGGGCCGGCGAGCTCGAGCGGTCGCTGACCGCGCTCGAGCGGCTCTATGCCCAGCACGTGGCGGCACAGCGCCCGGTCGACGCCGGGTTCGCGGCGGCCCGGGTCGCGATCAACCTCCTCTGCGAGACCGGTCTGATGGCACCCGTCCGCGGCTGGGTCGCGCGTGCAGAGCGCCAGGTCGCCGGTCAGCCGGTCGGTCCTGTCCACGCACTGCTGGCCGCCGTCCGCGCCTGCGAGCGGGTGCTGTCCGGTGGCCCCGACGCG
>NZ_JACEFC010000192.1 GCF_014180715.1 Nocardioides stalactiti | reverse complement strand
CCGCCGCAGCAGAGCAGGAGGACGCCGCCGACGACGCCCACCACGATCCACAGCGTCTTGTTGCTCATCGCCGACGAGACTACGGGGCGCGCCGAGCCCTAGACTCCGGGCCGTGTCCGCCGCTCCCGCACGCCTGGTCGTGCTCGTCTCCGGTGCCGGCACCAACCTCCAGGCGCTCCTCGACGCCTGCGCCGACCCGGCCTACGGCGCGCAGGTCGTCGCCGTCGGTGCCGACCGTGACGACATCGAGGGGCTGGCCCGCGCCGAGCGCGCCGGCGTCCCGACCTTCGTCGTCAGGGTCAAGGACTACACCTCACGGGAGCACTGGGACGGTGCGCTGACCGACAAGGTCTCCGCGTTCGAGCCCGACCTCGTGGTGCTCGCCGGGTTCATGAAGCTAGTCGGGGCGTCGTACCTGCCGGCGCTGGGGCGGATCACCGTCAACACCCACCCGGCGCTGTCGCCGTCGTTCCCCGGCATGCACGGGCCGCGGGACGCGCTGGAGTACGGCGTGAAGGTCACCGGCTGCACGCTGTTCGTCGTCGACGACGGGGTCGACACGGGTGCGATCGTGGCGCAGACGACGGTGCCGGTCGAGGACGACGACACCGTGGAGTCCCTCCACGAGCGGATCAAGGTCGGTGAGCGCGCGATGCTCGTCGAGACGGTCGGCCGGATGGCTCGCGAGGGCTGGACGGTTGACGGGCGGCGGGTTCGGCTCGGAGGCTGAGCTCCGCATAGGATGGGGTCACACGACTGGCGTAGGTGGGACAACCACCAGGGAGTGTGAGCCGGCATCGACCGCCTGGGTGCCCTCATCGAATGCATCGACCGATGAGGAGCAACGCCCGCATGACCGAGCCCACTGTGCAGCCAGGTGACCGGATCCAGATCAAGCGGGCCCTGGTGTCCGTCTATGACAAGACCGGTCTCGACGACCTGGTCCGTGGCCTCGCCGACCTCGGGGTCGAGCTCGTCTCGACCGGCGGCTCGGCGTCCCTCATCGAGTCGCTCGGCCTCCCGGTGACCAAGGTCGAGGACCTCACCGGCTTCCCGGAGTGCCTCGACGGCCGGGTCAAGACGCTGCACCCGCGCGTCCACGCCGGCATCCTCGCCGACCGCCGGCTGCCCGACCACGTCGCGCAGCTCGAGGAGCTCGGTGTCGAGCCGTTCGACCTCGTGGTCGTGAACCTGTACCCGTTCACCGACACCGTGATGTCCGGCGCGTCGGTGCAGGACTGCATCGAGAAGATCGACATCGGTGGTCCCTCGATGGTGCGGGCCGCCGCCAAGAACCACGCCTCGGTCGCGATCGTCACCGACGGCGCCGACTACGGCCGTGCCCTCGAGGCCGCGAAGACCGGCGGCTTCACCCTCGCCGAGCGCCAGGCGCTGGCCGCCAAGGCGTTCGTCCACACCGGGACCTACGACGTCCACGTCGCCTCGTGGATGGGCAACGTCCTCACCGACTCCTCCGAGGGCACCGGCTTCCCTGCTTGGGTCGGCGCCACCTGGGACAAGTCCGCCGTGCTCCGCTACGGCGAGAACCCGCACCAGCCGGCGGCGCTGTACAAGAACGGCTTCATGGCCGGCGGCCTGGCCGCTGCCGAGCAGCTGCACGGCAAGGAGATGTCCTACAACAACTACGTCGACGCCGACGCGGCCCAGCGGGCGGCGTACGACTTCGAGCAGCCTGCGGTCGCGATCATCAAGCACGCCAACCCGTGCGGGATCGCCGTCGGCGCCGACGTCGCCGAGGCGCACCGTCGGGCCCACGAGTGCGACCCCGTCTCGGCGTTCGGCGGCGTGATCGCCGTCAACCGGCCGGTGTCGGTCGCGATGGCCCAGCAGGTCGCCGAGATCTTCACCGAGGTGATCGTCGCGCCGGGCTACGAGGACGGCGCCGTCGAGGCGCTCCAGAGCAAGAAGAACATCCGGGTCCTGGTGTCGGAGGCGCTGCGGCCGGGCGGCGTCGAGATGCGCAGCATCGACGGTGGCCTCCTCATGCAGCACACCGACGTCTTCCAGGCCGAGGGAGACGACCCGGCGCACTGGACCCTGGCGACCGGCGAGGCGGCCGACGAGGCGACCCTCGCCGACCTCGCGTTCGCCTGGCGTGCCGTCCGGGCCGCCAAGTCCAACGCGATCCTGCTCGCCAAGGACGGCGGCGCCGTCGGCATCGGCATGGGCCAGGTCAACCGGGTCGACTCGTGCAAGCTCGCCGTCGAGCGGGCCAACACGCTCGTCGACGGCGAGGAACGCGCCCGGGGCTCGGTCGCGGCCTCCGACGCCTTCTTCCCGTTCGCCGACGGCCCCCAGATCCTCATCGACGCCGGCGTCAAGGCGATCGTCCAGCCGGGCGGATCGGTGCGTGACGAGGACACCATCGCGGCCTGCCAGGCGGCCGGGGTGACGATGTACCTCACCGGCACCCGCCACTTCTTCCACTGAGCCTGCGAGGATCTGCGACGTGACTGCACAGAAGCTCGACGGCACCGCGACCGCGGCCGCCATCAAGGACGAGCTCAGGGTCCGCATCGAGAAGCTCCGCGAGCAGGGGATCACCCCCGGGCTCGGCACGGTGCTCGTCGGCGACGACCCCGGCTCGCGGTGGTACGTCAACGGCAAGCACAAGGACTGCGCCGAGGTCGGCATCGCCTCGATCCGGGTCGACCTCCCGGAGGTCGCCACCCAGCAGGAGATCGAGGACGCGGTCGCCGAGCTCAACGCCGACCCGGCCTGCACCGGCTACATCGTCCAGCTACCGCTGCCGCGCGGCCGTGACGAGAACCGGGTGCTCGGCCTGATCGACCCGGCCAAGGACGCCGACGGCCTGCACCCGACCAACCTCGGCTGGCTGGTCCTCGGCAACGAGGCGCCGCTGCCGTGCACGCCGTACGGCATCGTCGAGATCCTGCGCCGCCACGACGTCCCGATCGCGGGCGCCGAGGTGGTCGTCGTCGGTCGCGGCATCACCGTCGGTCGGCCGCTCGGCCTGCTCCTCACCCGGCGCTCGGAGAACGCCACGGTGACGCTGTGCCACACCGGCACCGTCGACCTGGCCGCCCACGTGCGCAAGGCCGACATCGTGGTGGCGGCGGCCGGCGTCCCCGACATCATCTCCGGCGACATGGTCAAGCCGGGTGCAGCCGTGCTCGACGTCGGGGTCTCGCGCGTCGACGGCAAGATCGCCGGCGACGTCGCCGCTGACGTCTGGGACGTGGCCGGCTGGGTGTCGCCCAACCCGGGTGGGGTCGGCCCGATGACCCGAGCGATGCTGCTGGCCAACGTCGTGGCGATGGCCGAGAAGCAGGTGGCCCGCTGAACGACGAGCTGATCCCGCCGGAGCCGTCACCGGTCCCGGTGCCGGAGGTCCCGCCGCGTCGACGGTATCCGTCGACGATCGGTGGCGCGCTCTATCTCCTGGTGCTCGCCGCGATGGCGACCGGGATCGGGATCACCTGGCAGGCCCACGACTGGCGTCTCGGCATCCGGGTCGTCGCCGGCTCGCTCGCCGCCGCGTCGTTCCTCCGACTGGTCCTGCCGCAGCACGACGCCGGCATGCTCGCCGTCCGCCCGCGCCTGGTCGACGTCCTCCTCGTCGGCTCCGTCGCCGCCGCTCTCTTCGCCCTGGCCCACAACATCCCCGACCAGCCCGCCTGACCAACGAGCTTCGGCCCCCGAACCTGCACGAAGTGTGCGGGTTCGAGGGCCGAAGTGTGCGGGTTCGTCGACCGGACTGTGCGGGTTCGTCAGATGAGGCCGAGGTCCGTGACGGCCTGGCGCTCGTCGACGAGCTCCGCGGTGGAGGCGTCGATCTTGGCGCGGGAGAAGTCGTCGATCTCGAGGCCCTGGACGATCTCCCAGTTGCCACCGGAGGTGGTGACGGGGAACGAGGTCACGATGCCCTCGGGGGTGCCGTAGGAGCCGTCGGAGAGGACGGCCATCGAGACCCAGTCACCGGCGGGAGTGCCGTTGAGCCAGTCGCGGGCGGCGTCGCAGGTCGCGGACGCGGCCGAGGCGGCCGAGGACGAGCCACGGGCGTCGATGATCGCGGCGCCGCGCTTGGCGACGGTCGGGATGAAGAAGTCCTCGACCCAGGCCTGGTCGTTGATGACCTCGGCGGCGTTCTTGCCGCCGATCTCTGCGTGGAAGACGTCGGGGTACTGGGTGGCCGAGTGGTTGCCCCAGATCGTCATCTTCTTGATGTCGGTCACCGCGGCGCCGGTCTTGGTCGCGAGCTGCGAGATCGCCCGGTTGTGGTCGAGGCGGGTCAGCGCGGAGAACCGGTCCGACGGGATGTCGGGAGCGTTCTTGAGCGCGATGAGCGCGTTGGTGTTGGCCGGGTTGCCGGTCACGCCGATCCGGACGTCGTCAGCGGCGACCTTGTTGAGCGCCTTGCCCTGCGCGGTGAAGATCGCGCCGTTGGCCGACAGCAGGTCGCCGCGCTCCATGCCCGGGCCGCGTGGGCGGGCGCCGACGAGCAGGGCGAGGTTGACGCCGTCGAAGATCTTCTCGGCGTCCGCACCGATCTCGATGCCGGCGAGGTTCGGGAACGCGCAGTCGTCGAGCTCCATGACGACGCCCTCGAGGGCCTTCAGCGCGGGCTCGATCTCGAGCAGGCGGAGGACGACGGGGCGGTCGCCGGCGATGGCGCCGCTGGCGATGCGGAAG